>NZ_JBEXPY010000037.1:0-84974 GCF_040612315.1 Streptomyces sp. NPDC006435
CTGTACTTCCGCTTCCCGCTGTCGTTCCGTGGGGTGGAGGAGCTGATGCTCCAGCGCGATGTGATCGTCCCCCACGAGACGGTCCGCCGCTGGTGCATGAAGTTCGGGCAGGCCCATGCGAACGGACTGCGCAGCCGCCGGCCGTGGCCGGGGGGAATGGCATCCGGACGAGGTGTCCGTGAAGATCAACGGGTAGCGGAAGTACCTGTGGCGGGCCGTCGACGTTGACGGCACCGTGCTCGACACCCTGGTCCGGGGCCGAAGGGGCAAGGCCGCGACCAGGCGCTTCTTCCGCAGCGTCGGCGCAGCCCAGCGGTTCCCGGCCGCGTTCAGCGGTATCTCACCCCACTTCCGGCCCCGCCGACACCTGATGACCGCAACCCACTACCGCATCCGCCTCACCATCCGGAACCAGGCCACCGGCATCACCCTGCCCACCACGGCCTGAGCACAGCACCGGAACCCGGCCCCACCACACCCGGTACACCATCAGACACTCACACACCCAACAACGTGACAACCCCCTGTTGCGGGGTAGGGGCGGTTGCAGGTGGTGCAGGTGCCGGTCCAGCCCTTCAGCAGGTTCTGGAGAACGTCCAGGACCTGGTGGAGGGTCGGGCCGTCGTGTGGACTTTCGGGTCGAGCCACCTGATGGGAGGAATGCCTGGGCGGCGGTGACGAGGGTGGTGTGGTGGTGCCAGCCGCGCCAGGTGCGGTCCTCGAAGTGGTCCAGGCCGAGGCCGTGTCTGAGCTCGCGGTAGTTGTGTTCGATTGCAGGAGTTCCACGAACCGCGAGCGGACATCGAGGAGACAGCGATTCGCCACCCATGCGCATGGGGAGGGCGCTCTTCTTCACGGTGCGGGTTCCTCTTCTGTGCTGTGCCTGGTGAACCGGATGCGGCACCACCGGGGCCAGCGGCAGGCCGATCGGCCCGTGCACGGGGGCCTTCCGGACCGTTTCCTCCCGCCGGTCCGCCGTCGGGCCGGTATCCCGTCCTCGGACGCCGCGCCTCGCTCCCACGTCGAAGTGTCCTCGGTTGAGGAAGAGGCGATTTCACCTCTTCCCGCACTCCCTCCCGTCCGGTCGCCTGTCCCCGCTCTCCTACGAGCCGCTCGGGTGCCCGGGTGCCCGGGTGCCCGGGTGCTCGGGTGCTCGGGTGCTCGGGTGCTCGGGTGCTCGGGTGCTCGGGGCGAGCCTGTCGGGCTGTCCCGACGGGGCCGTCGACGGCGCGTGCGAAACGGGCCCTGGAGGGCGCGGCTCATCGTCGCGGAGGCTCGGGTCCGCCCGGGTGGGAATTCCGCACGGGCTGAGGCGGGTGCCGGATCGTGTGCCCTAGAGTGGCCGTACCACTGAACGGGCGTGGGGGCGATGATGAGGCGGGCGAGCGCATACGGGCCGGTGCACACCGGCTTTCGCGCTGTTCTGTCCCTGCTCGTGGCCGTCGTCGCCCTGCTGTGCGTGTTCGGCCACGTGCAGCGTGACGGTTCGCTCCTCCGGACATCTGCCGCGGAGTTCGCCCACCCCTCCTCCTCTCTCGAAGCGCCGTCCGGAACATCTGCGCCGTGCGGCAAGAAGGCCGTCGCCGATCAGACCCCGCAGCGGGCCGAGAACACTTCGCAGGTATCCGACTGCTCCGGTTGCCCGACGTCCCGGGCCGGAGCGGTGGCGTTCCATGCGCCGTGCCCCGGCACGTACTCGGCGGGCCCCGCCCCGCCGCCTCCCCCATCGCTCCACTCCGTTCTGCGGATTTAGACCGGCCCGTTGGTCGTGTCCCTGAATCCTCCAGAACGGAGTCATCTCACATGTCCTCTTCCCCGCGCTCATGGAGCCGGGCCGGTGCGGCACTGCGTGGTTGGCGGACCCGGCAGTGGACGGTGGCGGGCCTCGGTGCCCTGGCCACCGCGGTCCTGGTCGGCACGCCCACCGACGTGGTGCCCAACCCCCTCTTCGGCCGGTCCGTCCCCGTGCAGTGGTGGAACTACCCCGCCCTCGTCGTCACGGCGGCACTGGCGGGCATCGTCCTGAGCACCTACGTGCGGCAGCCTTCCCCGCCCAAGACGGCACCGGCCCGCGACGGCAGTCGTCTGGGAGCGGCCGGCGGCGTGCTGTCCTTCTTCGCCGTCGGCTGCCCGGTGTGCAACAAGCTCGTTCTCGTGCTTCTCGGCGCCTCCGGCGCCATGAGCTATTGGGCCCCCCTGCAGCCCCTGCTGGCGGTCCTTTCCGTGGGCCTGCTGGCGGAGGCCGCACTGCGCCGCCTGTCCCTCCAGGCCGTGTGCCCGGTCACGGCTTCCGCCTGATCCGCGGCCCGGTTCTGCTCCTTTCCTTCTTCCTCACGTCTGAGGTGCGCCACCCCTTCATCCACCCCTTCTTCCGCCCGCCGTCCCCGCAGGCGGACCGCTGTGACGGCCGCGGCGCTCGTCGCCGCCGCGGCGCTCGCCGGACTCGCCTTCGCGCTGGATGGCTCGGCCCCCGGCGACAAGCCGGAGACCAGGTCCCCAGTCGCCACCGGACCGGCCGACCCGGTACCCGCCGACGAGAGCCTGCTCGCCCTTGCGCGCCGTGCCCCCGGCGACGCCCTGGCCGTCGGACCGGCCGACGCCCCGGTCGTGATGATCGAGTACTCCGACTTCCAATGCCCCTTCTGCGGTCGATTCGCCCGCGAGACCGAACCCGAACTGCTGCGCTCCTACGTGGACAAGGGGGTGCTGCGTATCGAGTGGCGCAACTTCCCCGTCTTCGGCGAGGAGTCCGAGCGGGCCGCGCTGGCCGGATGGGCCGCCGGACGCCAGAAGAAGTTCTGGGAGTTCCACGAGGTCGCCTACAGCAGGCCACGTGAACGCAACAAAGGCGAGTTCTCCGCGGAGAAACTCGTCGCGATGGCTCGGCAGGCAGGCATCCCCGACATCGAGAGGTTCCGGTCGGACATGGCATCCGACGCGGCCCGCGCCGCCGTGCGCAAGGATCAGGAAGAGGGCTACGGCCTCGGTGTGAGCAGCACCCCGGCGTTCCTGATCAACGGAAAGCCGGTCCTCGGGGCCCAGCCCACGGACACGTTCGAGGAAGCCGTCGAAGCGGCGGCCGAGGCGGCGGGACGGTGAGCGAGGTCGGTCTGGCGGTGGCCTTCCTCGGTGGGCTGCTCGCGCTCCTCAGTCCGTGCAGCGCGCTGTTGTTGCCGGCCTTCTTCGCGTACTCCTTCACCAGCCGGACGAGACTGCTGGCCCGTACCGGCCTGTTCTACATCGGTCTGTGCGCGACGCTCGTGCCGCTCGGCGTAGCCGGTTCCTTCGCCAGCCGGCTGTTCTACGGCCATCGGGACACCCTGGTGACGGTCGGCGGGTGGGCCGTCATCGTTCTGGGCGCGGCCCAGATCGCCGGGTTGGGGTTCGGCTCCCGGCGCATGGCGCAGGCGGCCGGTGCACGCCGTTCCGGATCGGCGTTGTCCGTGTTCGTCTTGGGCGCCGTCTACGGCCTGGCCGGCTTCTGCGCGGGGCCGATTCTCGGCGGCATTCTCACCGTGGCGGCAGTGGGTGGTGATCCGGTCCACGGTGGGATGCTGCTCGCCGTGTACGCGCTGGGAATGGCGTTGCCGATGTTCGTTCTGGCCTTGCTGTGGGACCGGTTCGACCTGGGCCGCAAGCGTTGGCTGCGCGGCCGGTCCCTCCGGGTGGGGCGGGTCTCCCTGCACAGCACCTCGGTCATCGGCGGGTTGGTGTTCGTCGCGCTCGGCACGGCCTTCCTGATGTTCGACGGGACGTCCGCACTGCCGTCGGTGATCAGCACCGACACTGAGTTCGCCCTGGAGGAGCGCCTGTCGGCCGTCGGAGCCGCCGTGTCCGACCGGATCGTGCTCCTGTTCCTGGCGGTTCTGGTCGCGCTGGCAGGGCTGCTGGCGCTGTTCCGCCCGACGGGGAAACGGACGGCGCGGTCCTCACCCCGGGAGCCGTCGAAGCACGGGTGACGCGCTCGGTCCCGTGCCAGTCGAACGGAGAGGGCGGAAAACCGGCGCACCGGCCCCGCCTTCTCCTCGACCCGGTTGTTGCGCGGAGTCGTGCCGGGGGCGTTGTCGGGGCGGCGGCCGGGGAGTTTGCGGCCGTTGTGTCCGACCGTGCCGCGGGTGCGGGGCGAGGCATGGGACGGGAAGCATGGGTGGCCGGAGAAGCCGTGCTCTTCTCCCCGGCCCGGCCCTCCCGGCGGCCGTAGCGGCCTCGCTCGGGCGATCACGTCGACGAGCACGAAGGCCGCCACGCCCCGCAGGACGAACGCGAAGATCTGTTGGAGAGTTCGTCCGGTGATCTTCGAGGCGAGTCTCTTGCCGTCCCAGCCGGCGAGGATAGCGAACCTGGTGAAGGGGGCGATCACTTCCTGGCGCAAGTCCCCGCCCGTACGGGTCCACGCGGTCGGTGCGCCCGCCACCGAGGGCACCGGGAGCGAGACCGATGACGGCCCCGGCGACCGGAACGAGGATCGGGGTGGCTCTGCTCACGAGAGACGGTTCTGGCGCAGCTTCCGTGCTCGATGACGCTCTGTGGCCTGTATCCGTCGGTGAAGCGGCCACTCTGCGGTAGGCGCGGCATGATGTGGTCATGCGGAATCGGCCTGTACTCGTTTTTGATGGGGATTGCGGTTTTTGCACTACTTCGGTGAGGTTCGCTGAGCGACGTCTACAGCCTCGTTGCGAGACCATTGCTTGGCAGTTCGCGGACTTGGAAGCTCTTGGTGTCGCCTCAACACGAGCCGAGCATGAAGTTTTGTGGGTGACTCCCAGCGGCGTTGTGTATGGAGGCGCCCAGGCTGTTGCGAAGGTGCTGTTGAGCGCAGGCGGTGGGTGGGCGCTGGCGGGTGCGTTGCTCATGCTGCCTCCCATGCGGTGGGCTGCCCATGGTGTGTACCGACTTGTCGCGAACAATCGTCACCGCATGCCAGGAGGTACCGCGGCATGCGCTCTGCCCAACCGTCGAGCGGCTGGGCTGTAGCCGAACTTCCCGGCACCGTCAGGACGGCAGGACACGTTTGCGGAGCAGGGCGAAACCTGCGCGGCCGAACATCTGGCGCTTGAGCATCTTGATCCGGTCGGCATGGCCTTCGACTGCGCCAGAGCTCCAGGGCAAGGTGAGTCCGGCGATGACGGCGTCGCGATCGCGGTCGATGCCGGCCGCGAGGGTTATGAAGGCTGGGGAGGTCGTCGCTGCGGACGGCGTCGAGCCGTTGCGGGAGACGGTGGCCTTGGCGCTCGGTGAGCATTTCGGCGAAGGACCGGACGTGGCCGGTGAGGGCTTCGAGTTCAGGGCAGTCGGCCAGGACTTCCTTCAGTCGGAAGTGTTCGGTGTCGGTGAGGGTCTCTGGCCGGCTGAGAATCCGCCGGGTGACAGCGCGAGGTGTTGGCGGCTGGGCGGGGTGAAGTGCGCTTCTTCCTGATGTAGGCGCTGACGATGCCGTAGCTGCCGGTGCAGCCGAGCGGGATGATCTCCTCCCACAGCTTCCAGGCGTTCGTGCATCCCTCATCCCAGCGTTTGTCGAGGTAGGGCTTGTACTCGTCAACGGCCGTGGCTCGGTTGAACTGGTACTGGCCGGTGAAGAGGTCTTCCGGTCCGGCGGCGTCAGCCAGGCTCTTGACGGTTCGGTGTGTCATATGGAGCTGACGACCGATGGAACGGCGGCTGTGGCCTGCTTCGAGCATTGCGCGGACGGTGGCGTGTCTGGCCCGGATGCGGTTGGCGGACCGGTCACTCTTCCACGGTGAGGCCGGGGTCTCCCCGGACAGCACAGGCTCGTCCGCCTCCTCCTTCCCGACCGATTCGGGCAGGAGGACGCGCAGACACTGGCGATGGCGGGCGACAGCACGCTCGGCGGCATCACCGAGGTTGTTCCACAGGTGCCACCGGTCAGCGACCTGGATGGCTCGTGGCGCCCCGGCCCTGGCGCCTTCCGCGAAGAACGGCGCACGATCGCGGCAGACGACCTCAATCCCGGGACGGGCGGCGAGCCACCCGGCCACGCTGGACGCCTCCCGGTCGGGCAGCAGGTCCACCGGTCGTCGGGGCTCGGCGTCGACCAACACGGTGCCGTACGCATGGCCCCTGCGGGTGGCGTACTCATCGACGCCGACCACCCGAGGAGACGGGACATCCGGCTCGGGCAGGACCTTGACCAGGCGCAGGACCGTGCTCCGGCTGACGGACACGCCCAGAACCGCGGACAGTCGGGCATCGGCCCGGCCCGCCAGGGCGAGACCTACCGAAGCGAGCGTGGAGCGCAGCCGCTCGGCGCGCCGGCCGTGCTTCCGGGTCAAGCCGGGTATCTGCTCGACGAAGGTCCGCCGCGGACACACCCTGTCCGGACACCGGAAGCGCCGGACGCGCAGGCGGAGTACGACTCTTCGCCCGCCACTCGGGACATCGGCGGGAAACCTCAGGCAGGAGCTGTGAACCCGAGCCGACCAGATGCCGCACTGCGGGCAGGCGGCGCCCCGCGAAGTGCTGTGCGCGTCAACACGGACTATCGCGATATCGACGTCCACTGACAACACCGCGACGTCCGCGACCGGCGGGAACAACAGCTCCTGCAACCGGGGCACGACTTCTCTCACGGGCGAGACTGTCAGCCCCACCGCGACGATCATGATCTGTTTTCGGTCTGTTTCTCGCGCCATCCGGCAGCCGCCAACCGTCGCTCGGAGTCGCCCTTACACGGAAGTTGAGCCAGAACCGCCGTATGGTTCCAGGGAGCCACACGGAGTATCGGCTTGGCGAGATCGCTCACGGGTGGTCGTCGTGAACTGCGTTGGCGAAGCGGGGCGTTGCAGACCTCGGATCGGGCGTCGGGCGAACACCGACCGGGATCGGCCGGGCGATCGACCGGCACCCGCACGCGTCACCACATGTCCTCATTCTCGTTATCCGTCTCGTCCAGTTCATTGATCATCCCGATTCTCCGACCGAGGGGCTTTCATGCAGAGTTGTCATGTTCCGCGCCGTCGGGTGGTGGCAGCGCTCGCCGCCACCTGCGCGGCGTTCACCGTCCCCGTGCCGTCCGGCGAGGCGGCCGCCACGGGGCCGATTCCCGAGGTCCGGCAGGTGCGTCTGCCGGACTCCAACGGTGACGTGATCAGTGCCGAACCGGGGGTCTTCCATCTGGACCCGCTCAAGGCGGTGAAGGTCGACGCGAACGTGCAGCGCATCATGTACCGCACGACCGACCGCACGGGCAGGCCCATCGCGGTCACCGGCACCGTACTGGTCCCGAACAAGGCGCATGCCGCGCCGCGCCCGATCGTCGGCTTCGCCCCGGGCACCCAGGGCCTGGCCGACAAGTGCGCCCCCTCGCGCCAGCTGGCCGAGGGGACGGAGTACGAGGCGCTGCCGCTCAAGGGGCTCCTCGACGAGGGCTACGCCGTGGTGGTGACGGACTACCAGGGCCTCGGCACTCCGGGTGTGCACACCTACATGGACCGTGAGGCGCAGGGCCGGGCCGTCCTGGACTCCGTCCGCGCCGCCCAGCGTCTGGACGCCGCGGGCCTCCCGGCTGCCGGACCGGTCGCGCTCTACGGCTACTCCCAGGGCGGCGGCGCATCCGCGTCGGCTGCCGAACTCGCCCCCGCCTACGCACCCGAGCTGAAGATCCGGGGTGCGGTCGTCGGCGCACCGCCGGCGGACATGAACAAGGTCGCCGAGAGCATGGACGGCTCGCCCTACGGGGCGTTCTTCAACTACGCCCTGTCCGGCCTGTCCGCCTCCTACGACATCGACACCGGCCCTTACCTCAACGCCCACGGCAGGCGCGTGACGGACGACCTGCGCGACAACCTGTGCACGACACAGGCACTGGCCAGGTACCCGTTCCTGAACTCGCGTTTCCTCACCGCCGACGGACGCCCGCTGACCGAACGCCTCAAGCGCGCCCCCTGGGACACGATCGTGGCCGACCAGCAGCTGGGCAGGCGCACACCCGCCGTCCCCGTCCTGCTCTCCCACAGCGCCCTGGACGACGTGGTGCCCCAGCAGGTCGGCAGGACCCTTGCGGCCGACTGGTGCCGCAGGGGTACGACGGTGAAGTTCTCCGGCAACTACGTTCCCGGCCACATCGCCGCGACCGCGGCGACCAGCTCGGAAGGACGGCCCTGGCTCGCGGACCGCTTCGCCGGCCGCAGCGCACCGAGCACCTGCTGAACGCCGCCCCGGCACCGCCTGGTCTTCGCCGACCGGCTGACGGCCACACTGATTCACCTGCGACACGATCTTCCGCGCTCAGTGCTCGGGCCGCTCTTCGGCGTCGACCGTTCCACGATCACTCGCGCGGTCGGCGAAACACGCGCCCTGCCGGCCGAGCGGGGATGTGCGGTCCCCGACCGTCCCGGCCTGCGGCTGCGGCTGCGGCTGCGGCTGCGGCTGCGGCTGCGGACCCTGATCGCCGACCTCGCCTCCGACCACAACACCATCGGCTGACACAAGCCCCGGCTCAGGCACCTCAGCCCTGTCCCAATCACGCACCAGCCCGTGATCACCAACGAATCAGAGGCGTCCGTGCGCCATGACGGAAGCCGCGGGCCGTCCACGATCCCGGGAAGGCTCTCCTGGACATTGCACCGGCGGTCGCGTCGGGCGGGGACCGCACGGTCGATGTCGGCATGCTGCGGGCTGAGCCGGCCCTGTTCGGGCCGGTCGCCTCCGACCCGACGGTCTCCCGCCTCATCGACGCCCTCGCCGCCTCTGGAGGAAGCACTGCCGGCGAGCCGTGCCTCGCAATGCCCCGGCGTGTGTTCCGGAGATGACCGGGATCAACACCCGCCGGCCGGTCAGCCGGGCTCGCGGGCACCTGGCGGCCGAGCACCGGGAGCGGGTCGGCGTCGTCGACCACCGGCGCCTGCCGATGGTGTCCCTGGGCGCGGCGCGCACCAGAATCCGGCGGTGCTGGAGGGCCGGGACGTCTGCCTGTCGTCGGCTGTATCGGTATCAGGTCGAGCGTGCTCAGCAGGGCGGGACCTCGGCCGGGGACGTGCGTGTGCAGAGCTTTCCCTCGGACCAGATGTAGCGGGTGCCGCCCCACTCGGCCGCGGAGGCCACGTCCGGGAAGAATCCCCTGCCGTTGTGGTTGGCGCTGGTGTTGCACAGCACCGGAACTCCGCTGAGTTCCTCGTAGGCGCTGAGGATGCGTGCGGCGGCGGTGTGCTGGGACGGGTCGATGGTCTGCAGCCGTGCGGTGCCGTCCAGGTGGACGACGGCGGGGATGCGGTCGGCCCGGCCGGGCCGCAGGCGGTGCTCGAAGAGCATGTACGGGTCGCGGGTGCCCGGGGTGAAGACCTTCGGCGCGTGCGGGGTGAGGCAGACCGGCGCCACCGGGCGGTATCCGGCCCGGCCCTTGAGACGGTCCTTCATGGCCGGATCGGTGGCCGGGGCCAGGACGCTGCGGTTGCCCAGCGCGCGCGGACCGAGCTCGGCCCGGCCGGACAGTACGACGACCGGTTCCCCTTCGGTGTGCAGCAGCTGCGCCAACTGCCTTTCGTCACAGGGTTTTCCTGCCATCCCTGGGGAATTCCGCCCACTGCGATCCGGGGTCCGCTGTAGACGTCCCACTCCAGTGCCGGGTGACCGCTCACGCGGAACATCTCGCAGGTGGCGGTGCCGATCGCTGCGCCCGAGTCGTTCGGGAACGGCGCGATCCAGATGTCGTCGAACAGGCTGCTGGCCCGCAGCATGCTGTTCCGCTTGATATTGAGTGCGCATCCTCCCCCGATCACCAGGTTGGGCCGCGCGCAGGAGGCAGGGCGGCCCGTACTGGTGGGGCTGAACAGCCCACGCCGCAGCACGGTGGACAGCCGGTGCAGCAGAAGGTCTCCGAGGTACGCCTGGAACGTGGCGATGAGGTCCGCGTCCGACAGCCCGGGAAGCAGTTCGTCGCGGTTGACAGCGATCTTCTTCCCGAAGAGCTCCGCTTTGTCGGGTGACGTGGCCGGGAAGGCGTCGGTGATTCCGTCGAAGATCGGGTGGGCGGACTTCTCGACCCGGCCGAGCGCGGCATAGGCCATCGCCGTGCCTGCGACCGACAGGTTTTGATGCCGCAGATCAACATCGTCCTGTCATGCCTCTCCGCTCGATGCGACGCACATCGCACGCTCCGCACGATGTCGTTCTTCTGTTCAGGTACGGATGCCGAGGACACGGCATCGAGGGCCGGGCGGCGCCGGGGCCGGTCCCGCTCGCTCCGCACGGGCGGTGTCGTCCAGGGCGACGGCCTCGGCCGGTGGGTGAGTGGGTGCGCGGAGGTGCGGGCGGGAGCAGCTGGTGCAGCGGCGGCCGGGGAAATCGATGGAGACCTGCCGAGACGGCGAGGCCGTCCTGCCGGAGACTACTCGGTCGATCAGCCGTTGCCGCCCAGCAACTCTCCGACGTCGAGTCGCAGGGCCTCGTCGAGCCTCTCCCCTGCCGCTCGTCGCGACGGATCGGGCGGCTGGGACGCGGGGCCGCCCGAAAGGGGCCCGTCCGTGATGGACGGGCCCCTTCGCCACGCTGTCTCGCACAGGCGCGGGTGCGGCGATGCCGGCCGCGGCCTCGTCTCCGGTGAGTACCTCCTCTTCACGTACGAAGCGGGCGTCGTGTGGCGCTGTCGAGTGGCTCGGGGTCAGGATTCGGCGACGGCCTCCAAGGGGCTGCGGCCGGCGGCTCGGCGGGCCGGGAGGGCTGCGGCGAGAATGCCGACCGCGAGGGAGAGCGCACCGGTTGCGAGGAGGGTTCCCCAGGGGAGGGTGAACTCGTACTGCTCGATGGAGCCGTTGGCGAGGGAGCCGATGGCCCAGGCCCCGAAGGTTCCGCTCACCACACCGAGGATGGTGCCGAAGGCGGAGACGGTGAGGGCCTCGAGGCGGATCATCGTGCGGATACCGGCGTGGTGCATGCCGATGGCGCGCAGGGTGCCGATCTCGCGGGTGCGGTCGGTGATGGACATGGCGAGGGTGTTGGCGATGCCGAGGGCGGAGATGGCGCCGCCGAGGAAGAGCAGGCCGTACATCAGGTTGATGACGATGCTCATGACACCGGACGCCTCGGCGACGAACTCGTCGCGGCTCTGGACAGTGAGAAGGGGGTTCTTGCCGGTGGCGTCGAGGAGCTTGGCCTCGGAGACGCCGTTCTTGTCGGTGGCGACGAGGACCCGGGTGAAGTACTGGCTGTTCTCGTCCAGGTGCTGGATTTCCGCGCGGTCGCCGATGGCCGGGCCGGCGGCGGGGTTGTCGCGGTAGACGCCGATGACGGTATAGGTCCGGATGCCGTCGCGGCCGAAGCCGGGGGTGGTATCGGCCTGGGAGCCGGCCTTGAGGTGGTGTTCGCGGGCGGTGGTCTCGGAGACGGCGACGGCACCGGCTTTGAGGCCCTTGAGGGAGCCGGAGACGAAGTCGAGCTTCATCACGTTGTCGAGACCGGCGGGATCGACACCGGTGACGCTCAGATTGTCGCCGCCGAGGAGGATCTGCCCATCGGCGATGGCGCTCGCGGTGCGCACGCCCGGGGTGTCGGCGATCCTACGGGCGGTGGCCCGGTCGATGCCGGTCATCTGGTCGGCGGTGATCAGGTGGTCGGCGGTGAGGCCGGCGGCGGCCTGGCGGTCGAGGGCCCGGGCGCTGGAGTGGGCGATGATGGCGAGGCCGGCGACGAGGGCGGTGCTGACGACGACGGCGGAGGCGGTGGCAGCGGTGCGGCGCGGGTCGCGCAGGGCGTTCTCGCGGGAGAGCCGGCCGACGACGCCGAAGCGAGTGGTGAGCTTGCCACCGGCCCGGATCATGGGGACCGCCAGGATCGGGGCCAGCATCAACAGGCCGACGATCAGGCCGAACGCGCCGAACACGGCGTTCTGGAGGTTCTCGTCGGAGGCGTCCTCGGCTCCCGAGAGGGAGATCAGCAGGGCGACGCCACCGAAGGCGAGGAGTCCGCCCGCGACTGCCCGGTAGCGGGAGGCGGTGGCGGACGGTGGCCGGTGGACGGCCCGCAGCGCCTCGACCGGAGCGATCCTGGACGCCTTGCGGGAGGGCAGCCAGGCGGAGAGCACGGTGAGGCCGACGCCGACGAGGAGCGCGGCGGCGATGGGCGTGGCCCCGATCACGAGGGGCCCGGTGGGAGCGGCGTTCCCGTCGATGGTCATCAAGTGGGGCATCGCGACGGCGAGACCGAGGCCGAGGACGAAGCCGAGGGCTGAGGAGAACAGGCCGACCAGACCGGCCTCGATCAGCAGGGAGCGGATCACCTGGCGGCGGGAGGCGCCGACGGCACGCAGCAGGGCGATCTCCCGGCTGCGGCGGGCCACCAGCATGGTGAAGGTGTTGACGATCAGGAACGAGCCGATGAAGAGGGCGACGAGGGCGTAGATCAGGGCGACCTTCTCGTTGCCGCGGACCAGGACGCTGACGTAGCGGTCCTGTTGGGCGACGAGGTCGCTCGCGGTGGCGATCTCGGCCCGGTCGGCGCCGAGCGTGTCGGTGACGCGCTCGGCCAGGTCGAAGTCACCGGTGCCGGGCTTGGCCGTCAGGTCGATGGACGAGTAGGCGCCGGACTGCCCGAACATGTCGCGGGCGGTGGCCCTGTCGAAGAGAACGAGGGTGCCGGAGCCGGAGCTGACACGGGTGTCCTCGGTGGTGACGATGCCGACCAGCCGCTTGTGCATGACGGGGCCGTTGGTGGCGAGGGTGATCCTGTCACCGATCTTGTGCTTGCCGCGGGCGGCGGTACCGGTGTCCAGGGCGATCTCGTCGCCGGTGCGCGGTGCGTGGCCCTGGGCGATCGGGAAGCGGGGGTCCTTGTCGCCGGGGCCGGGGATCCAGGCGTCGGCCCGGTTGCCGCCGCGCTTCGCGCTGCGCATCGGGTTGCCGTCGGCCGTGTTCAGTACGGCGGAGCCGGAGATCGAGGGCCGGACGCTGTCGACGCCGCTGATACCGGCGAGCTCGGCGACGGTCGCGTCGTCGAGCACCGGGGGTCGGCCCCCGGGCGCGGGCTCCCCGGGCTCGAGGGGCTTGGGGCTGACGCGGACGGAGAGGTCGGCGAGGTTCTCGGAGGCGGCGGCACGACTGGCAGCGGTGGAGGTCTCGCCGAAGACCAGGGTGCCGCTGACGAAGGCGACGCCGAGGCAGACCGCAAGCACGGTCATGACCAAGTGGGCTTTGTGCGCGAGGACATTGCGCAGGGCTGTTTTCAGCATGAGTGTGTGTCCGGGGCGTGAGAGGGCGGAAGGAGAGTGCGGCGCGAGCGGAATCAGGGGGGTGGGAGCACCTGTGGGGCGGCCCGGTCAGCTGGTACGGCCCCGGGCGTCAAATTCCTTCATGCGGTCCAGGACCCGGTCCGGGCTGGGCTGCCGCATCTCGTCCACGAGTCGGCCGTCGGCGAGGAAGACGACCCGGTCCGCGTAGCCGGCGGCCACCGGGTCGTGCGTCACCATCACCACCGTCTGTCCGAGTTGCCGCACCGATTCCCGCAGGAAGCCCAGGACCTCGGCACCGGCCCGGGAGTCGAGGTTTCCGGTGGGCTCGTCGCCGAAGACGATCGCGGGCCGGGCGGCCAGGGCCCGGGCCACGGCCACGCGTTGCTGCTGGCCGCCGGAGAGCCGGCCGGGGCGGTGATCGAGGCGATCGGACAGGCCCACCATGTTCACGACCGTCTCCAGCCACTGCCGATCGACCTTGCGGCCGGCGATGTCCGCGGGGAGGGTGATGTTCTCCACCGCCGTCAGGGTGGGCAACAGGTTGAACGCCTGGAAGATGAACCCGATCCGGTCCCGGCGCAGTTCGGTGAGCTGCCGGTCGTTCAGGCGGCTCAGCTCGGTGCTGCCTATCCGCACCGAACCCGAGGACGCCGGGTCCAGGCCGGCGACGCAGTGCATCAGGGTCGACTTGCCCGAGCCCGAGGGGCCCATGATCGCGGTGAACCCGCCCTCTTCGAAGGAGATACTCACCCGGTCCAGGGCGACGACTTGTGTGTCCCCGCTGCCGTACACCTTCGACAGGTCGGATGTGCTCGCGGCGAAAGGGGCCGCCGGCCGGCGCGGGGCGGAGGAGCCCGCGTACGGGGCGTGGTGGGGGAAGGACCTCGGCGACATGGGCACACTCCGGCACAGGGGTGAGAAGAAGGCGGCCGGGTGGGCCCGAGGCCTCCCCTGTCGGGGGAGATCGCTTGGCATTCGGGGCACCGGCCGGGGACGCTTACCATCGTCACCCTGCCTGACCTGCGAAAACATCGTCCTCAGGCGGTGGCTTTCCCTCTGTCGCCGGACAGAGGCGATCAAGAGGGGTGGCGGTCCGTTTCCTCCTCCAGGACGACTCGCGTCTCTGTCGAAGGATGGAGTCCCTCCCGGCGCGCCGGAACGTCCGGGAAGGGACGGATGACTCGGGGAGCGCCCGAGGGCAGTGTGAAAGCCTGATCAGTGGACGAGACCGGTGCGGTGAGCGAGAACTGCCGCCTGGACGCGGCTGCCGGTGTCGGTCTTGGCGAAGATGGCGACCACATGGGTTTTGACGGTGCCGATGGTGATGTGGAGCCGGCCGGCGATCTCCTGGTTCGACAAGCCCTCACCGATGAGTTTCAGGACTTCGCGTTCCCGGCCGGTCAGGCGAGCAATGCGTTCGTCGGTGGGGCCGGGAGCCGCCGCCTGGTGCACACCGCTCAGCATACGGGCGACGACGGTGCCGGTGACCTGCGGGGACAGTACGGAGTCCCCGGCCGCCGCCGCACGGACCGCTCGGATCAGCTCCTCGGGCCCCTCGTCCTTGAGGAGGAATCCGGCCGCGCCGTCGCGCAACGCGGTCAGCACGTTGTCGTCGGTGCCGAAGGTGGTCAGCATCAGCACCCGTGGTGCCGGATCCAGGGCCAGCAATGGGGCGACGGCGGCGAGCCCGCCGTGAACGGGCATGTAGATGTCGAGGAGGACGACATCGGGGCGGTGGGAGGCCGCCTCCGTCACGGCCTGGCGGCCGTCGGCGGCTTCTCCCACGACCTCGATGCCGTCGGCGTGGGAGAGGATCATCCGCACGGCGGCCCGGATCATCGTCTCGTCGTCGGCGAGCAGGACACGGATCGGGGCGGTCGGGGTGGTCATGGGCTCTCCCAGAGGACGGGCTCGCGCACCGTGGGAACGGTGAAGGGGTCGATGGCGATCAACCGCTGATGGGTGTCGAAGCAGTAGCGGACCAGCGGGAGGGTGTCGGTCGGCCGGTCGTCGGGGCGTGGGCCGAAGGCGTAGAGGCAGCCGGCCGCTGCGGCGGGCCGGGCGGGCTCCCGGCCCGCCGCGGCGGCACGCGCACCCTGGGAGTCTCCGGGCCCCGTGGCGTGGAACCTCTCCAGCGTCATGCCGATCCCGGGCTGCTCCGGAGGGGCCTGTGGGCCTTTCGGGGAGTAGGAGAACCCGATCCCCGCAAGGATCAGCGCCGTCACCGCGGCAAGTCCCCCGCCGAGCACGAGGGCGTGGACCGCCCGAGTGCGGCGGGGCTCGGCTGGTTCCGGGACCGGGCCGCACGAGGAGCACGCCGGATGGGCCCCGGCGCACGGAGAGGCACCGGATCGGGTCATGGCCGGTGAGGGGACGGGTCGCAGCGGAAGGTCCGCGGCGAGGCGGAATCCGCCGTCGGCCGACGGCCCGGCGGTGAAGGAGCCGTTCAGCAGCCCGACACGTTCGCGCAGTGCGGGCAGGCCCCGTCCGGTGCCCACTCCCTCGGTGAGCGCCCCCGGCGACAACGCGGTGTTGTGGACGGCGACCCTCACGGTGTCCTCGTCACGGCAGACCTCGACGGTGACCCCGGCGCCGGCCGCGTAGCGGTGCACGTTGGTCAGGGACTCGCGCACCACACGGTGCACCGCCCGCCGAACCGGCACCGGCACGTCCGTCAGGTCCGGCCCCGTCCACTCCAGGGCGATGTCGACCCCACCCGCGTGGGACTGGGCGACCAGTTCCCCGATGTCGGCCCGGGTGCCGATCTCCTCGGTCAACGCGGCCCCGGTCTGCGTGTTCACTCCCAGCGGGTCGAGGACGCCCAGTGCCTGCCGAAGCTCGCGCAGCGCGTCCTTGATGGTGCTCCGCACAACGGTGGCGTCCGGTCGCAGGGCGGGCGCGTCCTTGGACAGCGCGAGTTCCAGGCCGCCCACGTGCAGGGAGGCCAGGCTGAGCCGGTGGCCGACCAGATCGTGCATCTCGGCGGCGATCCGGGAACGCTCCTGGGTCCGGGCCTCGCTGTCGGCCGCGGCCCGGGCTCGTTCGGCGGCATCCGCGCGGGCCCGCAGGGCCTCCAGCAGCCGGTCCGCCTGGCCGAAGACCGTGCCCACCAGGCCCGGCACCACCACCGCGGCCACCGACAGGAGCAGGCCCAGGGCGACCGCGTAGGTCGCACGGGCCGGGCCCGTCCACGAGGCGATCGAGGACACCGTCGCCGTCACGACCGGCGCCACCGTGGCCAGGGCCCACAACCAGGCGCGGCGCCTGCCGGGGGGCAGCAGCCGGGAAACGGTGTAGAGGGCTGCGGCGGTGACCGGTCCCAGGAACGGCAGCAGGCCCACCGACGCGGTCAACGCCACGAGGACGACCACAGGGTGGCGGCGGCGCAGCGGATAGAGCACGGCGGCGACGGGAACTGCCACCGCCTGGACACCCGGGTGCGGAAGCTGCCACTGGACTCCGGCGACAAGGCAGAGCAGACCGGTCGCGGCCGCGGCGGCGATCCCCTCCGATCCCGCACCGGCCCATCTGGGCAGACGGGCTGAGACGCCGCGTGGAACGACGTGCAGGACGCGGCTGAGCAGGGACATGACCCCAGTATCGGCACACCCCGGGGCATGGGCGTGAACCTGCGGAATGATTCCCTCTCCACCGAAAGACAGACCCCACCGGCCCGCGGCCCCTCCGACGGGCGACCCGCCGGGTCCAGAGGCCGGGCTGAATCCTCTTGACGGACTCACCGCCCGTGCAACGGCGGAGCACGGTGTGCAGCATGCCGTCGTGATGGCCAAGGGCCAGTGCCCGTACCGGCCCTCGCCGTCCGGCACCACGGCAGCCGCAGCTCCTTGCAGGCGCACGCGGGCAGCACGAGGGACTGTCGTGCACCAGTTCGTCCTTCAAGGAGAGCACCACCCGGGTGAGACTCTGCGGGAGGGTCGGTCCGCGCCAGGACATCCTTCACGTCGTCGGCCGTCGCGAGCAGCAGGGCCGTTCGCTTCAGGTCGTCGGTCACCGCCCACACCACCCACCCGGCGTAGAAGCTCAGTACGGGCGCCACCTTCTGGCCGCCGAGCTCGAATCCGTGGACGATGTCGACGTTGTTGAAGAGGGCGGGCTTGGCGTCCTCGGTCGGGGCTGCGGGGGCCGCAATGTGCTGCAGGCGGCGGCCGTCGAGTCCCTGGACGTCGAGGCCGGCCGAGATCCTGCGCGCCGTCCGCCTGGTGGCCGAGGGCTCGGCCATGCTCCATCCGGCCGCCGCACGACGCCTCATCGACCGCCACCACTCCACCGCCCGCCCCGGTGCAGGCACCGCCGCCAGCCGCGCGGTCTGCCGGGCGAACGCAGTCCAGCATGGTGGCGGGCAGAGCAAGCCGAGCAGCGGCGGGAACAGCAGCGCTGCAGACACCTCGCGTTGCTGTGCCGTCAAGTCCGGGGGACGAGTCCTCCGTTCACGGCGCGGAGGAAGAGCCGCTGGTACCACTGGTTGGCGTCCGGTCCGGGGTCGGTGGCCAGGACGGGGCTGGGGCCGGTCTCGATGAGGTGCAGGAGCGTCCGGGCGACGCCGCAGCAGTCGTCGAGGCCGAAGCAGGCGACGAGCGCACGGGTTTCCTCTCCCGTGACCGGCTTCGGAATCGCTTCGATCTGCTCGACGCGCCTGTCGATCTCTTCTTCGCTCGCGTCCCGGTCAAGGAGCGGGCCGTCGGCGACGAATGCCTGGACTTGAGGTCTCACGTGCGAACAGTCGGTGACCGTCGCCCTCCCCGGCAAGTCACGGGTGCGTCCGGCGCCGGCAGCCGTCGGCCATCGCGCAGCGGGCACCGGGGCGGGGCGGCGGCAGGCGGTCGACCGCCCCGCCCCGGCGCCCCGGCCCGACACCGGCACGGGGCCGCGGCGAGAACCAACCACACACCCGGACACGGGCGTTACGACCCGGCACAGGCAGGTCGGCCAGAACAGCCAGGCACAGCAGCGGGCACGGCAGGGCGGCGGGGCCCGGCGGCACGACGTGGGGCGGACATCAGCGGACAAGCCGAGCGGCGACACAGGGCGGCGTGGGTGGTCGACGGGCGGCGGCACAGCAACGGGCCGGGCCGGGCCGCGGGGGCGGTGAGACCGGAAGGACGATCGACAGCCCTGGCCCCGGCGTTCTCGGGCGGGCAGACGTTGCAAACCAGACCGACGAGGCGGGCCGCCCCCGGGACGGGACCGGCAGCCTGCGCTGCGGACCGCACGCACGCCACGGCCACCTCTGCCGGCCGTACAAGCCCTGCACCAACCAGCCCAACGCCCGCACCCCCGGCTCGCCCTGGGCCGCCAACGCGCCGGCAAGGCCGTCATCGGCCATTGGCAGCTCCGCCTCGGGCCGTACGTCTGCGCTGGCCGGCAGCAGCTCCCGCCGCACGGCGGGGCACGCCTGCTCCCCACTCCCGTCCTTCCTCGAGGACGTCTCGGGGCGTGGTCGGTTCAGGGACGAGGTGGAGGGGACGGCCGGGCGGCAAGGTGGTCCTGGAGTTCGCGGTGGCGGAACTGCCAGGCGGTACCTGCCACACGCAAAATTCCTGCCTGATAACAGCTGTCGAGGAAATGCCCCAACCGCCAGGGCAGGGACCGCCTGGTGTTCAGAAGGAGCGCAAGGTACCGCAATGCCGCAGAGCCGCCTCTGATCGGTACAACGAAAGCGATGAGACTGAGAAGAATCCCGAAAGATAGTTGAGCCAGAACAGAATGAACGAGGCCAAGACCATACGACATTTCCACCGGCCCGAAAATTTCCGCCACGGGATCGAATGCGAACCCTGCATAAAGCGCCGATGCGACCAGGATCACGAACGCGGGCGCGGCTCCCGCAGCGAAGTCTTTGCGGACCAGGCTGAGCGGACCAGAGGAAGTCGCCTGTTCCTTGCCCACAAGTCCAAGCATGAAGCCCGAAGCGGCTCCGAACAGGAGCGCACAGAAGCCGCCAAGAAATAGATCGTAGGGATGAAAAACCGTTTCGACCGACTCGGCATGGATGGTTTCGGTGCGCGACAGCACAGTCCCGCCCCAAATCACAAAACCGAATACGATGCCAAGCACGGAGCCTAATACAGCACCCCACCACCCGTCCCAGGTACGCAGACGGCGGAAGTCGACCCGTTCCGGATGCGGCCATGCCTGGCGACAGATCAGCAGAAAGATCAGAAAGAGAAGCGAGTAAGGTCGGCTATTGCGGCCGAACCCTGGATTTCCCATCCAGTAGAGGGGGACTGCGACGGAGATGGCCACCAGTATTTGTTCGGTCCAGCGCACTCGGTAGGGGCCCGCGAGAGGCCAGAGGTCGTGGAGGATGAGGTCGGTGCTGCTCAGGGTGCGGCCCGCCACCGAGCGCGGGGCTTCGCCGCCGGCTCCAGCGTTGCTGTTGAGATAGCGGGCGAGAACCGCCAGGTGGTGCCAGGTGGTATCGGGGAGGAACTGCTTGCGTCTGTTGCGGGGGGTGGATTCAGAAATGTCGTCGTCGGCCTCATGACGGGATGCGGCTACCGCAGATCCGACATAGCGGTCGAGGAGATATTCGTAGAGGCGTCCGTGGACTGCCAGGGTGAGCAGACCGGCCGGGTTCCGCCGGTATTGGCCGGTGGGGCCGCGTTCTTCGAAGACGGTGGCGGCCAGGGTCAGGCGCCAGGGTGTGTCCAACGTCCTGGCAAGCAGAACATCGGCGGGCTGCGCGGGGTTGGTGGAGCCGGCCGTGGCCACCGCGGTGAGGGCGCTGAGTACGGGCTGCCAGCGGGCCCGTCCCTGTTCGGTGGAACCGACGCGCCGGCGAAGGTACTGGCAGGCACGGGCCGCATCCACCCGGGCAAGGGCCACCTGGGCGACGACTCCGGGTTCGACTCCCGCGCCCACCAGCGCCTGGTAGGCGGCATGGCGGCAGGTCAGAATGACGGGGCAGTGGGTGTCGCCGTGCCCGAAGCGCTCGATGGCGCGCAGGAGCTCGGAAGCCCGTGAGTTGTAGCCGGGAGCCGGATCGGAGGCCATCTCGTCCAGGCCGTCGATAACAGGAAGGACGAGGTTGGCGGCAACGATGGAAGAGGCCTCACGGGCGGAGATTCGGTAGGTGTCGGTGAGGTGGGTACGGAGCCAGGCCCGGATGCCGCTCCCCGGCCAGGAGGCAGCGCTGAGGCGGACCGGCACGGGGTCCTGCGCGGTGCGGTCTTTGGCCAGACCCAAAAGCAGGGCCAGGGCAAGAACGGTTTTACCCGTACCCGCGTCACCACCGACCTGCCCATCCGGCCGGAACTCGGGTGTGCCGGTGATAACCATCCGTCCCGGCCGCAGAGCCTTGTAGTAGGTGGTGATCTCTTCCAGAGTTCCCTGAGGCCGGGCGCCGTTCACATTGCTGACGGTCGCGGTGAACGTGAGATCGATCCGGCTGTCCGGAACGGCAGCTCCACTCCCCAGTAGCTGCCGGTACTGCACGCCCTCGGCCTGCACCACATCCCGCGCGAGCTCTCCAGCGATCACCGAGGGGGTCCGCTGGCCGCGCAGAGCATCCGCGGCCAGCCACAAGGCCCACCCACCCACCACGGCGCTGACCAGACCAGCCAGGAAGGACAGCAGTCCCGCAATGTCGGGGGCGCTCTTCGCCCGGCCCACTTCGTGCACAGACCACCACAGTCCGGACGAACACAAGGTCACACTGAGCACCACCGCCAGGATCTTCCCAGCACGTCCCCTGATTCGCATGTGCCAATACTGCCCCATCGGCCGGCCAACGCACCGACCAGGAAGGGAGGTTGACGCTCCTTGCCGCAACAGAAGAACAGCGGCCTGCGAGCGTGACCGGCTCCTGCGGGGCAACGGCCCCGCTGCCGGCAGAGCGGTGCATCGCTGGAATCGTTCCGGCTGGGCCAGGAACACGACGGCCTCCAGGGGGAAGCACAGAGGCCGAGTGCAGAGCTCCACGGCCTGAACCTTTCGGTCCCGCTCCGTGCCACGGGGATGCCACCGAGCCACCTCGGCGCCCGGCTCGCGGCCACCCCGAGCCACCTGCGCCGCGAGCACGATGTGGCCGACGCGTCCGTCCGGCCCGTACAGGCCGGCCTCTGTGATCAGCAGCGCCCCACCAGCCTGCTCGTCCTCGGTCTCGACCGGTCGCGGTGCGCGATCGACTCGGTGAACACACGGGTGATGAAGGGGAGCTGGCGGGTCCGGATCCTGTAGGCCGGGGCAGGAAAGGCTCGAAGGTCCATTTGCAGACGCCCCCGTGCCCCACGCGGCGGTGGATCCGGTTCGTTCCGGATGGGCCGGAGAAGTCCGGACGGCCGGAGTGCGGAACCCGGACGGCGCGGCGCGCCGTCCGGGTGGCTCTTCGCCGTTCGTGCCGTGGGGTGCCGTCAGTCCGTACGCAGGGGCAGTTCGACGAGACCGCGCACCGAGCCGGCGCGGCGGCGCAGTTGCTCGGCGGGGACGGCGAGGCGCAGTCGTGGGAAGCGGCGCAGGGCGGTGGCGAGGACGATTTCGACCTCCAGCGCGGCCAGTCGCGCCCCGACGCAGTAGTGCAGGCCGTGGCCGAAGCCGAGCTGGCGTGTGGTGTCCGGACGGGTGAGGTCGAAGCGGTCGGGGTCGGCCCAGTGGTCGGGGTCCCGGTTGGCGGCCGCGACGCCGACGATCACGTAGGAGCCCTTGGGGACGGTCGTGCCGCCGATCTCGATGTCGTCCAGGGCGTAGCGGCTCAGTCCGGGGGTGACCGGGCCGTCGTACCGGATGGCTTCCTCGACGGCTCGTGGCAGCAGTGAGGGGTCGGCGCGGAGCGCGTCGAGCTGGTCCGGGTGCTGGAGCAGGGCGAGCAGTGTGTTGCCGATCAGCTGGGCCGACGGTTCGTAGCCTCCGAAGAGCAGCAGCCCGACCATGCTGACGAGTTCGTCGTCGGTGAGCGGGCTGCCGTCGGCGGGCGTGGTGATCAGTTCGCTGAGCAGGTCCGGTCCCGGCGTCGCGCGGCGTTCGGCGACGAGTGCGCGGACGTAGGCGTCGAAGGCGTCCAGGGCGGCGACCGTGCGGAGGGCTGCCTCGTCGTCGCTCTGGAAGCCGCCGAGGACGCTCGCAGCGGTGCGGAAGAGGTCGGCGTCGGAGTCCGGTACGCCCAGCAACTCGCAGATCACGGTGACGGGCAGCCGGTTGGCGACCGCTTCGACGAGGTCGAAGCGGGGGAGGCCCTCGACCGCGTCGAAGAGTTCGTCCGCGCCGCGCTCGATGCGCGGGCGCAGGCCGTCGACGCGTCTGGCGCCGAAGGCGCGCACGACGAGTTTGCGCAGCCGGTCGTGGTCCGGTGGGTCGAGGTTGGCCATGGCACGCCCCAGGAGACGGCTGGTGCGCAGGGTGACCTGCCAGCGGGGCGGCAGGGGCTCGGGCGGCAGGGACTGCTGGAGGCCGCGGGCGAGTTCGTTGCTGAGCCGGGGGTCGGCGAGCGCCGCGACCACGTCGTCGTAGCGGGTGACGAGCCAGCGTTCGGCGCCGCTGGGCATGCGGACGAGGTGTACGGGTCCTTCGGCGCGGAGTTTGTCCAGGACGGGGAAGGGGTTCTGGGCGAAGTCGGCGTCGAGTGCGTGGACGGGGTCGGCCGTTCCCGCGAGGTGCGGGCAGCCGTGCTGTTCCGGTGGTGTCATGGGGTTCCTCGATGTGTGCGGGGCGGGCGGCGGAGCCGGGCGTGAGGGCCGGGGCGGGGTTCGGTGGCCGTGGGAGGACGGGGAGGGGTGGTGGGGGGCGTCGGTCAGGGGCCGGGCACGGGTCCGTCGGAATGTGCCGGGCCGGTGGCGGTGGCGGGGTCGCCCGCGGCGGCCGGTGCGGGCGGGCGGCGGCCCCGTACGGCCCCCCGTACGAAGAAGGCGCCCGCGAGGACCTGGAGGACCGCGAGGACCGTGAAGACCGTGCTCGCGGAGAGTGATTCCGCGGCTGTTCCCGCGCCGACGAGCCCCAGTGTGCCTCCGGTGAGGCCGGCGGCGGCGATCACCGTGAGGGTGGCCGAGCGCAGGGGCGCCGGGATGCGAGTGGTGCGGACTGCGATCATCGGGGCGTTGGACAGACCGTTGAGGAGGCCGGCGACCGCGAGGACGGCTGTCAGTCCGGCGGGCCCCAGCGGCAGCGGCAGCACGGCGAAGGCCGCGGTCTGGCCGAGCCGGCCGCAGACCGCCAGCCGGGTGGCCGAGACCCGTTTCAGTGCCCGGCCGACGAGCAGGGTCCCGAGCAGTGCGCCCCCACCGAACGCGCCGAGCAGCACCCCGGCGAGTGCGGAGGACCCGCCGTAGTGGAGCAGGGCGAGGACGGGCAGCATCGCGAACAGGGCCTGCCACGTCGTCTCGCCGAGGATCTGTGCGATCGTCCAGTCGCCGAGCAGCTTGTCCTTCCACAGGATGCGCAGGGCGTCGTGCAGTCGGTGCCGGGCCCGGCCGACCGACAGGACGGTGCCCCGCGGCAGGCCGTGCCGGAGCAGGAGGGCCGATGCCATGTAGCTTGCCGCGTCCAGGCACAGCACTGTCGACGCTCCGAGCCAGGCGATGAGCAGCCCGGCGACGGGGGGTCCGAGAAGGACGGTGAAGCGGGTGGCGCCCTGGAGTGTCGCGTTGGCCCGGCTGAGCCGGGTCTCGTCGTCGCCGACGAGGCTCGGGAGCAGGGTCTGCTGGCTCGCGGTGTAGGGGGCGTAGAAGGCCCCGATCGCGAACAGCAGCAGCATGAACAAGGGCAGCGGCAGCAGGTCCATGTGGTGCAGGAGTGGTACGAGGGCGACCAGGGGGCCGCGGGTGAAGTCGGCGACGAGCATCACCCTGCGGGGCCCCAGGCGACCGGCCAGGGAGGCTCCCATGACGCCGAAGACGGCGACGGCGATCATCTGGGCCGCCATCACGATGCCCATGGCCCTGGACGAGTTCGTGGTCTCCAGGACGAACCAGGGCATCGCGATGGCGCTGAACTGGGAGCCCGTCATGGACAGGACCTCGGCGGCCAGCACCGTGCGCAGCACGCGACGGGGCGCCGGCCGGGGCGTTCCGGTGTTCGCCGGGGGTGGCACCATGTCAGGTCCTCGTGTCGGGTGCGCCGGTGGGCGCCGTCGTGGTTCCGGGGACTTCGGCGTCGGTCTTCCCGCGGGATTCGTCCGCGGGGCGGACGGGTGGCGGATCACCGGGCAGCGGTTGTCCGGTTGCCCGTGCGCGACCGGCACGTGCCGCCGCCCCGCGGGATGCCGCCTGCCTGGCTCGCGCCGCACGTGCGTGGAACGCGTCGGTGCGGGTGGCGGCCGGCGGGGCGGCGCGTGCGGTGAGCGAGCGTGCCAGCGCCGCGACGGTGGGGTGTTCGAAGAGGGCCACCAGGGACAGTGGTGTGCCGAGCCGCTCGACGAGCAGGGCGTGCAGTGTGGCGAGGGTGAGGGAGTTGCCGCCCAGGTCGAAGAAGTTGTCGTGTGCGCCGATCTCCGCGAGGCCCAGTACTTCGCCCCATGCGGCGGCGATCAGTGTTTCGGTGTCGCCGGACGGGGCGACGCGGACGGCGGCCACCGGAAGGTCGGCCCGCCCCGGCCGGGGAAGCCGCGTCGGATCGACCTTGCCGCTGCTGGTCAGCGGGAGTCCGGCGAGCCAGACGACCGCCTCGGGCACCAGGTGGGACGGCAGCCGGGAGCGCAGCCCTTCCAGCAGTTCGACGGGGGTCGGGCGTGGTCCGTCCGCGGGCACCAGGTAGGCGACGAGGCTCGGTGAGGCCTGCGGGTCCCCGTGGACCACGGCCGCCGCGACGGCGGGGTGCCGCAACAGCGCCGTCTCGATCTCGCTCGGCTCGATCCGGTGTCCGCGGATCTTCAACTGGCGGTCGAGGCGGCCCAGGTACTCGATGGTGCCGTCCGGGAGGCGGCGGCCCCGGTCGCCGGTGCGGTACTCCGTCGGCGCCCCGTCGTCGGGGCCGGTGGCCGCGAAGCGCGCGCGGGTGAGTCCGGGGCGGCGCCAGTAGCCCGCCGCCGTGCCGGAGCCGCTCAGTACGATCTCGCCCGTGACGCCGACCGGGCAGCGCCCGCCGTACGGGTCGAGTACCCGGGCCCGGGTGCCGGTCACGGGCCGGCCCAGGATGTTGAGCGGTCCCTCGGCCTCGGCGTCCAGGTCGTGGGTGAGCGCGATGACGGTGGACTCCGTGGGGCCGTAGGCGTTGCGAACCCGGTACCCGGTGCCGGACGGCGGTCGGCGGGTGAGCGCCGCCGCGCCGACGATCATCCACCGCAGGTGCGGCAGCGGCGGGTCGGCCGCCCAGACCGACTCGGCGAGCGGCGTGGCGAGCAGCACCACCGACACCCGCCGGTCGTCGAGCCATCCGGGGAGCGTCCCGACGGCGAGCGGCCCTTCGTACGGCACGACACAGGCACCGTTGGCCAGGGCGGACCAGACGTCCCACTGGGTGGCGTCGAAGGAGACGCCGAGCAGTTGGCCGACCCGGTCCCCGGGGCCGAGGGCGAACGACTCCCGTCCCCACAGGGCGAGTTGGGCAAGGCCGCTGTGACGGACGACCACTCCCTTCGGCTCACCGGTGGTCCCGGAGGTGTGGACGACGTAGGCCGTTGTCCGGGGGTCCGTGGACGGAGCCTCCGGAGCGCCCGGCCGGGGAGAGTCCGAACAAGCTCCGTGCTCCGCTGTCGCGGGTCCGGCGCCGGGCGCCCCGGAAGCGGACGTTCCTTCGCGCGCCGGCGCCGCGGATCGGGGTCCGGGGGCCTGCGTCGCCGCCACGGTGAGGACGGTGGCTCCGGTCGTGCCGTGGCCGGCCGCCGTCCGCCGGTCGGCGGTCAGGACCGCGCAGGCGTCCAGGTCCGTCAGTATCGCGTCGACCCGGGCGGGCGGGGTCGCGGGATCGACGGGGCAGAAGGCCGCTCCCGCGTACCAGGCGGCCAGCATGGCGACGATCAGGTCCGCTCCCCGGTCGAGCAGCAGCGCGACCACCGGGTCCTCGGGCCGCAGGTGCGGACGGATCCGGGCGGCCAGTTCCTCGGCCCGGGTGTGCAGGGCCCGGTAGCTCAGCACACCGTCCGTCGTCTCCACCGCCGGTGCGTCCGGCGTGTGCCGGATCCAGTGGGCCACGAGCGCGGGAACGCTGGTGGCGGGCGCGGGTTCGCCGCCGTTCTCCCAGTCGGCCAGGCGTTCCGCTTCCCCGCGCCCGACGCCTTCTTCCCCGTGCCCCGCGCCGGTCTGCCCGCCGAGGAGGTCGAGCGCGTCGACACGTGTGTCCAGGGTCGTGGGCAGTGCGGTGAGCAGGCGGCCGAAGAGGACGGCCAGTTGCTCGACGTCGGCACGGCGGTAGCGGTCGCCGCGGTAGGCGATGCCGGCGCCCAGTGTGCCGCCGTGCAGCGAGAGGACCACGGTCAGCCCGAGCTTGCCGAGGTAGCCCGCTCCCTCTCCGGCCAGGGGCAGCCGGATCAGCGGACTGCCCGCGAGCCGGGCCGGGCGGCCGGGCTCGGTCTCCAGGCTCAGCGTCACATCGGCGTACGGGGTACGGCCGGGCCTGCGGGCGGGGTTCAGTCGCTCCACGACCTCCTCGAAGGGCGCTCCGCCGTGCTCGTACGCGTCCAGCGCCTCCGTTCGTACCGCACGCAGCAGGTCGAGCAGGGTCGCGTCGTCCGCCGGACGCGACCTCAGCAGCACCGTGTTCAGGCACGGGCCCAGCAGACCGGTGAACTCGGGGCGGTCGCGGTGGGTCAGCGGCGTGGCGATGACCACGTCGTCCCGGCCGGTCCACCGGTGCAGCAGGGCGGCCAGGGCGCCCGCCGCGAGCTGGTACGGCGTGAAGTCGTACTGCCGCTGCACCGGGCGCATCCGCTCCAGCAGGTCCGCGGGCAGCGGCACCGCGACCGAGGCGTTGGGTCCCGGTGCGGCGGGGGCGGGGAAGTCCAGGTACTGCGGTGCCCCGGCGAGGTGTTCCTCCCAGTACGCCAGGTCCTCGGCGCGCCGTTCGCCGCCCCGCTCGGCCTCCTGGGCCACGACGAAGTCCCGGTACTGGGTCCGCCGTGCGGTGTCGTCCGGCCGGGCGGCCGGTGCGGTGGCCGACGGGTCCCGGTCGAGAGCGAGCCGGTCGAGCGGGAGGTCCAGGACCGAGGGCAGTGCGGTGAGCAGGGCGGCGAGCCGGTGTGCGAGGCGTGCGGCCTCTGCCGGGGCGACCCGGTCGCCCCGGTGCGACAGCACTCCGCTGAGGCGGCCGTCCTGTTCGATCAGGGTGACGGTGATCCCGAACTTCGTCTCCCGGCGGCCCGGCTCCATCAGGAGGGGGGTCAGCGTGCCGCGGCCGAGGGCGGCGGTGCGGCCCGTGAGCAGGTTCATGTTGAGCGTGATGTCGATGTAGGGGGCGCAGCCGGGCTCGCGCTCCGGGTTCAGCCGTTCCAGGACGTCCTCGAACGGGGCGCCGCGGTGCTCGTGCGCGTCCAGCACCTCGGTCCGCATCGTACGGAGCAGGTCGAGCAGGGTAGCGCCGTGTGCCGGACGCGAGCGCAGGACCACCGTGTTCAGGCAGGGCCCCAGCAGGCCGGCGAACTCCGCGCGGTCGCGGAGCGAGGCGGGTACGCCGAAGGTGAGGTCGGGACGGCCGGTGGTCCGGTGCAGCACCGCCGCGAGGGCGCCCGCGACGACCATGAACCACGACAGGCCGTGTTCCTGCTGCACCGGGTGGAGACGGGCCGCCAGGTCGTCGGGCAGCACCAGTGGGATCGCGCCGTGCGGTTCCGTGTGTTCGGGGGCGGGGAACACGGCACCGGCGGGTGCTCCGGCGAGGTGTTCCGTCCAGTACGCCAGGTCGGCGACGCGTCGCGCGTCGCCGCGCTCGGCCTCCTGCGCGGCGGTGAAGTCGCGGTACTGGAGTGCCGGTTCGGGAAGCCGGACGCCTTCCTCGACGGCCCGGTAGCACTGCCCGAGTTCGGTGAGCAGGGCGGGAACGGACTCACCGTCGATGACGAGGTGGTGCAGGCACAGCAGCAGTGCGTGGCCACGGGTTCCCAGGTCGGCGAGTGCCGGGCGCAGCAGCCGTCCCGACGCCGGGTCGAAGGGCAGGGCCGCCTGCGTCCGCGTCCAGGCGTGGAGGTCCTGCTCCGGATCGGCGGCACCGCGCAGGTCGATGTGGTCCAGCGGCGGCGCCCACGGCTCGGTCACGTACTGGCGCAGGCGTCCGCCGTCCTCGGTGAAGGCGGTGCGCAGGATCTCGTGGCGGTCGACGAGCAGGCCCAGTGCCCGCCGCAGCACGGCGTGGTCGAGGCCCTCCGGTGCGCGCCAGGCGAGCACGATGTTGTGTGCGGTGTCCTGTGCGTGGCGTTCGGCGAGCCACAGGCGCTCCTGGAACCCGGAGGCCGGCGGTGCGGGCTCCGCCGCGACCGCCCGCCGGGCGCTGTCACCGGACGGCAGGGGCCGCGGTGGCCGGGGGGTGCCCGTCTCGTCGACGAGGTCGGCGAAGTCCTGCAGCCGGGGCCGCTCGAAGAGTGACCGCAGCGGCACGGTGACACCGAACTGTGCGCGGACCTCGCCGAGCATGCGGACCCCGAGCATCGAGTGCCCGCCGAGGGCGAAGAAGGAGTCGTCGGCCCCGACCTGCTCCAGGTCCAGCAGGCGGGCCCACAGCCCGGCCAGTTCCGTGGCGGTGGACGTGGCCGGGGCCCGTCCGCCGGACGTCTCCAGCGCGACGGCGGAAGCGCGCAGGGCGTGTGTGTCGAGCTTGCCGTTGGCGGTCAGCGGCAGGGCGTCGACGGTGCGCAGGACGGCGGGGAGCATGTACTCGGGGAGCGTCGCGCACAGGTGGGTGCGCAGTTCGGCCGCGGAGGGCGCCTCGTCGGGTGCCAGCAGATAGCCGACGAGTCGGTCGTCCTCCATGAGTACCGCCGCGTCGGCCACGGCCGGGTGCTCGCGCAGCCGCGCCTCGATCTCGCCGGGCTCGATGCGGAAGCCGCGCAGTTGGACCTGGGAGTCGGCACGGCCGAGGAACTCCAGTACTCCGTCCGGGCGGTAGCGGGCGAGGTCGCCGGTGCGGAAGAGCCGTCCGGGGCCGAAGGGGTTCGGCACGAAGCGTTCGGCGTCCAGTTCGGGCCGGTGGTGGTAGCCGTCCGCGACCCCGGCACCGCCGACGTACATCTCACCGACCGCGCCCACGGGCAGCAGCCGGCGCCCGCTCCGGCGGTCCAGGAGGTGCACGGTGGTGGTGGGGAGCGGGGTACCGATGACGCTGTTGCCCCGCTCGGCGTCCGCAGGGGTCACGGTGTGCGCGGTGACGTGCACGGTCGTCTCGGTGATGCCGTACATGTTCACCGGACGCACCCGCGGATGGCTGTCCAGCCACGGTGCGAGCAGGGCGGGTGCCAGCTGCTCCCCGCCGAGTACGAGATAGCGCAGGTGGTCGAGCGGGTCGGGCTCCTCCCGTTCGGCGCTCAGCAGCTGGCGGAACGCGCTGGGCGTCTGGTTGAGCACGGTGACCCGTTCGCGGCGCAGCAGCTGCCAGAAACGGCGGGGGTCGCGGGAGTCGTCCTCGGGGACGAGGACCACCCGGCCGCCGTGCGCGAGGCCGCAGAACAGTTCCCAGACGGAGAAGTCGAAGGCGTACGAGTGGAACATCGTCCACACGTCCGCCGGGCCGAGGGCGAGCGGAAGGCGGTCGTTGTCGATCAGTCGGACCGCGTTGCGGTGGCTGATGACGACGCCCTTGGGGCGGCCGGTGGTACCGGAGGTGTAGATGCAGTACGCGGGTGCGTCGGGGCCGACCCCGGGCAGCGGGTCGGCGGGGGCCGGCGAACGGCGGGCCGCTGTTTCGAGCACGCCTGCGGCCAGGATCTCCCCGGTGTACGCATCCGGGACCGTCGCCGCGGCGGCCTTCCCGTCGGGTGTGTCCGGCACGACCACCCGGCGGGCGCCGGAGTCGGCGAGGATGAACTCCTTGCGCCCGTCCGGCAGGGCGGGGTCCAGCGGCAGGTAGGCGCCGCCCGCCATCAGCACGGCGAGCATCGCCTCGATCTGCGCCGCGCCGCGGGGCAGCAGCAGCGCCACCAGTTCGCCGGGCAGGACGCCGTGCGCGACGAGCCCGGCCGCCAGCAGTTCGGCCCGCCCCAGCAGTTCGCCGTAGGTGTGGTGCCGTGCGGGTTCGTCGGTCGCGTCGGTGAGTGCGACGGCCTCGGGGTGGTTCACGGCCCTGTCGCGCAGCAGGCCGTGAAGGGTGGTTTCCGGGTAGGCGGCGTCGGTGGCGTTCCAGACCGCCAGCTGGGTGCGCCGCTCGTGGGCGGTCAGTGGTTCCGCCGCGCCGACCGGCCGGTGCGGCTCGGCGAGCAGGATGCGCAGGAGTCGGACGTAGTGCTCGGCCATCAGACGCATCTGCGCCTCGTCGAAGTAGAGCGCGTTGAACACCAGTCGTCCCGCGCAGCCCTGTCCGTCGGGGCCGCCCTGTCCGTCGGGGCCGCTCCGTCCGTCGGGCCTCAGGAACAGGTGCAGGTCGTACTTGCCGTGGCCGCCGCCCGGTTCGACCGCCTCAACGGCGGCACCGTCCGGAGAAGTGAGGGAGGCGGGACCGTCGGCCCAGGTGAACAGGACGTCGAACAGGGCGGTTCGGCTCATGTCCTTGGCCGGGTCGAGCCGCCGGACCAGTTCGTCGAACCAGGCGAGTTCGTGCTTCCGCGCTCCCGCGAGCTCCGCTCCGACGTGCATCGCCAACTCGTCGAACGTGGCGTCGGCGCGGGGCCGCAACCGCAGGGGCAGCAGGTTGGCGAGCGGGCCCACCACCCGGCGGTCCCGGACGCCGCGGCCGTGGTGCGCGACGCCGACGACCATCTCCTCCTGGCCCGAGTACCAGCCCAGCAGGGCGGCGAAGACGGCGAGGTGGACGTCCTGGCGGGCCAGGCCGTGGCGCTCGGCGAAGGCGGTGACCGGCAGGTCGTCGGGGAGCAGCAGGGGGACGGACTGCTCCCGGTAGACGTGGACCGCGGCGCGGGGGCGTCGTTCGGGCAGCCGCAGCGGGTCCGTGTCGCCGCGCAGGTCCTCGGCGCGGGTGTCCAGGTCGGTCCGCCGGTCCTGCTCCGGGCGGGCGGCGAGCCACTCGTGATAGCTGCTGCCGGTGACGGGCGCGCCGTTCAGCGCGGCCAGCAGGTCCTCCGCCACGACCAGCAGCGACGTACGGTCGACCACCGCCTGGTGGCCGAGGAGGGCCAGCCACGTCGCGCCCCCGGGCGACGGCCGGACAACGGCCACGCGCAGCAGCGGCCCCCGGTCGAGGTCGAAGGGTTCCGAGGCCCACCTCCGCAGCGTCCCGGGCACCTCGGCCTCGGGGTCGGGGTCGGGGGCGGGGTCGAACCAGTGCGCCACCACCCGGGCGTGGCGGTGAACACGCTGCACGGTCCGGTCGTCGGTCGTGGTGAGGTCGGTGCGCAGGGCCTCGTGCGCGGCGACTACCTGGTCGACGGCCTCCTGGAGGCGCTCGGTCGTGGGCTCCCGGTCCAGACGCAGGAACAGGGGCAGGTTGTGGTAGACGGGCGAGGCCGGGTAGAGACTGCCCTTCTCGAACCGGTCGATGAACGCGATGCGTTCCTGGTGGGCCGAGGCGGGGTGCAGCGTGTGGTCGGCAGGTGCGCTCCCGGACGCCGCCGCGTCGTGGGAGGGGCGCGGTGGGTCTGCCGGGTCCGCCGTCTCCGGGTCCGCCGTCTCCGGGTCCGCCGCGGCTTCGTCGTAGCAGGCGGAGAGCTCGCCCAGGAACACCCCTGCGGACTCCCCGTCCCACACCAGGTGGTGCAGGCAGACGAAGAGCGTCTGTTCTCCCTCGTCCGTCTCCAGCAGCGCGGCCGTCAGCAGCCGGCCGTCGGCGGGGTCGAAACGGTGGCCGGCGGCCCGGTCCAGCCAGTCCCGCAGTGCGCTGCCGCGGTCCTCGTGGCCGCGCAGGTCGACGTGATCGAGCCGGGGCTGCCACTCCTCCCCGACCTGCTGCCGCAACCGTCCGCCGTGCTCGACGAAACGGGTGCGCAGAATCTCGTGCCGCGCCACCAGCAGTTCCAGGGCGCGGGCCAGGGTCTCCGGTCGCAGCGGGGCACCGGGGACGCGCCAGGCCAGCGGCACGTTGTAGGTCCCGGTACCGGGGTCGACCCGCTCGGCGAGCCAGATGCGCTGTTGGAAGGCGGCAGCGGGGAAGAAGGCGTCCTCCTCACGTTCCCCGGACCCCATCGGTTCCCCGGAACCCTCCCGTTCCCCGTGCCCCGGCGCTTCCTCCGGTGCGGGATCCGGTACGGCCGGGTCCCGGTCTCCCGCGGGAGCCGCGGAGGCGGCCCCCTCATCGAGGTGGGCGACGAAGTCCCGTAGCCGCGGGTACTCGAAGAGGGCTCGCAGCGGCACGTCCCGGCCCAGACCGTCGCCGACCGCGATCACCAGTGATTCGGCGAGCAGCGAGTGCCCGCCGAGTTCGAAGAACGAGTCGTCGGGCGCGATCCCGTCGACCCGGAGGACCTCCTCCCACAGTCGCACCATGTCCGCGACCTCCGGCGTGACCGCGCCGGCGGGTACGGGCTCCGGCACGGCAGCGGGCCGGCGGACCGTCTCCACCCGGATCACGGGCGCCCGTTCGCCGAACTCGGCGCGTACCGGTGCGAGGGCCTCGTCGGCGCTCACGGACGCGTCGACGGTGAGCCGGGCGTGGAGCTCGGCTCCCCCGCCGGTGGGTGTCACCACGGCGCTCCGCACGGCCGGATGGCCGCCGATCAGCTCGGCGATGCCGGATGCGCGCACGGGTCCGTGTGCCGTCGTGACGGGGTCGGTGAAGTCGTCGACGGCGGCGTCCGGGTCGTCGGCGACGGCCTCCAGCACCCGGGTGTAGTCGTCGGCCATCATCCGCAGCAGGGTCGCGCCGACCGCGCCGCCCGGGTCCTTCCACAGCACGTGCGTACCGCCGCTGTCCTCACGGACCATGACCGCGAGGGTGTAGTCGGCGCTGCTCTCCATGGCGAGCAGGGTCAGCGCGCACTCGCCGCCGTCCGTGCGCAGCTTCAGGTCCCGCACGTCCACGTCCGCCCGCAGGCCCGCGTTCCAGTACTGGAAGACCGTTCCGTGGGTGCGGGCGCGGGATTCCCAGCCGGTGAGCCCGGCTTCGCGCAGGATCGCCGGGAGCGGGAGTTCGCCGTGGGTCATCGCGGCGCGCAGCGTGCTGCGCAGGGACGCGAACACCGTGGCGTACGAGTCCCCGCCCCGTACCCGCTGCCGGACGGGCAGGGCGTTGACGAAGTAGCCGACGGTCTCGCGCGTGGCGGGGTCGACGCGTCCGTGGAAGGGGACGGACGCCAGCAGGTCCTCCTGACCGCAGTACCGGCGCAGCAGGGCGAAGTAGGCGCCGAAGAGCACGGTCACGTAGGAGATGCCGAGTTCCTGGGCCCGGGTGCGCAGCCGCGCGACGAGTCCGGGGTCGAGCGCGGTGTCCAGGACGGCGTGGCCCGGCCCGTCGACGGAACCGGGCAGGGCGAGGGCGGGCAGTTCGCCGCCCAGCACCTCGCGCCAGTGGGCTCGGTGGGTGTCGCCGGCGGGTGTGCGGGTCAGTTCGCGGGAACGGGCCGCGAACGCGGTGAGGACGGCGGCGGGATCGGCTGCGTCCAGTGGCTCGCCGGCGTAGGCGCTGCGCAGCCGGTCGAGCAGGAGGAGGATCGAGGCTCCGTCGAAGACCAGGTGGTGGACGGAGGGGAGCAGCACGGTCCAGCCCGGACCGTGCAGCACGTCGACCCGGGCCAGCGGCCCGCGGCGCAGGTCGAAGGGGCGCCGCCAGATACGGCGTGTCTCCTCGTCGATCCCACCGTTCACGGTGTGTTCGACGACGGGGATCGGCTGGGCGTCCGCCCAGTCGACGGCCGGGCCGTCGGGCGTCTCGACCACCCGGGCGCAGAGTTGGGGGTGGGCCACGCCGAGCGTGTCGACGGCCGACCGGAGCCGGTTCACGTCGAGCGTGCCGCGCACCCGGAACGGGGTCGGAATGATGTGGGTCCACTGGCCGGGGTCGAGTTTCCAGGAGACCCACATGGCCTCCTGCCCGACGGAGAGCGGAACCCGTGAGGCGTTCGGGGTGCCCGGGGCCCGGGAGTCCGCCGGGGGCAGGGCAGAGGTGTCGTCCGGACGGGGTGTCGTGGTCATCTGCTGTCGCTCCTCGCGTCAGTGCCGGATCGGGGCAACGGTGTCGGTCGCGGGGGCGAGGCCCTCGGCCGGCCGGTGGGGCCCGTCGGCGGCGAGCCAGGCGGTGCTCAGTCCGGTGAAGTCCGCGCCGCTCCCGCCGTCGTTGTCGAACCGCCCGGCTTCCTCGGACGCGGCGTGGTCGAGCCGGTGCCAGAGGTCGGCCAGCCGGAGCCGGGCCGCGGTGCAGTACAGGTCGGCGAGGCGTTGCGGCTCGCAGTGGTCCGTGACCGCGGTCGCGGCGGACGTGCGGGAGGCACGGGCCAGGGAGGCCGACATGGTGAGCAGTTCGCCGCTGATGCCGGAGAGGAGGATGAGCAGCCGCTGCCGGGCGACCAGGTCGGCCTGGTCGGGGTGGCGGCGGGCCAGTTCGAGACAGGTGCGGCCGAACCGGTGCACCGCCTCGGCGACCGCGGCCAGGTGGGTGTGGTTGCGGTCGGTCAGGATCGCGTCCCCGGGGTCCACGGCGGGGGCGGGAGCCGTCGCCGGTTCGTCCGCGTGGTCGGGTTCCGGGTAGTAGTAGGACAGGATTCCGCGGCCCGCGATCCAGTTGTCGATCTGGAAGTCGACGCCCCCGGAGATCCGCATGTTGCGGACGTCGCGAACGGCTTGTTCGAGCGGGATGGCGGGTGCTCCGCGCAGGGCCTTGCTGCGTGCGGTCTCGTACCCCTCCGCTGCCAGCAGGGACATCGTCCGGTCGGCGATCCGTCCGGCGGTGACCGATCCGATGTTCTTCGCCGCGTTCTGTTCGAAGGCCAGGTTCCTGGTCAGCCCCAGGTCCTCGGAGATCAGGGCGGCGCGTGCGACGCTCTCGACGGCGTACGTCTCGGAGAGGGACTCGGCGAGCAGGCGCCGGATCTCCTCGTACTCCCCGAGGGGGCGGCCGTCGACGGCGCGGCGGTTGACGAACTCCCGTGACCAGCGCAGGCAGAGCTTGGCCACCGCGAGCGAGGGCGAGACGATCATGTGGAGCCGGCCGCGCATGACGAGCCGGGAGACGGCCGGGGTGAGCCGTGACCGGTGTTCCGTGCCCGCCTCGACGAGTTGGTGGTCGGCGGGCACCCGGACGTCGTCGAGGACGATCCAGCCGTTGGGGAACCCCCTGATGCCGGAGAACTCCTGGTGCTCGCCGTTGTGGAAGCCCGGGGTGTCCGCCTCGACGAAGAACACCCGGTTGCGTTCCACACCGTCTTCGAGGACGGACGCGGTCACGCTGAACAGGGTGCCGACGGGGGCGTGTCCGACGAAGACCTTGTGTCCGTTCAGGACATAGGCGGTTCCTCCGTCGACCGGTTCGGCGGAGGTGAAGCGCCGTTGGTTCGCCGCCCCCTCGGGCTCGGTGTCGGCCGTCCCCGACAGCCCGCCGCCCACGACGTGCTTGTGCAGCAGTTCCTTGAGCGGGCCGTCGGGCACCACGGGCAGGAAGGCCGGGGCGCCGACGGAGTTCTCGATCCCCATGACCAGGGACACGGGGAAGCACCGGCTCGCGGCCGCCTCGATCATGCGGAAGGTGTTGAAGTGGGAGAGTCCCAGGCCGCCGAGCTCCTCGCCGAGCTGAAGGCCCAGGTACCCGCGGGAGCGCAGCTCGGCGAAGAGACCGTCGGGCAGCCGTCCTTCGGCCTCCACGGCGACCGGGTCGACGTGGTCGCGCAGGAACGCGTCGAGCGCGGCCACCGCCTCGTCCCCGCGTGCCCGGTCGGCGGGGTCCTGCTCGGGGAAGGGGTGGATGAGGTCCCACCGGAAGCGGCCCTGGTACAGCTCCTCCAGGAAGCTCGGCCGGTCGGGGTCGCTGACGAGGTTGCGGGTGCGCTGGGCCACGGGGCTCCTTTGCTGCGGTGCGGGATCGACTTCGCTGCGGTGCGGGGTCGGCTTCGCTGCGGTACGGGGTCGTGTCGACGGTCGGTCGGGGGCGCCGGACGTCAGCCGACGGTCTCCGGGGCGGCGGTGAACTCCTGGGCCAGCGCCCGCCGGTCGGTCTTGCCCGTCGGGCCGAGGGGAAGTTCCGGCAGCGCCACGAAGCGGCCGGGCACCAGATGCCGTGGCAGCCGGGCTCGGGCGACCGCGAGCAGGCGGGTGGCGACCTCGCCCGGGTCGGCGTGGTCGGCGACCGTCCAGCAGGCCGTCATCATGGGCTCGCCCACTTGGCCGACGGTCTTGACCACCACGAGGTCGCGCACCCCCGGCAGTCCGCGCAGTACCGCCTCCACCTCGCCCGGCTCGATCCGGAAGCCGTTGATCTTGACCTGGCTGTCGGCCCGGCCCGCGTAGCACAGCACTCCCCCGGGCAGCACCCTGGCCAGGTCCCCGCTGCGGTAGTGGCGGCGCGGTGGGCCGTCCGCGGCCGGGAGCTCCGCGAAGCGCTCGGCGGTCAGGTCCGGGCGGCCGAGGTAGCCGAGCGCGACTCCGCTGCCCGCCACGTGGATCTCGCCGGTCCCGCCGGGCGGCACGGGCGCACCGTTCTCGTCGAGCACCCGCAGCTCCCATCCGTCGAGCGGTTCGCCCAGATCGAGTGCGAAGCCGGACTCCGCGTCCTGGGACGGGTCCCCGTCCAGCTCGGCGTCGGTCAGTGGCCGGGAGGTCACGAACACCGTCGTCTCGGTGATGCCGTAGGTGTTGACGAAGCGGGTGTCCGGGCCGAACGCCCGCCGCCAGGCGCGTATGTCGGCCACGTCCACGCACTCGCCGCCGAAGATCACGTAACGCAGGCCGGGGGCGGGTGTGATGCCGGGGCGCACGGCGCGCACCAGGTGGCGGAAGACCGACGGCACGACGTTGAGGACCGTGACGCGTTCGCGCACGAGCAGGTCGAGCATGGAGCGGGGCGAACGGGCCGTCTCCTCCGGCACCACGACGAGCGTGGCGCCGTGCGCGAGCGCTCCCCACACCTCCCAGACGGAGAAGTCGAAGGAGGCCGAGTGGAACATCGTCCAGACGTCGTCGCCGTTCAGCGCGTAGCGGTCGTCGCAGGCCCGGACGAGCGCGCGCACGTTGCGGTGCGGGACCAGCACGCCCTTGGGCCGTCCGGTGGATCCCGAGGTGTAGATGACGTAGGCGGGATCGGCGGGATCGGTCGCGGCGGCCGGCGCCGCGTCCGGCGGGCTCTCCGGTTCCGGCAGGTCCAGGCGTACGACGGGCAGCCCGGCCAGTCCCGCGGGCAGTTCCCGGTCGGACACGACGAGCGAGAGCGCGGCGTCCTCGGCGATGAACTCCAGCCGTTCCGCCGGGTAGGCGGGGTCGAGCGGGACGTAGGTGTGGCCGCTCTTGAGCACCGCGAGCATGGCGACGACGATGTCGGTGCCGCGTCGCAGGTGCAGGCCGATGCGGTCGCCGCCCCCGGGGAGCGACGCGTGCAGCCGGGCGGCCAGTCGGTCGGCGCGGTGTGCGGACTCGGCGTAGGTGAGCGAGCCGCGGTCGTCGCGCAGGGCCGTCCGGTCCGGTACGCGTGCGGCCTGTGCGTCGAAGAGGTGGTGGAGGAGGCGGGGGGATTCGGTCGGGGCGTGTGTCATGGCGGGGAAGGGCCTTCGCTGGTCGGTGCGGCGGACGGGGTCAGAGCGCGAGGCGGACCGACAGGCGGCGCAGCCAGGCGTCGAGGTGGAGCACCATTTCGACGTCCGCGCGGCCGAGCCAGCCGCCCCGGTCCAGCAGGCGCGGGTCCTCGGACACCCGGCGGGCGGCGGGCAGGTCCAGCAGCGGCCGGACCGGGGCGGCGGTGTCCGCCAGCAGATCGCGCAGCCGCACCGTCAGCCGCTGCTTGTAGGCGGGGTGATAGGTGATCGGGAAGGGGACCTTCTGCCGGGTGAGGACGGATTCCGGCAGCAGGTCGCGGACGACGGCCCGCAGCAGGTCCTTCTCCCGGCCGTCGAAGGACTTCAACTGCCAGGGGACGTTGTAGAGGTAGTTCATCAGGCGGTGGTCGATGAAGGGGAACCGCACCTGGAGCCCCACTGCGGCGGCCAGGCGCTCGGAGTGCGGCACCGCCTGCTCGTAGAGCCGGGTCATGTGGAGGTAGTCGATCTCGCGCGCCCTGCGGTCGGCCGCGCTCGCCCCGTCCAGATGGGGGACCTCGTCGCAGGCCTCCTGGTAGCGGGCGGCGCAGTGCCCGCCCAGGTCCACCGTGCGCAGCAGCCCGGGGTCGATGAGCCCGTTGCCGATGCCGTGGGGCATGCCGAGGCGGTGCGCCCGCTCGATCCAGGGGAAGGTGCGTTCGCGTTCGGTCACCGGCTCCCCCGCGGCGAACAGGCCGCCGAAGACCGCGTCGGCGCCCTCGCCACTGAGCACCGTCTTCTCGCTGCGGGCGATCCGGCGGTAGAAGAGGTAGGGGGTGAGGTTCTTGTCCCCGAACGGGTTGGGCGCGTCCTTGGCCGCGACCACTGCGGCCTCGGTGACCGGATCGGTGAGTTCGTCCGGGACTATCCGCACGTACTGGTGGTCGGAGCCCAGCCGTCGCACGACGTCCGCGGCGAAGGGCCGGTCGGGTACCGCAACGGCCCGTTCGCCGTCGAAGTCCACGGTGAAGGTGCGCGGCGGGGTTCCCCGCAGGGCGCCGGCGCATCCCGCGAGGGCGCTGGAGTCCAGCCCGCCGGAGAGGAGCACGGCCGGTGCGGCCCCCGCGCAGTCGCGCTCGATCGCGTCCTCCAGGAGCCCCCTGGCGGTCTTCACCGTCAGGTCGAGGTCGTGCCTGTGCGGCCGTGCCTCGTAGGTCCAGTAGCGCCGTTCGGTGATGCCGTCCGCCCGTACCCGCACCACGTGGGCGGCCTTGACCTCGTGCACGTCCCGCAGGACGGACCGGCCCGCCTCCCGTACCTGGGAGAGCGCGGCGCACAGCCCGCGCGCGTCCAGTTCGGCGGGGACGAGGGGGTGTTCCAGGAGTGCGGCGACCTCGGAGGCGAAGACCAGCCCGCCGCCGGGCGGCCGGACGTAGCTGAGCGGTTTGACGCCCACGCGGTCGCGGCACAGCAGCAGTTCGCGGCTGCGCGCGTCCCAGACCGCGAAGGCGAACAGCCCTTCCAGCCGCGCCGCCGCACCGGGTCCCCACGCCAGCACGGCGTGCAGGACCGTGGCGGCGTCGCCGCGTGCGTGGACGGTGTGTCCGCCCGCGGCCAGGGCCGTGCGCAGTTCGGCGGCGTTGGTGAGGGCGCCGTCGAAGGTGATGGCGCCGAGGGTCCGGCCGTCCTCCACGACTCGTTCGGGACCGGTGGCGGTGTGCGGTTCGGCCCCGTCCGACCGGTGGCCGAGGGACACGTGGCGGTCGGACCACAGTCCCTCGCCGTGCCGACCGCGTGCCGCCAGCCGCGCGGTCATGGCGGCGACGGCGAATCCCTCGTGGGTCAGATCGCGCTGGTGGTCCACCCAGCCGGCGAGCCCGGACATGGCGTTCTCCTCTGTCGGTCTGCTCGTGGAACGGCGTGCGGCCGGCGACGCGCGGCCGCCGCCTGCCCGGCCGTGTCGACGGGACGGCCCGCCCGTGACGGTGCGTCACCGGGCCGCGGTCGGCCGCCCGGTGACCGCGGTCAGGTCCGCGCTGCCGCCAGCGCGCGGCGTATTTCGGCGGCCAGCGCCGGGGCGTGCCGCCGCCCCAGTACGGTCCAGTGGTCGCCCGGGACGGGACGGACGACCGCCCCCGCCCCGTACAGCGCGGCGAGTCGCCTGGTCAGCCGGTCCCGCCCGGCCGTGTCGGTGCCCGCCTTGAGCAGGAGCAGCCCGCCGTCCACCGGCCGGGGGCGGTGTCGCAGCATCGCGGTGATGCTCGCGTTGTGCACCCGTACGTAGTCGGTGCCCTCTCCCGTGGCCAGTCCGGCGACCACGCCGATGCGGGCCACCTCGCCGAATCGCCCGACCCGGTCGGTGCGGGCGGCCGGGGGCCGCCGGTTCCCGGCGAGCAGCCGCGAGCGGCCCTGCTGGAACACCGCCCCCAGCTGGAGGCCGATGCTCGGCAGCAGCCAGGACGGCAGGGCCCCGACCGGCAGGCCGCCGGTCGGCGGCAGGAAGCCGTCGATGCCGAGCAGCAGTTCCACCCGCTCCCCGGCCGCCTCCAGCAGCCGGGTCATCTCGTGGGCGACCATCGCCCCGTACGACCAGCCGCCCAGCAGGTACGGGCCCCGGGGCTGGATCCGGCGGATGACGGCGATGTGGTGCGCGGCGAGGGCGCTGAGCCGGGTCGGTGGTTTACTGCCGTCGTGGAGGCCCGGCGACTCGATGCCGTACACCGGCCGGGTGTCGTCGAGGTGGTCGGCGAGTTGCTGGTAGCACAGGCTGCTCCCCGAGGCGGGCGGGACGAGGAACAGCGGGGTGCCCGGACCGCCCTCTCTGAGGAGGGAGAGGTGGTCGGGGAGCGCGGCCCGGGTGGTCGTCCGCGGTGTCCGTCCGGCGTCGGGGCCGGGGGCTGCCTGCCGTACCGCGGCGACCAGGGCGGCGAAGGTGAGTTCCCTCGGCAGGGAGGCGGCGGGGACCCGGTGCCCGGTCCTGCTCCGTACGAGTCCGGTGAGTTGGACGAGCATCAGGGAGTCCCCGCCGAGCAGGTGGAAGTCGTCCCGGTCGGCTGCCGCCGGGACACCCAGTACTTCGCACCACAGGTCCGCGAGCACCGCGGCGAGGGCGTCCCGCGACGGCGCCGGTGACGGGCCGTCGGCCGGTGCGTCCGGGCCCGGACCGGCTGCCGCGCCGGTCCCTGCCGCACCGCTCGGGTCGGGTTGCCGGTCGTGCGGTCCGGGGAGCCCGGCCGCGCCGCGCTCCGGAGCGCGGGGGGTACTCGGCGGCGGGGCGGTGAGCCGGTGGGTGCCCGGGGTCGGCCGGTCCGCGAGCAGCGCCACCAGGGCGGCCGGGTCGGCCGCGCCGGCGGAGGGAACTTCCAGGTGTCCCCACTCGGGGGCCTGCGGGTCCGGGTCGAGCAGGCGGCGGGCGTGCTGGGTCCGCCAGTCGTCGGGGTCGTCGGTGACGACCCAGGCGGGGCCCGCCGCGGGGAGTGCGGCACGCAGTTCCCGCCAGCGCTCGACGGCCTGCGGGGTGTGCGCGAGGGCGGGCAGGTACAGCAGCCCGTCCGGGGCGTCGGTCCCCGGGGTGTCGTCCCACGCGCTTCGCAGCCGCCGCACCGGTGCGGTGCCGTCGTCCGCGGCACGTGCGGCGAGGACGACGAGGTGGTCGCTGTCCAGGCTCGCGGGCACCGGCCGCACGTCGGTGTATCCGGCCCCGTCGAGGGCGCGCAGCCAGGCCTTGGCGTCGAGATGGATGGAGTCGGTCCGCAACTCGTCGTCGAAGTCCCACCAGCCCGGGGCCAGTCCCCACAGCACGTGGGACCAGCGGGGGATCTCGGTGACCTCCACCAGACCGAGCCGGCCACCCGGCCGCAGCAGTCCCGCCAGGTGGCGGAGGGCGAGCGGCACGGAGGGGGTGGCGTGCACGACGTTGTAGCCGAGGACCAGGTCGTAGCTGCCGGGCACCAGTCCCTGGGGGGCGGGGTCCTGGCCGATGTCGTAGGTGGAGAACCGCATGTCGGGCAGGCCGAGTTCGGTGGCGCGGGCCTGTGCGCGGCGCACGATCAGCGGGCTGATGTCGGTGAAGTGGTATTCGACCCCGTCGCGGCCGGGCCAGTCGGTGAGCAGCGGCCAGGTCAGCCGTCCGGAGCCCGCTCCGATCTCCAGGACGCGCAGGGGCCGGGTGTCGTCCCGGTCCCGCCGGGCGGTGGCGTCGCGCACGACGGTGCGCAGGGCGTCGAGGGCGGCGGCGTTGTCGTCGAGGGGAACCGCGTTGTCCTTGAGACAGGTGTGGAGGAACGTGTCGTCCGCGTCCGGGTAGAGGACCGAGACGGGGGTGCGTCCGCCGGTGAGGACGGCGGGGTAGGCGTCGGTGACGTGGTCCAGCATGCGCTTCAGGCCGGGGAGTCGGGCGAGTGCGTCGCCTTCGCGCAGCGCGTCCGCGATGCCTTCGGCCATGCCGTCCTCGGCGTACCAGTCCGCTCCTTCGCGGCGCAGCCACCCTTCCTCCACGAGCATGCGCAGGCAGAAGCCGACGAGTTCCGGGAGCCGGTCATGGGGGTCGAGGCGGCGGCGCAGTTCCGCGTCGCCCGTCCGCTGCCCGGCGCCGAGGTCGCAGAGCGAGAGGATCCGGCGGCCCACGAGCCCGGCGCAGTAGGAGTCCAGGGCACGGCTGAGCCGGGGCTGCCGGGTCAGGGGCGGTTCGGCGGTGTTCCAGGGAGCGGCGGCCACCGCATCGGCGACGGGGCCGGAGCGGTCGGGGGCCGGGGTGAGGTCGGCGTAGCCGCGCAGCGGCAGCCCGTGGCCGGCCAGGTCGGCGGCGAGCCGGGCGCCGTCGGGCCTGCCGTCGGAGATCAACGTCCAGTGGACGGGCGGGTGCGCGCGGGGGGTCCGGGGAAGGGCCGCGTCGGGCGCCGTCGGGGGACGTTCGGCGCGTGCCCACCAGCTCCGGCCCCGCCAGGCGTATCCGGTGGCCCGGCCGTCCGGGGCCGGAAGGCGGGCGGGGCCGGGAGCGTCGTCCCGGGCGGGGTCGGGGCCGAGGTCGAGCAGCGCCACGGGTATCCCCGATCGGCTCCGGTGCTCGGTCCAGGCGAGGAGTGCGGTGGCGTGTGCGGCGGTCCGCGGCGACGGCTCGTGGTCGGCGGGCATCCCGCCCAGGGCGTGCCCGGCCAGCAGGAGCGGGGCGCCGAGCCGCCGGGAGGCGGCGGCCAGCGCGTCCAGTACGGCGGCGGTGTCCGGGTCCGCGGGGTCGGCGTCGACGGGCAGCGCGGCGAGGAGGAGCGGGGCCCGGGTCCCCTGCGGTGCGGGGTCCGTCGTCGCCGGGTCGAGTGCGTCGGCCCGCCACGGGAGGCGCAGGACCTCGGCCGGGGCGTCGCCGGGGACGCCGTTCAGGGCCTTCTCGGCGAGGGCCGTCAGGCCGGGCGGGGCGTCGCCGACCAGCAGTACCCGGTCGTGCGCGCCGGGACGGGCCGCGGGTGTCTGGGTCCATGCGGCGGTGGTCAGCGGTGCTCCCCCGGTCGGCGGCATCGGCGCGGGCGTCGCGGCGGGGCGGGGGGCTCGGACCGGGTCGGCGACGGGGGTGGGTGCGAAGGGGTGGGGTGGCAACGAGCAGCGTGCGGCGGGCTCGGCGTCCCGCAGCGTCGGCCAGGGCACGTCCACGCCCTCTTCCCACAGCCGGGCCACGCCGCCGAGCAGGGCGGTGGCCTCCCGGTCGGGGTGCCGGCCGAGCAGCGGGACGGCGACGGCGTCCACCGCCTGGCGTACGGCCTCGCGGGTGAGGGAGTCGCCCGGTCCCAGCTCGATCAGCAGCCGGGCCCCGGCTCCGGCCAGGGTCCGCATGCCGTCTTCCAGCCTGACGGTTCCCAGGAGTTGTTCCGCCCAGTACTCGGGGTCGGCGGCCCGGTCCGTCTCGGCCCATGTCCCGGTCGGATTCGCTATCCAGGGCACCCGTGGCGCCCGGGCGGGCACGGTGGCCAGCGCACGGCGCAGGGCGTCGGCCGCGTCGGCCATCAGTGGGGAGTGGAAGGCGTGCTCGGTGTCCAGGAGGCGGGCAGCGGTGCCGCGTCGGCCCTGTTCCAGGGCGATTTCCTCGATGCGGGCGGCGGGTCCGGACAGGACGACATGGCCGGTTCCCGCGACGGCGAGTGCGACGCCGTCGCCCAGCAGGGGGGCGGCTTCGGCGGGAGCCACGCGCAGGGCGAGCATGCGGCCGGGACCGGCCTCGTGCATCGCGGTGCCGCGCGCCCACACCAGTTCCAGGGCGTCCTCCGGGCTCCAGACGCCGGCGACGGTGGCGGCCACGTACTCGCCGATGCTGTGGCCGAGCATCGCGGACGGGGTGACGCCCCAGGACTCCAGTTGCCCCGCCAGCGCGTGGCCGTGGGCGAACAGGGCGAGCTGCTGGTGGCGGGTGTCGGAGAACCAGGAGGGGTCGGTGGCGGGGTCGAGGGCCCGTGCCAGGTCGATGCCGAAGCGCGTCCGGCAGTGGGCGCGGCATTCCTCGAAGATCTCCCGGAAGACCGGCAGCAGGGCGTGGGCGGCCCTGCCCTGCCCCGCGCGCAGCGTGCCCTGCCCGGGGAAGAGGAAGGCGACCTCGGGAGGCGACCCGGCCCGGGTGGTCCGGTCGGTGGCGCGCAGTTGGTCCGCCGCCCGCGGGCCGCTGTCGGCGACCACGGTGAGGCGGTGCGCGAACTGCCGGCGCTCCGTCAGGGTGTGTGCCACGTCGCGGAGTCGGGGCGGGTCGTCGTCGGTCAGCCGGTCGGCGAGGCGCTCGCGCAGGATGTGCAGGGCCTCGGGGGTCGCCGCCGACAGGCACAGGGCGTGGGGGGTCGCGGTGGTCTCGTGCCCGGTGGGCGGGAGCGGTGGGGCCTGTTCCAGGACCAGGTGGGCGTTGGTGCCGCCGATCCCGAAGGAGCTGACTCCGGCCAGTCGGGGGCCCTCGGATTCCCATGCCCGGTGTTCGGTACTGATGCGGAAGGGCGAACTCTCCAGCTCCAGGGCCGGGTTGGCCCGGTTGAAGTGCGGGGTGGGGACGAAGGCGCGGTGCTGGAGCATCAGCGCCGCCTTGATCAGTCCGGCGATGCCGGCGACTGCGCCGGTGTGACCGATGTTGGCCTTGACCGTGCCGACGAGGCAGGGACCGGAGCGGGTGCCGGGTCCGGCGCCCTCGCGGAACGCGGCGGTGAGTGCGGCGAGTTCGACGGGGTCGCCGACCGGGGTTCCGGTGCCGTGCGCCTCGACGTATCCGATCTCCTCGGCCCCGACGCCGGCCTGGGCGAGCGCCATCAGGATGACGTCGCGCTGTCCGGTCACCGACGGTGCGGTGTAACCGATCTTGTCCCCGCCGTCGTTGTTGACGGCCGATCCCCGGATGACGGCGATGATCCGGTCGCCTTCGTCGAGCGCGTCGGTGAGCCGTTTGAGTACGACCGCGGCGACACCCGCGCTGCTGACCGTGCCGGCCGCCGCCTCGTCGAACGCGCGGCACAGCCCGTCCGGGGACAGGATGCCGCCTTCCGTGTGGAGGTATCCGCCCGCCTCCGGCAGTCGAAGCGACGCGCCGCCCGAGAGGGCCACGTCGCACTCGTGGCCGAGCAGCGCCCGACATGCCTGGTGCACGGCGACGAGTCCGGTGGAGCAGGCGGTCTGCACGGTGACGGCAGGTCCGCGCAGACCGAGTTTGTAGGCGACCCGGGTGGCCAGGAAGTCCTTCTCCCGGCCGATGATCCGCTGGGTGGCGAGGGCGGGGTCGGCGGCGTCGGCGACCGGCGGCAACGTGGTTTCGCATCCGGCGTAGACACCGGCCCATCCGCCGACGCGCCCCGGGTCGATTCCCGCGTCGTCGAACGCCTGCGCCGCGCACTCCAGGAAGACCCGGTGCTGGGGGTCGATGCCGGCGGCCTCGGCGGCGCTGTATCCGAAGAAGGCCCGGTCGAACCGGTCGCCCCCGTCGATCACCCCGCGGGCGGGAACGAAGTCGGGGTGCGCGGCGGTTCGGGGGTCCACCCCCGCTTCCCGTAACTCGTCCGGGCCGAACCGGCTGATGTTGTCGGCTCCGGTACGGAGGTTGCGCCAGAACTCCGCGACATCGCGGGCGCCGGGCAGGCGGCAGCTCATACCCACCAGGGCAATGGCGTTCTCGTGGTGCATCAGCTGTGCATCTCCCAGTGCGGATCGGTGAGCGGGACGACGGCACGGGCCCGGCCCGCCCGACCGTGCGGGCGCCGGGCCGGCCGGCACGGACAAACAGGTGACGCGGGAAGCGGCGGAGCGGCCGGGGACGGCCTTTGAGCGGTTCCGATTTCTACGTTGCGCCACCCGTCGGCCGCCGGGCCATCGTGGTCGACCACGAGATCGGGAGCGGATTCGGGGGTTACCCGGTGTGTAGTGAGGCAGGTCACAGACCTGCCGGGGCGGGTGGCGTTTCCTCTTGATCTTCCTTGCGCAGGACATCGAATGATCCTCATCGCGTCGGGCCTCGCACCACGACCGGGGGATCGGACAGCGGTCCGGCAACGTCGCCTTGAGCGCTCAGGGAGGATCAGGATGATCTCTATCGCACCGCCCGTCGGTACCGGTGGGCACGTGCCGGGACTGTTGGACCGTGACGGATCCCTGTCCCGGACGACGGGACTGCTGGACCGTGACGGGTCCCTGTCCCGGATGACGGTCCTGGCGGACCGGGCGCGAGCGGGCGCGGGAGGAGTGCTGGTGATCCGTGGCGGCGCCGGCACCGGCCGCACGGCACTGGCCGGGGCGTTCGCCCACCACGAGACGCTGCGCGGGACCACCGTCCTCGGCGCGCGGTGTTCCGCCGAGGAGGCCGACGCCTCCTTCGGGGGCGTTCTCCAGCTGTTCGAGGGCGATCTCCTCGGGCTGCGGGACGCACCGTCGACGGCCGGGGGCGAACGCTGGGGCGGTTCCCTGCACGGCGACGACCTGCCGTCCCTGCTGTGGAGGCTGCTCCGGGCCAAGGCGTCCGCGGGGCCGGTGCTGCTCGTCGTGGACGACGTCCATCTGGCCGACGCGCACTCGCTGCGCTGGCTCGCCCAGGTCGCACGGCGTCTGGACCGGCTTCCCGTGCTGCTCGCGGTGACGGAACGAAGCGGTTACGACCTCGTCCGGCCGGCCCCCGGCTTCGCGCAGGTCGTCGGAGAGCCGCGGGCCCATCGGTGCACCCTCGAACCGCTCGGCCGGGCGGCCGTTCTGTCCCTGGTGCGCACTGCTCTGGGAGAGGGGGCGCCGCTCCCGCTGGCGGCGGACTGCCACCGCGCCAGCGGCGGCAACCCGATGCTGCTGCACGCGCTCCTCTGCGACCTGCGCGCCCTTTCCTCCGACGGCGCGGACACGTCCCGGCTGCCGGAGCGCTGCGCGGAACTCCACCCGGGCATGTTCGCCGACGCGGTGGCCCGGTGGCTGCGCGGTTGCGGTCCGCAGGCCGCCTCGGCGATCCGTGCCTTCGCCGAGATCCAGGACGAGGACGACGCCCTCGCGCTCCTGCCGCAGGTGACCGGCTGCGACCCGGCACGGGTCACCGGGTGGGCCGCCGGCCTCGTACGCCAGGGACTGTTCCACGACGGCCCCGTTGCCGGCCGGCCGGTCTTCGCCCACCCCCTGCTGCGTCAGGCGGTGGTGGATTCCTCGCATGCGCACCAGCGTGCCGAAGTGCACCGGCGCACCGCCGAGTTGCTCCACCACCGCGGTGATCCGGAGGCGGCCGTGGCACGCCGTCTGCTGCTGGTGCCCGCCGTCGGGGCCCCTTGGGCCGCCGAGGCGCTGACCGGCGCGGCGGCCGAGGCGGTCCGCGACGACCGAACCGACGACGCCGTGGCCGCCCTGCGGCGGGCTCTGCTGGAACCCCTGTCCACCTGGCGCCGGGGCCAAGTCCTCACCGAACTCGGCTGTCTGGAGTTCCGCACCGAGCGGGCTTCCGGAACACGGCACCTCGCCGAAGCCCTGCGGCTCCAGCAGAACGACGGCGCGAAGCTGCGGGCCGCCACCATCCTCGGCATGGCCCTGGTCGCCGGTGGCGCCGTGCACACCGCGCTCGAAGTACTGGGCGAACTCTCCGAGGCGCTCACATATTCGACGGACCTCTCACACGCCGTACAGGCGGCGACCGCCATGATCTCCTCCCACGACGGGGCGAGCTGGCTCCAGGTCGTGGCCCGGCTCAAGCACCTCGCGGAGCACACGCCCGGCGAGCTGGCCCCGACCGCGGCGGCGCTGCTCACCGAGTACGAGGCGACCGCGGGGCAGTTGTCGGCGCGCGACGTCATGGGGCGCGTCCGGGCGTTGACCGCCACACCCACCGATCCGCACCTCGAACCGTACCTCCTGGCGTCCGCCGCCACGTTGGCCCAGTGGGCGGACCAACTGGACGAGGCCGACCGGCTGGTGGCCCGCGGGCTCGCCATTCACCGGTCGCCGCTGCTGCACCCCGGCCACCAGAGCCTGCTGAGCGTACGGGCGGAGAGCAGGGTGATGCGCGGCCAGTACGATGCCCTGCTCGGGGACGATTCGTTGTACCGGGCCCCCACGGAGGCGCGGGCGGACCTCGGACCGGGCAACGTCCACCTGCGGGCCCAGGCCGTGATCGCGCTGACCGAGACCGGACGGCTGGCCGAGGCCGAACGGCTCTGTGCCGCGGTCGCCTCCGGCGGGGAGCACGACTGCTGGGAGTGGAGCGAGTTCCTGTACGCGCGGGGGCTGCTCCGCCTGGCGGCCCGGAACCCCGGCGACGCCCTGGCGGATCTTCTGGAGTGCGGCCGGCGGCAGTCCGCCCGGGATTCGGAGAGCCCCGTCGTGACGCCCTGGCGGTCCGCCGCCGCCGACTGCCACGTGGCCCTGGGATCGGCCGAGCACGCGGTACCGCTCGCCGAACAGGAATTACGCCTGGCCGAGGTCTGGGGCACCCCGCGCACCAGGGGCCGGGCCCTGCGGGCCCTCGCCGCTTCCGTCGGCGGCAGACGCGGCCTGGAACTGGCCGGGCAGGCGGTCGACATCTTGCGGGACGCGCCGGAACCGATGCCCGAACTCATCACGGCGCTCGTCTCGTTCGGCCTGGCGCTCCACGACTCCGGCCAGTACCGGCAAGCACGCGAGACCCTGCGCGAGGCGGCACAACAGGCCGAGCGACTGGGCGCCGCACGGGCCCAGCTGACGGTGGCACGGGCCCTGCGCCGGTGCGGTGCCCGGGCACCGCGGGCGCCGCACACGGGAGCGAGCGCGCTCACCTCCTGCGAGAGGCGCATCGCGCAGCTGGCCGCCGCGGGCTACAGCAACAAGGAGGCCGCGAAGCTGCTGCACCTGGCCGTGCGGACGGTGGAGACCCACCTCACGCACTGCTACCGCAAGCTCGGCATCCGCCGCCGCGGCGATCTGGCCGCCGCCCTGGGAACCGCACCCCAATTCGGCGCCTGACCACGGCCGGGGTTCCCGGACGGAGCGACGGGGCGGGCGACCGGCACCGCCCCGTCGCGGGACGCCCGCCGGTCCGATGCGCCCCGCGCCACGAGGGACACGGGCGACGCGGACGGGGAAGGGCGTCACCACGGCCCGTCGGCACGGCCCGCCCGCGTCGGCGACGGCCGCCGCGCCGCGCCTGACCGCCAAGACCTGAACCGAACTGATTCCGGGAGGGAGCAGTCAGAGCATCGCGGGCCGTTGCCACTCCTGTCCGAGAACGTGGTGATCGAGGAAGTTCAGCACTGTCTCGTACATGATCCGGATGTGGTTCGGCACTGCGATGGTGTGGCCCTCCGTCGGGAAGTGCAGGAATCCGACCGGCACGCCGAGCCGCTGCAGATCGCTGTGCAGGCTCAGCGCCTGGCCCATCGGCACGTGGTAGTCCTTGCCGCCGTGCACGATCAGCATCGGCGTCTTCATCCTCGCCGCGTCGAAGTGCGGCGAGTTGGTTTCGTACCGCTCCGGCTGTGTCCGCAGGTCGCCGAAGATCTTGTGGATGTAGGCGCGCATGTTCGTGTCGGTCTGAAACGCCTCCAGGTTCCACATTCCGGCGACCGAGACGGCCGCCTTGAAGCGGTCGGTGAGGGTGACGGCCCGGTTGGCGAGGTAGCCGCCGTAGGACCAGCCCGCGATGGCCGTCCGGGCGGCGTCGAGGTCGTCACGCAGCAGTGCGGCATCCGTCAGCGCGATGACGTCATGGTAGGGCCGACCACCGTACTGGCCCCGGCCGCGTTCCTGCATCCGCTGCCCATAACCGGTGGACAGGGCCGGGTCCGGCAGCAGCACCGCGTAGCCACGGGCAGCGAACGGCCAGGGGTTCCACGACCACGTCCAGGCGCTCCAGGATGCCTGTGGCCCACCGTGCGGAACGACGAGCAGGGGTGCTGGACGCTCGGCCGAGGCGCCTTCGGGCAGGACGAGCCAGCCGCGCAGGGAAAAGCCGTCATCCGCCGGGGTGCTCACCTCGGTCAAGGCACCGGGAAGCCACTGGAGGTCACCGGGGGCGCTGAGGAGGACCGGTCGCTGATCGGGCGTGACGGCATCCAGGCGGACCACCCGGGGCGGGCTGTCGATCGCGCTGCGCAGTGCGTAAAGGGCGGTCCCGTCGGGTGTCACGCAGAGCGAGGTGTGGGCGCCGGAGGCGGTCAGGCGTGTGATCGTGCCGTTCGCGTCGCGGCGGAAGACCGGGCAGTGCCCCCGCTCGTCTCCGGTGAACCACATCGTCGAGTCCCCGGGGACCGGTGAGAGGACTGCCCGTCCCGGCCACGGCCAGTTGTCGAACTCCGGTAACAGATCCGTCTCTTCGCCGGAGTCCAGGTCGAACCCGACGAGTGTGACGCGCCATTCGGTGTCGTAGGTCTCCTCGCGCTGGCGCTGGCAGACCAGTGTCGAGCTGTCGGCCGTGAACGCAAGGCGGTAGTACTGATGGCCGGGGCGGGAGAAGGTGTGACGATGCGTACCGGTCGTCGTGTCGGCGACGACCACGGTATTGGTGTCCGGGGCACGACCGGTCCCGGCTCGTGTGTAGGCCACCAGGGACCCGTCCGGGGAGAGCGCGGCATCGGCGGTACCCTCCAGGCCCTGGCTCCCGGCGATCACCGCGTGCCCGTCGGAGCGCAGGACGAACGTGTGCGGTTCGTCAGGTCCAAGAGCCGCACTCCAGACAGATGCCGCGGTCTCCTCGTACAAGGCTGCGGTGACCATGGCACGCTCACGTTCACGGCGAGCCGCGGTGTACGTCTCGATGTCCGCGGCGTCGGGCAGCAGATCAGCGGTGTAAGCGACCGTATCGGCATTCGCTGCGGAGACGAAGGCATGTATTCCGCCCGGATGACGGGCAATCTGCCTGGCCTCACCGCACTCGGGCAGCGCCCACAACGACACACCCCGGCTGTCGGACTCTTCGCCGGCGGGGTCTGTGTTCTCACGACCGGAGAGGAACAGCAGTGTCCCGTCGGCTGCGAACGCGGGAGCGAAGTCGCCCTCCGCGGAGCCGGCCACGAGGCGGTGCTCCCTCCTGCCGGAGGGATCGATCTCCCAGAGCCTCGTAACGTGCTCGGTTCCCTCCTCGTTGCTCGAGTACACCAACGCGATCAAGCGTGTTCCATCGGGCGCCAGAGCCAAGGTGGTCAGGCGCGACTGTGTCGCCAACAGGTCATGGAGCGCAAGAGCGCCATCCGGTTCATAGAGCATGGCGGTCATCCTGCCCGACGCACTCGATCCACGGCAGCGACTGCTGACGAGCCGGGGGAATACCTCCTGGCAGAAGCAGCCGTCCCGGACCGCCCGGCCAGGCAGTACGTGCCTCATTCCAGACAGGCCCGTTCTCGGACACACGCCCTGGCGGGCCTCACCGGGAACCACGATCGTTCTCACCGCTGGTCGCTGTACCGATGCCCCAACCGCCGGTTCGTGCACTGCGGGGGTGGAAGACCATGCGGCCACCAGGGTCCATGCACCTCCGGCGCCCGCCTTGCGGCGGTACGTCGGCTCGTATGTCGGTTTCGATCTTCGTGGGTTCCCGGCGGGGATGCTCCTTCTCGCGAAGGATGCAACGGTGACGTACTGCCACTCGCGCACAGCGGACCTGCCGGCGATCGTCCGGGAAGCGGACGTCGTGGTGGCGGCCGTGGGACGGCCCCCGGCTGATCCGGGGCGGGGACATCAAGCCCGGTGCAGTGGTGATCGCCGCCCGCAGGGGCGGTGGGCCGCCACGGAGACGGGTCCGCAGATCTGTCATCCGGCCGCGGCAGGTTCTCTGTCCTCCGGCATCGGAGTCGGACCGTTTGCCATCGGAGTCGGACCGGTCAGGCGGTAGTGTGCCGCGACGCGTTGGGCGTCACCTGGTGTCGGCATACTCCTCGAAGTGCTCAGCCGCGTACAGATGAACGTACCCGGCCGAGTGCCGCATCGCACGAAGCAAACGGCTCGGCAGCGTCGCACTGTATGCCCTGGCAGTAGATCCGCAGCGCCAGAAACTCGCGTGACGAAGCCACGAGCCTTTGGCATGATCGCTCAGTCGTCCTGCCCTGCCCGGTTCTGGAGGAACACCACGGCCATCAACTACGAACTCGCTCCGGCCCGGCTGCCGTGGTCTGCCGTCGATCCCGACCTCATCGCCTTCGCCTGGAACGAAGCGGAGGCATCTGAGATCACCACGGTGATCGCCTCGATGGTGCCCCCTGACGGTGCCGGGTGGGAAGAGAAGCATCGCTTCACCACCGAGGTCACAGTGCTCCTGGCAGCCCGGTACGGCCGGTGGGCCTGCGGATGGCACTGGGCGGTCGGTGAGGGCGGTGGTGGTGGCGTCGTCACCAGCTGGTGCTGCGCCTCCCATTCCGTGGGCGGGCCCGCAGCAACGGCCGCCAACGTGGTCGCATCGCTGCTGGAGTGGCGCGACTGGCTGGAGGAGTTGGCGGAACGGTTTGAGCAGTTGGCTCCGCCCATTGGCGCGGATGCCGAGGATCGCAGCTGGCACCTGGAACGGGCGGCTACCCGGCTCGTGACTGTGGTCGTGGACCGCACGGGTGCCGAGTGCGGCTGGTACGGGCTCTGCCACACAGTGCTGACATGGTTCCTTTCTTCCACCGACATGGGACCGGAAGACGCGAAGGACGCGGTCGACACCGCGATCGGTGGACGGTTCAAGAGCTGGACCACGCCTTCGCACACCCTGATCGACGCCGTGGGAGAGAAGATCGCTGTGGATCTGACCGGAGTGCGGCCCTACCGTGACCGCTGACGCCTTGGCTGCATGGGTCCAGGTCAGAAACCAGATCGACTGGACTTCCGCGGCCGGCCAGATGCCGGACCCGGTCGAGCCCATCGTGGACGGCCTGACCACCTGGTGCGCCGAGGGGCGCCGCTCCTCGGATCTTGCACGAGGACATCGATTGCTCGCGGCGCTGGCTCAGTCGCGCGCAGACGCTTCCTGTAGGCGCCCCCTCACCTGCGCGCTTCTGGCCGAATGGCAGCAGTTGGTCCTTGGAATGCCTGAGGTTCAGTTCCGACAAGGCGACGCCTTCGCCAAGGACGGCCGGGAACGCTACGCACTGACGCCACACACTCAGCGCGACTTCGAACACTGTCTGCGCGAAAGTGCCGACCCGCAAGTCCCCCTGGCCTCCCGCGCGGCCAGGGTCTATCTGGACGTGGCCTTCTTTCATCCCTTCCCGGATGGCAACGCCCGCCTCGCCATGCTCACCCTCGCCTACGTCCTGGAGCTGGAGGGAATCCGGCTGGACCAGGTCGGCCCCCTGCAGACCACGCGCTATGCGGACGACGCCGCCGGTGCGGCAGACCTGGCTGCCCTGGTCTTCGTCCTCATCCGCTCGACTCATCAACGGGCCACCAATTTCCGTCACTGAGGGAACGCCTTCCTTCAGGTTCGGTGGATCAGTCCGATCGAGAGGTGAGCACGCACACCCGTACTCGGCTGAGTACGTTCATACGGGTACGCCGACACCACCATCCTGAACTGCTCGATCCCCTCGCCGATGGTCCCCAGGCGATGAAAGGTCTCCAGCACGGTCTGACGGGCGCCTGACTCGATGCCCGGCTGCGCGATGCGCTCGACGAGTCCGCGCTCGCGCAGCCGGGCCGGGCGTTCGGCGGAGAAGTACGTCTTGTCCACTCGGAGTTTGACGGGGCGGCACCGCCGCGGTTCCCGACCGGCTTTGTATCCGAGAGGGCGGTTCGAGAGCGTTCGGCAGCGGCTGTTGTGAAGGGTGCACTTCAGTCGTCACTCATACGGTGCCGTCCGGTGGACCAGCACTCCATAATCGCCCCATGAACTGGTTCGAACAGGCCCTGGCGGCGGAACGGGGACAGGACTGGGACGTGGCGATCACGCTGGTGAGCGCCCGCGCCGAGTGCCATTCCGACGATCCCGACATGCACGACAACCATCTGTGGCACATGGATCTGCTTGCCCGAGCGGACCGGATTCCGGAACTCACGGAACGCGCTCTCGCGGATATCCACGCGCGTCGGAGACTCAACAGGTTGCTCGGCGAGCGGGGTATGGAGGCGGCACTGCGTATGCGCGCCGAAGACGGTGATCGTGGCGCCCTGTACGTCCTTGTCCGGCTGTTGTGCAAGACGAGCCGGGTGCAGGAGGCCCAGCAAGCACTTCAAGACATTGGCCCGGAGGACCAGTACGCACGCCAGATCGTGGCCGGGTATCTCTGATCGCAGGTTTCCGGTCACGGCTTCCCGGTGAGGTTGCCGGTGTCGGCCTCGGCGAGGAGACCGAGTTCGACCAGGCGTTTCGGTTTGGCGCGGGTACCTTCGATGTGGGCACGGGAGGCGGGGGAAGCCGGGCGGTGCTCGTAGTCGCGGACCAGGCGCCGGTGCAGTACCAGGATCCCGTAGGTCTGCTCGGCCCTCCACCGCTTCGGCTGCGGCACGAACCTCTTGTGTTGCGGGTTGCGTCGGACGATCTCCACGTCGATGCCGAGGCCGGCTCCATGTGTGACGACCTGGGCCCTGATGCCCACCAGGCCGACGAAGGGCGCCGACTGCGGGACCGGACCCCACACGGGAGGGGCCGCCCGACAACTGCCGGGACTCAGAGCCGACATGGCCGGTCGAGGGTGGCCGGAGGTCATCGCCGCAGGCGGCGCCGAAGGCGCCCTTGATGGGACAGGCCGGTTCTCATCATGACCAGGCGGGCGGCCCCGCAGAACGCACACGCCCGCGTCGCTCCCTGTGTTGCGGCAGCCCTGACGGCTGCCGCAACACAACTCCTTTCCGAGTCCCCGGCCATGGCGCTCCCCCGGTGCCTCATGCCAGAGCGGGTTCAGTCCTCGGCTTCCGCTTCAAGCCGCTCGGTCGGTCCGGCAAAGGCCAGATACAAGGACCGGGAACCGAGGAGCCAACGGCCTTCGACCTTGAGGAACGTGTCCTCGTAGTGGCCGACCTGCGTCGGGGCACGCGGGGGCACGAAACCGCTGGCGTATCCGTCGACACGGTACGTCGTGAAGTACGTGGTCGCGGTGGCCGTCGACTCCGATGTGACGGTGACCAGGATGTTCGTGCATATCCTGCGCGAGAGCCGGTCCGCGGGCCGACCGGCGAAGTACGACCGAAGTGCATCACGGCCCTCAATCCGGCGGTCGCCTTCCGTCCACTCCCAAAACCCGGTGTCCGTGAAGAGATCGGCCACGTCGCCCGGGTCACCGAGGTCGAGCTTGTGGACAAACTCGACGATGAGGCGTTCGCACGCTCGCTCGGCAAGCAGACGGTCCATGGGATTCAGCGCTTCAGCAACCATCCCCATGTCGTATCAGGATGCCCAAGGGCACCGCGACAGCTTTCTTTTCGCCGTACAAATCCGCGAGCTCCTTCGTCCTGTCCCGTGGCTACGATCAACTACTGATCCGCGCCGGCCAGTGGCATCGACCCTCATCGAGATCGATCATGAAGAACAGCGGGAGCGACTCCCGGACTCGCCTCGAAACGACATCCCCGGAGAATGACACAGCCGTTTGACGGCCACCGGGACACCGGTAGTTCGCTGACACCCACTCACATTTGGACCGTTTCCCATGTGGTGCGGCGGGCGAGTCGTCTGTAGCAGCAGAAGGCTGCGGCGAGCCCGAGGAAGGCCGGGCAGTTGTGGGAGTGGCGTTCGTAGCGGTGGTCGAGTCTGCAATGGCCGGCGAGCCGGGACATGGTGCGTTCAATGACCCATCTGCGCCGCCCAGTCGTTCGCCGGACTCAATGCCTTGCGGGCGATGCGGACGCCAATGTGTTTGCCCATAGCCATTTCCGCAGGTGAGGGACGCCGTAAGCTTTGTCCGCATGCAGGCGTCGGAGCTTGAAGCAGCGCCTGCGGTGAGGGTCGTGTCCCGTTTGACGGCCCTCGATCATGGGTTTCAGCACGAGGCTGTCGTGGGTGTCCGCCGCGGAGAGGCCCACGAGGAGGGGCGGTCCGTTCGCATCCGACAGGACGCGCATCCCGGAACCCGGCCTGCCTCTGTCCACGGGGCTCGGACCTGCGAGTTCGCCCCTCCTTGGTTGGTTGTGCGGGTGTTGGTGCGTTTTGAGTGGGTCCCATGGCGGCTGCTCGGGCGGTGTTTCAGTGGCTGAGCAACCAGCCGATCCGGTCGTAGGCCAGGATCTGGTAGGCGACCATGATCACCAGGAGCCGGCGGGCGGCGCGACGCAGGCCGGCGAAGTGCAGTGCGGCCACCGCACCGAAGAAAACGGCGAGTTCGAGCAGCAGGCGCAGCGGCCCCGGGGTGTCGACGGAGCCGGGATCGCCCCGGGACGGGTCGTCGGGCACGGTGAAGGTGCCCCAGGCCCAGCCCACGGCGACCGGCAGCGCAATGGCGAGGAGCCAGCGCCAGGGTGCCGGAGTCCGGCGCCAGGCCCAGATGCCGAAGCAGGCCAGGGAGGCCAGTTCGAGGAGGAAGCGGACGGCGAGCACGGCGTTGTTGTTGGCGAGGGCCAGCGTGATGGTCATCGGACGGCCCCTGTGCGGGCCGTCCCGGCTATGGAGGGATTCCGCCGGGGGTGGGCGTCGGAGTCGGTCCGCGTGGCCCGGACCTGCCGGGGCGCGGTCTCGATCGCTGCGGATGCGGTCAACCGGACCGGGTGGGTGCGGGTGGCGTCGGGCATCGTGCAGGCGCCGAGCCCGGTCGGCGCCGACAGGATGCGGCTGGGGCGGGCGGAGGCGGAGGAGGTGGCAGACATGGTTCAGGTCCTCTCTGAACGAGGGGTGGTGCCGGTCCGTGCCAGTGCCTGGTCGACGAGTTCCTCGACGTAGTCGGCCCCGATCGGTGCCCCGGTGATCAGCAGTCGGTAGTAGAGCGCTCCGGCCAGTTGATCGAAGAGGACTTCGGACGAGGTGTCGTCGGGCAGCGCGCCGCGTTCGCGGGCGCGGTCGAGCAGGGCGAGCGGCAGGGCGTTGCGCCGGGCGAACATGCCGCGTACGGCGTCGCCCACGTCCGGGTGCCGGGCGGCGGCCGCCACCAGTTCGGCGACGACCCCGGCCGATCGGTCCGTCCGTCCCGTGTCCCGGCCGGGGTGGCGCATGCGGTCGAGGCCGGTTGCGACGGCGGTGAGGTAGACGCTGAGGTCGTGCCGGATGTCGCCGGTGTCGGGGACACTCACTTCGTCCTGGATCTTGGCAACGAGCGCGACGAGCAGGTGGTCCTTGGTGGGCCATCTGCGGTAGAGCGTGGTCTTGGCCACGGCGGCGCGGGTGGCCACTTCGTCGATGGCGAACTTGTCGTATCCCCGCTCGACCAGTAGTTCGTGGGCGGCCCGCAGGATCCGTTCGTCGGCTTCCTCGCTACGGGGGCGGCCTCTGCGTGCGGGGGGTGTCACGGGGTTGCTCCCTCTCGTCGGAGGCGTGGACCGGCGTTCCGCTCGTTTCGCTACGGCTGTTTCGTAATTGAGAATAGAGAGGCCCGACTCTTTACGCAACTGTCGTATCGTAAATAGTTGCGGTCGGCGGACGCGTCGGGCCGGGGCGGATTGAGGTGCGATGGCCGGCCGGGTCCTCTGCACATCCACGGGGGTGGTCCGGGCCGCTTCCGGGAGCGGTCCCGTGGTGCGCGCCGGTGCCAGGTGGTTGAGCACGAGGTCGTGCAGATCCCGGCTGCGCGGGACCCCGCCTCGTACCGGACGGTGAGCAGGCCGGCGACCGGGCCGTACGACCGGGCGGGCTGGTGATCAACGGCACGGGCTGCTCGTGTCGGCCGCTGCGGGAACGCAGTGCCCCGTGCAGGGCGAGAAGGTCGTGGTCCTCGTTCCGGCGGCCGAGCGCGACGTGCACGGACGCGGTGACCGCAAGGCCGCCGATGCGATCGACGGGGTGCCCGTGCACGGTCACAAAGACGGCCCGCCGCCCATGCGGGCGGCGGGCCATCCCCATCGGGCAGTTACGGACGTATGGTCCGGCCCTGCGCGGTGCCTTCCACGGCCTCCACGTACGCACGGGCCACCTCGGAGACGGGAGTGCCGTCGGCCGAGTCCATGCCCATGCTTTCCAGGGTCTCCTTGATCCACCCGGGGCTGATGAGGTTGATCCTTAGATTCCTCGGCAGCTCACCAGCCGCGTTGCGAACGAAACCCTCCAGGCCAGTGTTGATGAGGGCCCCCAGCGACCCACCGGTCAGCGGAGCGGGGAAGGTGCCCCCGGTCAGGGTGACGGAGCCGCCGTCCCGCAGATGACGCACCGCACGCCGGGCCAGGGCGACCTGTCCCAAGAGCTTGCCCTGCATTCCGGCAGCGATCTCGTCATCTGCCGCCGACACCAGGTCCACCAGTGGGCCGCTGGCGGCACAGCACACCACCGCGTCAAGGTCCGGCAGCTCGTCGAAGAGCGCGTCCAGAGAGGAAGGATCTTCCAGATCCGCCTTCACCGGGCCTCTGCGCGAAGCCTTCACGACGTGATGAGAAGCCTCTAACGCGCAGGCGACGGCAGTACCGACCATCCCGGTCGCCCCGATCACAAGTACTTTCATGCCACCATGATCTCAGTGGTGGCACGCCGACAAGCTGCCGCCCGGTCCGGCGGACCGGGTGTCCGGCCCTCCGCATGAGAATCGGTACCCGGCGAGGTCTCCGACGCCGACGAGCGAGGTCGCGACTGCCATGGGACGGGAGTGCCGTCCGGGTCTGCCAGAACGTCGAACTCCGGTCGCCGGAACGCGAGTCGGCCCGCCACGAGAAGGGTGAGGGAGCGCGGCGTGGAGGAGGCCGACAGCGACGCGCTCGAGGAGGCGAAGAACGCGCACCGCGACCGGTACTCCGAAGCACAGACGAAGTTGGCACAGTCCCAGGTCAGCCGGCCCATCACCGGGCCGAAAGACACCATGGCCGTTCTCATCCGATCTGCGACACCCCGGTTCGCATCTCCGGTTCGCATCTCCACCACAATTGCCCCCGGCGTTGGCTGCGGATCCGGGCCGACAGGAGAACAGTCCACCTGCGGGGGTGGCGGGGGAGCAGTCCGCCCGTGGGGCGGCGGGACGAGGGGCTGCTCGGATCCGTATGGGCGGGGAGGTGACCGGCGGCCCCGCCTCGATTCGTCGTGCCGGGGTCGGGGAAACGGGCGCTCGGCCCGGACGTCCCCCCGACGTCCGGGCCGAGCGCCCGTGGTGTGGCTGCCGGGTTACTTGGCGCAGGTGCGGTCGCGGGCGGGCAGGCGGCCGGTGGCGAGGTAGGAGTTGACGGTGGAGTCGATGCAGGCGTTGCCGTGGACTCCGTAGTTGACGTGCTGGTTGGCGCCTTCGAGGGTGAGGAGGCGGGAGCTGGGCAGGCGGTCGTGCAGGGCGACGCTGTTGGTGTAGGGGACGCGGGGGTCACCGGTGGAGGCGACGATCAGGGCCCGGGTGTCGTGGCGGACCCGGACGGGTGCCTCGCGCGGGCGGTCCCAGAAGGCGCACGGGGTGATGCTCTCGGTCAGCGGGGCGAACAACGGGTGGGCGGCGCGGCCCCGTTCGATGTCGCGCCAGTACGTCTCGGGGTCGCGCGGGGCGGCGACGTCGCCGCACAGGATCGCGGTCTGGGCGCTGGCGACGGAGGAACCGGCGGGAGTGAACACACTGCGCAGCAGGCCGGTGAAGGCGGGCGGCAGGGTGGTGGGGTGGCCTTCGGCGGCCCGGGCGAGCAGGGACATGTGCTCGGCGAGGGAGGCACGTGCCGGGTCGGTGTCGTCGGCGAGTTCGGTGAAGAGCAGGGCGGGGACCTGGCTGTTGTCGAGGCGGAAGACGTCGGGGGCGGTGCCGAGGGTGAGCGGTTCGCGGGCGGAGGCGGCGATGACGGCGTCGAGGGTGGCGCGTACCTGTTCGCGGGTGCGGCCCAGGCCGTAGGTGTCGTGGCGCGCGGCCGTCCAGTCGGCCCAGTCGTCGTACGCCTTCTCGTTCTCGGCGTCGGCGCCCTTCAGGAGGCGGGGGTTGTAGCGGTCGGGGTCCAGGGCGCTGTCGAGGACCACCCGGTCGTGGCGGTCGGGGAACATCTGGGTGTAGGCGGTGCCCAGGTACGTGCCGTAGGAGAAGCCCAGGTAGGAGATCTTCCGTTCGCCGAGGACGCTGCGGACGACGTCGATGTCGCGGGCGGTGTTGCGTGTCGTGATGTGCGGCAGGAGCGGGCCGTTGGTGGCCCGGCACCGCTCCGCGACGTTTCTGGCGCGGGCCGTCTGGCGGTCGAAGCCGGCCCGGTCGGGGCCGGCCGAGAGCAGGCCGGGACCGGAGGACAGGCCGCAGTCCAGGGGGGTGCTGCGGCCGGTGAAGCGCGGGTCCATGCCGATCAGGTCGTAGCGGGCGCCGGTCTCCTTCATCACGGGGCGCACGGCGAGCCCCGTGCCGAGGCCCGGACCGCCCGGGCCTCCGGGGTTGATCAGGAGGGAGCCGATCCGGTGACGGGTGTCGGTGGCCTTCATGCGGGATATGGCGACGGTGATGGTCCGGCCGTGGGGCCTGCCGTAGTCGAGCGGCACGGTCACGTCCGCGCAGCGTGCGCCCGCGGCGTCCAGGGCGCGGCCCGTCTCGTCGTCCGCACCCTGGGTGCAGCGGTGCCAGTGGGGGCGCTGCTGGTAGTAGCGGCCGAGCCCGGCCGCGGCAGGGGCCGCGTCGACGGCCGTCGGCGTCGCGGCGGCAGCGGCGGTGGTGGGTGGGGTGGCCAGGCCGGTGGTGAGGCCGGCGGCGAGGACGAGTCCTACGGCCGAGGCGCGCCGTACGGCGGTGCCGGGGGTGATCATGGTGCTTCTCTCCTGACAGTGACGAACACGGCCGGTCCGGAGAACGTCCGGGCCGGTCAGGTCGAGCCTTCCAGCGCGCCCCACCCACGCGCATCGCCGTGCGACACGAACCCCCTGTACGTCAGACGCAGCAGGACGGGCCGCCGCCGTGCACCCTGCGTACTACCTCCGCCACCGGCCACCGCGGCCGGGGACTGTTCGGGGTTGGGATCTTCGCGGGGCTGCGTGGTGCGTTCCGACGCGACGGATACGGATGCCGAGCGGGCGTCGGCCCATGAGCGGCCGGGCGACCCGGCGAGCAGACGTGGATCTCCGACGGGCTGGTCGTCCGATGCATCCGGACTCCGTCCTCCCGGAGGACGGCCCGGTCGCCCTGTACGTGGTGGGCTCGCCGGGAGCCGGGAAGACCCGCACGGCGCGCGGGCTTCGCCGTGCGCTGCGCCGGTGCAGGCCCGCCCGGGCCCGAGGGGGACCCGCTGTGTGCGGACGGCAGGCCGTGGAAGGTGGTTCAGGGGCGCGAGGAGGGGGTTTCAGGGGCGTGGTGCTGCAAGGTGACCTCGGGGTGGGTTTTGCCGGGGTGGTCGAGGAGCGGTTCGTGCTTGCCGTGCAACTGCTGGTCGAAGAAGGCACCGACATAGTCGCGGGTGATTTCCGCCGCGCGCTTGCCGGGCAGCCCTTCGGGGTCGTCCGCGCCCAGTTGTCCGGCCAGAGGCGCCAGGTCGGTGAAGGACATGTGCTCGGCCCCGGTGAGCATGGCCCATCGTTTCCAGCCCTCGAGCTGCTTCCAGGCGGTGTCCCAGGTCGTGTCGTCGCCGGGGCTGTGGTCGGCCTCGGTGCCCAGCATCATGAAGGGGCGCCCGGACAGGCCGGAGCTCTTTCCGGAGTTGATGAAGGGGCCGTCCATGTTGACTCCGGCTCGCACACGGGAGTCCTTTTCCATCGTGGCGGCGGTGCCGGCACCGCCCAGGGAGTGTCCGGCCATACCTACCTTGTTCCTGTCCACCATCCCGGCGCGCTTCCAGGGCGAGGTGCCCGACAGGAGTTGGTCCAGGGTGAAGGTGATGTCCTCGGCCCGGCCCTCGGCGGCGGGCTGGAAGGTGGTGGGGCCGACCTTTCCGCATGCCGCGCACGGCAGGATGCCCTTGCCGGGGAAGGAGACTCCGGCCGCCTCGTAGGCGTGGTCCACGACGGCGACGACATTGCCGCGGCTGGTGAGGTCCTCGGCCAGCCCGGTGAGCGTGGCGCCCGGGGTCTTGAAACCGGGCGAGAGGACGACCAGGGGGAACTTCCCCGTCGCGGGCCTGGCGCCGGTGCGGGTGTGGGTCTTCGTACCGGCGAGTGTCTTTGCGGGCACGTCCAGTTCCATTTGCTTCAGGAAGGCCTGGGCGCCCTTGGTGCTCATGTACGGGGGCCGTCCTGCCGGTCGCCCTGTGTGCCGGGTAGTACATCGAAACCATCAGCTCCCGGTGGCCCGCCTCGGACACCCACGGGTCACTGCGGGTCTTGTCGACGAGATGGAGTGAGTCGCGGCCCACGGTGTAGGGGCTCGTCGGTTCTTCCAGCGCGAGTCCGTGCGCCCGGCTCTTCGCCGGGCCGGCGGGCGACGGCGCGGCCGGGCGCCCCGTACCTTGCCTCTCGCGGGTCCGTCGGAGCCCGGGTACGGGCCGAGGAATCGGCCAATGCCCGCAGCGAAGGGCATGTCCTTGACATCTTCACCGGGCGAGGTTGCACTTCTGTCCATGCTGAGACACAGGACCGTCGTTCTTTTGCTTCCGCTCGCACTCCTGGCCGCGTGTTCGGGGGGAAAGGCCTCGACGGAGAACGCGGCCTGTACCGAGGGCGACGCACGTGCCGACCTCAAGGGGATGGGTTCCGGCAGCGGCGGCGACGGCGCCCCCACGATGAACGTCGAGTTCCAGATCGAGAACAGCACGAACGCAACGTGCGACTACGACTTCAAGTTCGTCTATACGGGGCTCGACGGTGAACAGCAGACCCTGACCGCCGACATGGGCAGCCGAGGGGCCGACACCTGGAAGGCGGTCGCTCCGGGAGAGCGGCGAACGCACGACATCCCGGATGCCCCGGCCAAGTCGCCCGAGGAGGACTGGGAAGACGCCTCGGGCAACATCTCCTCCGAGCATCTGGTGTCGTTCGAGCGGAAACCGCACACGGGCTGAGGGCCGGCGCCCTGGACACTGCTGTTCCTCGTCGTCGGGCCGTGGGCGAAGGACGCCCGCGCGGCAACGGTCCGTACGGTCCCCGAACGGCGCTGCGCGGGCCTCACCGACCCGCGTCGGGGCGCTCTCGCACCTGACCGACCCCGCGAACGGCTGAAAACGGCTCAACCGTCACGGCCGGGCTCAACCCGCCGCTCACCTCTCCCGGTCCCCTTCCGTGACCGCAGTTCACGATCACGGGAGCCCGCACATGTCAGCCGCACGTACCGCCCGTACCCTCCTCGCCGCCGGACTCGTCGCCGGGATCACCGCCGCCGCGCTCGCCGCGCCCGCCGTCGCCGCGCCGCCGGCCGAGCCGTCCCACGCCGCCACCGGGCAGGCCCTGGACGCGGCCGTCGCCGAGGGAGTGCCCGGGGCCGTCGCGCAGGCCCGTGACGGAAGGGGCCGCTGGGCCGACACCGCGGGGAAGCGGAAGAGGGTCGATCGGTTCCGGGTCGCATCCGTCACCAAGACCTTCACCGCCACCGTCCTGCTCCAGCTCCAGGCCGAGGGGCGGCTCGACCTCGACGACCCGGTCGAGAAGTGGCTGCCCTCCGTGGTGCGCGGGCACGGGCACGACGGGCGGAAGATCACCGTCCGTCGGCTCCTCAACCACACCAGTGGCATCTACAACTACGCCAAGGACCCCGCCTTCCGGGAGAAGGTCTTCGGTCCCGGCTTCCTGCAGCACCGTTACGACACCTGGACCCCGAAGCAGCTCGTCGCCATCTCGATGACGCACGAACCCGACTTCGCCCCCGGGGCGGGCTGGAACTACTCCAACACCAATTTCGTGCTGGCCGGGATGATCGTCGAGAAGGTGACCGGACGTCCCTACGGCAAGGCGATCGAGAACCGGATTATCGAGCCGCTCAAGCTGCACGCCACTTCCGTGCCCGGCACCGACCCCCGCATGCCCGAACCGAACTCCCGCGCCTACTCCAGGCTTTCCCCCGGGACCGACGGGCCCGTCCACGACGTCACCGAGTTCGATCCGAGCATCGCCGGCGCCTCCGGCGAGATGGTGTCCGACGCGAACGACCTGCAGACCTTCTACCGCGCGCTGCTCAGGGGCCGGCTGCTTCCGGAGGCCGAGATGAGGGAAATGACCGACACCGTCAGCATCTCTCCCGACCTGCCCGGTGTCGGTTACGGGCTCGGTCTCATGTGGCAGAGGCTGAGCTGCGGCAAGGAGGTCTGGGGGCACAACGGTGAGATCCACGGGTCCCTGTCCGAGGCCCGGGTCACCCGGGACGGGGAGCACTCCCTCGCCGCGAACTTCAACGCCGACTGGGCCGGTGGCACCCAGAAGGTGGTCGAGGCGGAGTTCTGCGGCACGGCCCCGGCGAAGCGGTAGCCGTCGGCGGGGCGGAACGACCGCGGGGGCGGCCGACCGGCCGCCGGGCCTCCTCCTCCGTGTCGCCGCGGACCGGCCAACTACCGGATCCCACCGACAGGTTGGAAGAGCTTCACTGACCGCGCGTGTGCCGTCGTCGGTGAAGCGGACCCGGATGGACGGCGTGGCCGGCATGACCTCCATGCCGAAGAACAGGTCGTACACCGCCTTCCGCTCCCGTCGGCTGTACCAGGCGACGCCGCACGTGCCGCTCGACCGTCCGGACCGGTGCGTCGGTTCCTCCCCGGACAGCGCGTCGGCCTCGTCGTGGTCGCCGCGTTCATGGTGCACCTCGGCGAGGAGCCGGCGGGCCGCACCGGGGTCGGGCTGCCCGGCGGCCGCCGTGTCGAGCGCCAGGACAAGGTCCTCGTCGGTGGTCTCGCCGCGCCGCCATCGCAGCAGAGCGGCGTTGTACGTGGCGTCCACGTGCTGCGGATCGACGGCGAGCGCGGTGGTGAACGCCCTGCCCGCATCGGCCGGGCGGCCGATGCGGGCAGGGAGACCCCCCGGTTGTTGAGTTCGTCGGCCCGCAGGTCCGCGGCCGTGGGGACCGACCGCGGATACGGGGCCCCGGTCACCCGCCGGTGGGTCTCGACGAGTTCACCGGCGAACTCGGCCATGGACGCGGGCCGCGCGGCCGGGTCCGGGCTCAGGCTCCGCTCCAGCAGGTCGGCGAGCCCGCCCGGCAGGTCGGGTATGCCGGGTTCGGCCCGCACGCGCCGGATGGCCAGCGCCTCACCGGCCACGGCACCGAGCATCCAGCTGATCCCGCCGGTGAACATCTCCGGAACGGACACGGCCAGGCTGTGGACGTCGGAGCGTCGGCCCACCTGCATGCCCATCCCCTGCTCGGGCGAGGCGTAGGCGGGCATCAGACCCCGGCTGGACACCAGCACGCTCCTGTCCGCCGGGGTGCCCGTGGGCACCGGCCCCGTGGCGGTGGCCCGCGCCCGGGCCAGGCCGAAGTCGGTCACCTTCGCGACGATTCCGTCCGCGGTGGCGTCGAGCAGCACATTGGCGGGCTTGACGTCCTGGTGCACCACCCCGCGCCCGTGCGCGTGGTCCAGCCCCCGGGCCGCCTGCATCGCCACGTCGAGGATGCGGGCGAGTGCGTCGGCCGGGTCACCCGCGTACAGGCGGCGGTCGTCGATCCAGTCACGCAGGCTGCCGTCGGCGACGTACTCGGCGAACACCCGCGGAAGCCCGTCCAGAACGCGTACGCAGTGGCAGGCGCACACGTTCGGGTGCAGGCCCAGCGACACCCAGATCTCCGCCTCGGCCGTGAACAGGTCCCGTTGCGCGTCGGTACGGAAGAGTTCCGCCCGTGGGCACTTCACCGCCAGGTCGGTCGCCCACTCCAGGTGCCGGACCCGGTACACCAGGCCCATGCCCCCGCCCTCGTGCACCTGGGCGACCTCGTAACGCCCGTCCACGACCTGCCCGACCCGCCACGCCCCGTCCACCACGCCGGCTCCGGCCCTTTCTCCGCTCTCCGCATCACATCCGCGGCGGACGTCCCGTCATCACGTCCGCGGCGGACACCTCGTCCGATGATCCGCCCGCGCCGGGACCGGTGCGGTCGCCTTCGCGCAGCATTCGCCGAAGCTCCACCGCCGCGTGCGACAGCCGAACGGCCCGCGCCGGCCCGCACCAGCCTCGGACGGCGCCGCATCCGCCACGGACGACGCACCGCTTCGTCGTCCCCCGTCGGCGAGGTCGGACAACCTGCCGGCAACCCGGATACAACCCTCGTGGCCCGCCGCGAGTCAGAGATGCCGCTGATGAGGTGAAGGTCCCGCACTGTCAGGTCACAGAGATGGCATATGATGCGCGCGACCTTCATAAAGATTACTTAAATAGGATGTACACGTCATGGCAATCCACGCCTCGTATCGTTCCCTTCGCGGCATATCTGCCGTTGTCGCTCTGCTCGCGATCGGCGCGGTGGGATGCTCGGAGGTCTCCGACGCCGTCGACAGCGCCAAGGACGGCGCGAAGAAGGTGGCCCGTCAGCGCTCGGTGTTCTCGCTGGACATCGGCGACTGCTACAACCCGAACGGCAAGGCCGAGGGTACGGCGTACGCCGTCGAGGTCGTGCCCTGCGACGAGGCGCACCAGGGCCAGGTCGTCGGTGAGTTCGCCATCGACAAGGGCAAGGAGTACCCCGGCAACGACGAGGTCGCGAAGATCGCGGACAGCCGCTGCCCGGTCGAGTCGCAGAAGTACGCCCCGGACACCTGGGCGTACCCCAAGGGCGTCGCCCTCTTCTCCTACACCCCGACCAAGGAGAGCTGGGCGACCGGTGACCGCTCGGTGAGCTGCACCTACTCCGCGGAGAAGGGTACGTTCAGCGGCTCGCTGGGCACCGCGAAGTCCCTCAAGCCCGAGCAGATCACGTACCTCAAGGGTTCGAACGCGGTCTACGAGGCCCTGTGGGCGAACCAGTCCGAGAAGGACACCGTCGAGGACGACCTGGCCGGCTACAAGGCGCAGGCCAAGGCCGTCGCGACCGCCCTCGACACACATCTCAAGGGCCTGGAGGGCATCAAGGGCACCGAGGTCGGCAAGCTCCGCGCGACGCTGACGAAGGCGGCCGGGAACTGGAAGAAGGCCGCGAACGCCGCCGACGCCGACGCGTTCTACATCGCCTACGACCCGGCGTTCGGCGGCATCGACCCGAACAAGTCGGTCGCCACCCGCAAGGAGCTGGGCCTGGCCACCACCGTCCCGGCCGACGAGGCCGAGGTCTGGGCGGGCTGACGCTCCGTCGGAACGGCGGGGCGGTGTCCGCCGGGTACCCGACCGGACGGCGACGCCTCTCCCCGGTCGAGGCATGGCGCAACGCTGCGGCGGCCCGCCGCGCCCGCGCCGGCTTCGTCCGCTCCCGGGAATACAGTCACGACGAGCGACGCACGACGCGTCGCTCGTCGTGTCCGCGGGGCGTCACCGCCCGGCGGGTGCTCGGGCGAGTCCGGATCCGACCCTGGTCAGCATCTGGCCGAGGAGGTGGAGTGCCCGTGCCCGTGTCGGCACTCCGCGCGCCGTTCCCGTCCAGTGGGCGTCGGTGAGCTTCTCCGTCGCCGCGAGGTTCCGGTCCTCGTCCCGGGCCGACGGCCCGACGCCCGGACAGGGGCGGGTCGTCGGCCCTGGGCCCGTCGCGGTCAGCCGGCCCTGGCGGGCGCTTCGGTACGTTCACGGCTGCCGACGGCACGGCACGGCTCGTACGGGCGCGCCCACGAATCCTCCGCAGGCACCCGCACCGGCCGCTCCCCGTGACGGGGTCAGTCCCCGTCGTCGAACCACCGCTCGCCACATCGTCGGCAGCGGTCGCCCCACCACGGGTCGTCCCAGTCGTGCTCGGTGACCACGTTGTTGTCGGTCTCGCCACAGTGCCGACAGATCTGCACGCAGTCGCAGGGCGTGGCCCTGCGGTAGTAGGTGACGTAGTCCGGCCGCTGCTCCGCCGGCAGACTGTCCACCGGGACGAGGCGGTTCGTGTGCTGGACGACGTGTCCGTTCTCATGGCCGCAACGGCTGCAGACGACGGTCCTTCGGCACGGGCCGCCCGTGTATTGCTCGTGCCTGTACCGGTGCAGCACGGCGGACCGCCGAAGCCGGTCGCAGGACGCACACCGCCACTCGTGAAGGCACGGGGTGGCGGAGTGGTCGAGCTCGTCGGGCGTGAAGCACCGGTCCCTGTGGAGCCCGATCCGGCACAGCATGCGACGTATGAACCCGGGATGCCGGAGGGGCGAGGTCATCCGTGCGGCGCTCCCCTGGTTCGCAACCACGGCGGTCGGCGCACCGACCAGCCTCTCGCATGCACCGTAGGACGCGATTGCACGACAGCAGGTTCCCCGGAGAACGATGCGGCCCCGGTGGCCTTCGAGGAGTTCCTCACCGGGCGGCCGGGAACGCCCGGTTCCTGATTCCGTACCGCCTCCTGCCGTGGCCCACCACGACGTTCGCGGCCGGTCGGCGACGCCGTCCGGCTCCGTCACCGGTCCCTCCGGCGGGGAAGGCCGGATTCGGCGACAGCCCGCCGCCGTTCTCGTAGGATGCCTGGATGCCCAAGCCGATACGGATGAGCCGCCGCTCGTGGGTTGCCGTGTGGACGGTGCTGTGCGCGGCAGGTCTCGCCGCCACCGCCGGACTGAACGCCTCCTCGGCGCCGGAGCCGCAGCCCGAGAAGCCCGTCAGTGCCGAGTGCGCCGAGCGCATCGCGGACGTCGGGGCGCAGTTGGCCAAGGCCGGACGGGAGGACGGGGGAGACGAAGTGCTGGCCTTCTCCCGGATCCGGACCGGCACCGAGGACGACTGCCGTGACGCTCTCCACGACCACTTCCGCGGCGCCCGGTGAGCCGCGGTGCCCGGCTCACCACGATGACCGGACTGGCCGTCGCCGTCGCCGTCGCCGGGGCAATCATTGCCGTGGGCTCCGCGTCGGAACCGGAACCGGAGCCGCAGCCCACGCCTCCGCGGGTGTACTCCTCCTGCTTGGCGGCAGACACCGAACCGGTGCCTGCGGACGGCGACCCGTGCGACGGCCGCTGAAGAACGCCCGCCGCACGGCAGAGCGCCCCGCCCCGAGAGGCCACCGGAGAAGAACCGCGGATCAGCACCTGTCCATCGCAGAGCCATGAAACGCCCAATGACGAGAAGCGCCGCCTACAGCGGCACGATGACGAGGGCGGTGTCGTCCCTGACGCCCGTCGACGGCAGGAGTTCCGCCAGCAGGGCATCGGCAAGATCCTCGGCCCCGGCTCCGCAGTGGCGGGTCAGGGAGCCGGCGAGCCGGGCAAGGCCGGTGTCGATGTCCTCGTCCCGGCGTTCGACCAGGCCATCGGTGTACAACACGAGCAGTGCGCCCTCGGTAAAAGACGCCGTGGCCTGCGACCGGGAACCGTACTCGGTGCAGGCGCCGAGTGGTGGGTCGGTGGCCCGGTCCAGGAATTCGACGGTGCCGTCGCTCCGCAACAGGGCCGGCGGCAGGTGGCCTGCGCTGCTGTAGGTGATGCGGTGGGTGTTCCAGTCGATGGACGCGTTGGCCACCGTCGTGTTCTCGGCTCCCACGACGGAACGGGCGTACAGCTCCAGGATCTCCAGGGCGCGGGCCGGATCGCCGCAGGAGCGCGAGGCCGCGCTGAGAGCGCTGCGCAGTTGCCCCATGACGCTGGCCGCGGCCAGGCCGTGACCGACCACATCGCCCACGGCGATCCCGAGGCGGTCGCCCGGTACGTCCACCAGGTCGTACCAGTCGCCTCCCACCTCCAGCGCACCGACGGCGGGCCGGTAACGCACGGCGACCGGATGGCGTCCGACCGTGCGCGGTGCGGGCAGCATCGCCTCCTGCAGGCTCAACGCGACGGCGCGGGCCCGGATCAGTTCGGTGACCTCCTCCACCCGGTGCAGCAGAAGCGCGACCCGTCCGTCCGCGCCCGGGACAGGGATGTTGGTCATGCTCCAGAAGCGTGCCTCCGCCGCCCGGGGCCGGACGGTGGCGTCCGTCGGATCGAACCGCTGCAGTTCCATGGTCTCGGGCCTGCCGGTCCTGGTGACCCGACGCAGGGACTCCTCGATGTTGCGCGCCACGGCCGCGTTGGGGTGGTTCGGCTGGTCGGCGTAGTCATCGGGCATGTAATGGCCGATGACGTGCTCGCGGCTGCGGTTGATCACGCGCAGCCATTCCTCGTTGACGTCCGCGAAGAAAAGTTGTGGGGTCAGGAGGGCCACCGCCCCCGGAAGGGCCTGGAATACCGCCGTGTAGTCGATTTCTGGTTCTTTCATGGCTGTCCCGCCTGGACGCAGTGAGCCCCTCTTACACAATGTCGGACATGCGTGGCGGGCGCCTCTGGTGTACCGCTCCGAGGGCCCTCACGGGTCCGGCACCGGTACCGCGACCGGCCCGGACACCCTGCCGGGGTACGGGACCGCGGTCCCCGGGGAGCACGCGGGACCGGCCGGCACGGAAAGACCCGGCCGGCCGTTCGTCCGGGCTCGCCTTTCGGTCCCCGACGCCGGTGTGTGCCTCGAACCGGGCGCCGACTTGCGGATTCTCCGGGCGCCGAGATGCCCTCGCCCGGCTCGTGCCCGCCGGCTCGACGAACTGCACAAGAAGTGATCGGCAGAGCGGAGTTGCGGGGGCTTCCCCCTTGCCCCGTGCCGGTCGCCTTTGCCCCGTGCCGGTCGCCCGTGCCCGGTGCCGGTCGCCCGGCGAGTGCGGGGCGTGCGGCCGGGCCCATGCGGTCGAGACAGGCGACGACGTCGCACGCGGTGGAGTCGTTGTCCCTCCAGGCGTTCAGCAGGGCCGGCACGACGACGTCGGCCTCGTCGTCTCCGCCCATGTCCCACAGGGCCGACGCGGCGTGGACGAGGGTCCAGGAGTCGTTCAGCACGGCCGAATCGTTCTGCTCGTTGCGCGCGTTCCGCTCGACCTGCTCGACCTGCTCGACCTGCTCGACCTGCTCGTTCAGGATCTGCCGCAGGCGCGGCAGTACGGCTGCGGCGGGAGGGCCGATCCGGCCGGCGAGGTCGATCGCGTCGAAGTTCCGGTGGTGGTCGAGGAGGCGCTCCAGCAGTGGCACGACGGTCCCGGGGCGGCGTCCGAGTTCCCAGACGGCGCCCGCCGCGGCGGTGCGGAGGGAGACGTTGTCCGCGTCGGTGAGGGGGCGGACGAGCCGGGGCGTGAGTTCCGCGACGGACCGGGGCAGGCGGCCTCGCCGCCACCCGCCGATGGGCGTACGCATTGCCCATGGGCCGATTCAGCGAGATCCTTCACCGAGTCTTCGCATGGACGCCCGGCTCGACCGGCAGATCGCGGTATCCATTGCACCGAACAACCCCTGCCGATCAAGTGAGGCACAACCATGGCATATCTTCAGGCCGCGCTGCGGGCGCCCCTGGCCGACCGCGTCACGGCCGCAGACGCGGGCGTGCACGAGAAGCGCAGGCAGCCGCTCCCGGACACCGTCCCGGGCGCCCTGTCGCCGCTGCCGGGAACAGCCCCCGACGTCCGTCCCCGCGACGCGGCCTGAGGGGGACGGCATGCACGAACTCACCGCACTCCTGCGCGAGTACGACCGGGCCCGCGCCTACACCGACGAGCTGTGGAAGGACCTCACCCCGGACGAGGTCACCTGGCGTCCGCACGAGGACTCCAGCGCCATCGGCTGGCACCTGGGCCACCAGGCCCACGTCGCCCACTTCATGATCCGCAATCTCACCGCCGCCGAGCCCAGCCCCGACCCGGAACTCGACGGCCTCATGGACTCCGCGAACCCGGAGAAGTTCCGCGGCGCGCTGCCGACCGTCGAACGCCTCACCGCCTTCCGCGACACCGTCGCCGAACGCATCCACGCCCGTATCGGCGACATCGCCACCGGCAGAGTCGGCGCCCCCGCCCAGCTCACCGTCGTCGCCAACCACCTCCTGCTCGCACTCATCAACCACGAGTACCAGCACGACCAGTGGATCAGCGAGGTCCGCACCGACAGCCTCGGCCACGCACTCCCCTCGGACCCCGCCTCGGACTGGCTCAGCCGCATCGACGGCTACCTCGTCTGCAACCCCTGCGCCTGACCCCGGGCCACCGGACACGTCCCTGTCCGGGCGACTCATGGGCCGCATGAGCGCCGTCCCGTCCCCCGCCTCCCTCGACTTCAACGGGCCTCGACTCCGCGCCCGACGGTTTCAGCGCCTTCCACCCGACCGATCGCACCGGCGCCGCCCGTCTCAGGGCCGGGTTTGCGTCACTGCGAGCCGCGGGCCTGCCAGGACTGCGCCGCCGGTCCCTTGGCCATGTCGGTGAAGTAGCTGTCGTGGTGGACGAAGAAGGCGAGCCGTTCCTCGTCGCTCATGCCGGCGAGGTGACCGATCCCCTCGAAGTAGCCCTCCCGGGCCGCGCCGGGGGTGAACAGCATCAGGAAGTCGACCGGCTCGCCGGACTCGTTCCCGAAGGAGTGCAGGCCGCCCGGCGGCACGTGGAAGAAGTCTCCCGCCGACGCGTCGAACCATCGCCGGCCGTCGTACACCCGCAGCGTCCCGGCCACTACGTAGAACGATTCGCTCATCGTTTTGTGGAAGTGGGTGCTCGTGCCCGCGGCTTCGGGGCTCATGCGGACCCGGTAGAGGCCGAATCCTCCGCCGGTCGACTCCTTGGTGGCGAGATAATCGGTCCGCCCGCCGGACGGTGTGGTGAGGTCGGCCGGTGTGTCGGCGGAGCGGAAACCGGCGCTGATCTCTCCGTGGTCTCCGTGATAACGGGGCGGTGGGTAGTCGCTGTCCAGCCAGGACATTTCATCTCCTTGTGTCCGAAGTCGATCGCGTGCGGGCGTTCGAGGACCCGCTCAGTGCCCAAGCGCGGCCAGGAGCGGTGCGGGGGCGCCGAGGGAGACCTCCGGTCCGAGCAGTCGGCCGTCCCCGATCCGCCGGACGTGCGGTTCCCGGTCGAGGTCGCCGTCGGTGAACGCCCGGTGGACGGCCCGGACCGCCTCCATGCCGCGAGACATGAGCATCCCCATTTCTCTTACCGGTAAGATACCATTGAGAGACTCAAGTGGAAGAGGTGCCGGATGAGAGACGCCGTGGACGCGGTGATGGACGCTTGGCGCCGGGAGCGTCCCGATGTGGACATCTGGCCGGTCGGGGTGGTGGGTCGGATCCAACGGCTCGCCCGGCTGCTGGAGGCGGAGGTCCAGGACTTCTTCCGCCGACACGGCCTGGACAACAGCGAGGCCGACGTGCTGACCACGCTCCGGCGCTCGGGCGAACCCTACGAGCTGACCCCCGGCCAACTCGTCAAGGCGTCGATGGTCACCTCGGGCGCCATCACCAAACGCATCGACCGCATGGTGGCCAAGGACCTCGTCGAACGGGTCCCGGACACCGCCGACCGTCGCACGGTGCGGATCCGGCTCACCGCCCACGGTCGCCGGACCATTGACGACCTGTTCGCCCTGCACATCGCCAACGAGGCACGCCTGCTCCAGGCCCTCGACCGCGATCGGGCGGACGAACTGGCCGACTCGCTGCGCACCCTGCTGCAGTCGCTCGGCGACACCTCCCTCACCTGAGAGTGCGGAACGTGAGCACGCAAGGGCTCCGGTGCCGCGGACGGGAGCCCGAGCGCGCGCGAGCAGGTCGAGAAGGTCATCGCCCTCGACCGGCAGCGTGCCTCGTCGAGGCCGTGGCGAAGCCGAAGCAGGCCGTCCGCGTGAAGGGTCGGCCTCCAGCCGGGGCCGGCACGTGGATCGCGGCTCGTGGTCGTCATGCGTGGTCCCCGGGACGCAGTGGGAAAATTCCGGTGACGCGCCCGGTCCCGTACACAATGATCAGCGGATGACCGAAAGCCCTGGCACGGACCCACGACTTCGCAGACTGAACGCCTGGCGCGGTGCGACGCGGGTGCTCTCCCGCCTCGCCGCCGAGCACCGGATCGGCGACCGGCTGGCCGCCCTCGCCGCTGACGCAGGCAGCGTGTACGACCTGGACGACTCGGTCGACATGTACGGCGACGGCATCGTCGGGGAGCTGGAGCGGCGCACCGCCCGCGCCCTGGGCACGGAGGCCGCCGTCTTCTTCCCCACCGGCACCATGGCCCAGCAGGTCGCGCTGCGCTGCTGGGCGGGCCGCACCGGGAACCGCACCGTGGCGCTGCATCCCCGGTCGCACCCCGAGACGGACGAACGCGGCGCCTTCGAGGCGGTGAGCGGGCTGCGTACGGTGCATCCGACGGCCGGGCCCCGGCTGCCGACCGCCGACGAGATCCGTGCGCTGGACGAGCCCTTCGGCGCGCTGATGCTGGAACTGCCGCTGCGCGAGGCCGGTTTCGTCCTGCCCACGTGGGACGAGCTGACCGACGTGGTGGATGCGGCCCGGGAGCGGGACGCCATCGTGCACTTCGACGGGGCGCGGATCTGGGAGTGCACCTCGCACTTCGGCCGTCCCCTGCAGGAGATCGCGGCGCTCGCGGACAGCGTGTACGTGTCGTTCTACAAGTCGCTGGGCGGGATATCGGGGGCGGCACTGGCAGGACCGCAGTCGCTGATCGACGAGGCGAGGGCCTGGCGCCACCGTTACGGAGGGGATCTGTTCCACCAGTACCCGACGGTGCTGGGCGCGATGCTGGGGCTGGAGAGGGAGCTGCCCCGGTTGCCGGAGTACGTGGCGCACGCGAAGGTGATCGCGGCGGCGCTGGCCGAGGGGCTCGAATCGGCAGGGATGTCGTGGTTCCGGGTGCATCCCGGGGTACCGCACATCCACCGGTTCCAGGTGTGGCTTCCGTACGCCCCCGACGTGCTGACGGAAGCCTCGGTACGGCTGGCCGAGGAGACGGGGACGACGCTGTTCCACCGGTGGTTCCCGGCCCCGGGGGGACCGCCGGACATCGCGTTCACCGAAGTGACGGTGGCGGCCGAGGGCCTGGAGTGGACGGCGGAGGACGTGCTGACGGCAGTGGCCGAGTTCGCCGGCCGCCTGCCCGGGAGGCCCTGACAACACGGGGCGACGCCGAACGAGGTCCTCGACGCCCGGTCCTCCGGTCGGCGGTGACCGAGTCGCCCGGCCTGAACCGGCCGGACCCTGCCGGGCCCGAAGACCTCCGGGTGCGCCGGCGGGGTGGACGGCTCGGAGTCCCGCCGGCGTGGACCCGGCACCGGCCGTACTCGCCGGACTCGTTCCCGTGCGGGTTGCGGCCGAGGCCGGCGACGTCCGGCGGCGGGGTTCGCGCCGCGGCCCCGCTCACGGCCCCGGCCGTCACCGCCGGCCTGCACCTGTGGCGCCGCAACGCGCTGCCGAGCGTCCTCGGTGGCACCGCCACCCACCTGGGCCTGGCCGGCACGGTCTTCGCCCGCTGACCGGGAGTACCGGAGTGCCGCCGGGAGGGGCGCCGCCGGGGCCGGCGCGAGCCGACATGTCCGGCCGTGGCAGGGCGAGGACTCGGGAAACCGTCGCCCTGCCACGTTCTTCCCGACGAGCTCTTCCTGTCGAGCTCTTCCTACCGATTTCTTCGCCGGCCGCCGCGCACCGGGCCGGTCGCGGCGGGCCGCGTCAGCCGGCCATGGCTCCCACCGCCTCCGGTGTGGTCGGTGTCAGTTCTCCCTCCTCCAGCAGCAGCCACCGGGTGATGCCCAGCGAGGCGAGGAAGGCCAGGTCGTGGCTGGCCACCAGCAGCGCGCCCTCGTACGACTCCAGGGCCGTGGTGAGCTGCCGGACGCTCGCCATGTCCAGGTTGTTCGTCGGCTCGTCCAGCATCAGCAGCTGCGGCGCCGGATCGGCCAGCATCAGCGCGGCCAGCGCCGCCCGGAACCGCTCGCCGCCGGACAGGGCCGCCGCCTTCCGGTCGGCGACGGCGCCCCGGAACAGGAAGCGGGCCAGCCGCGACCTGATCAGGTTGTTGGTGGCGCCCGGTGCGAAACGGGCCACGTTCTCCGCGACGCTCAGCTCCCCGTCGAGGATGTCCAGCCGCTGCGGCAGGAACCGGGCCGGTACCTGCACCGCCGCCTCGCCCGACACCGGGGCCAGTTCCCCGGCGATGGTGCGCAGCAGCGTCGTCTTGCCCGCGCCGTTGCGCCCGACCAGCGCGACGCGCTCGGGACCGTACAGGTCGTACCCGCCGGTCACGCGCGCGCCGTGCACCATCTCCAGTTCGCGCAACGTCAGCACCGACCGGCCCGGCGGCACGGCGGTGCACGGCAGGTCGACACGGATCTCGTCGTCGTCCCGCACGGCCTCCACCGCCTCGTCGAGCCGTTCCCTGGCCCCGGCCAGCCTCTCCTCGTGCAACATGCGGTGCTTGCCCGCGGACTCCTGCGCCGCGCGCATGCGCAGCCCCATGACCATTTTCGGTTCGCGCTTCTGGTCCCACATCTTCTGCCCGTACCGCCTGCGGCGGGCCAACTTGACCTGGGCGTCGACCAGTTCGCGTTTCTGCCTGCGCAGATCGGCCTCCGCGACGCGGACCGTGCGCTCGGCGGCCTCCTGCTCGACGGCGAGGGCCTCCTCGTACGCCGAGAAGTTGCCGCCGAACCAGGTGATGCCGCCCGCGCGCAGGTCGGCGACCTGGTCCACGAGTTCCAGCAGCTCCCGGTCGTGGCTGACCACGATCAGGACGCCCGGCCAGGAGGCGACGGCTGCGTGGAGCCGTCGCCTCGCGTACAGGTCGAGGTTGTTGGTCGGCTCGTCCAGCAGCAGGACGTCCGGGCGGCGCAGCAGCAGCGCCGCGAGCCGGAGCAGCACGGATTCGCCGCCGGACACCTCGCCGACGGTGCGGTCGAGTCCGATGTGCCCGAGGCCGAGTTCGCCGAGGGCGGCCAGGGCGCGTTCCTCGACGTCCCAGTCGTCGCCGACGGTCTCGAAGTGCTCCTCGGCCGTGTCGCCGGACTCGATGGCGTGCAGCGCGGCCCGTCGGGCGGCGACGCCGAGCGCCTCGTCCACCCGCATGGTGGTGTCGAGCGTGATGTTCTGCGGGAGGTAGCCGATGGTGCCGGCCACGCGGACGGCGCCGTCGACCGGGGCGAGCCGGCCGGCGATCAGTTTCAACAGGGTTGATTTACCCGACCCGTTGACGCCGACGAGTCCGGTTCTGCCGGGTCCGAAGGAGGCGTCGAGCCCTTCGAGGACGGAGGTGCCGTCGGGCCAGGCGAAGGACAGGGACGTACAGGTGACGGAATGAGTCATACGGGGTCTCCGCGGTTGCGTGATGGTTCGGGGCAAACGCGTATCGAGACACCGGAGGCGGCGACCCGCTGTCGGCAGGGGAGAGGTGAAGCCCGGGGAGCGCGGGGAAATACCGAAAGCCCTGCTCCGCAAGGACGGCTCCGACGCCGAGGTCGCACGCGGCATCCCCACACGTACGCAGGGGGGACACGGTGTCTCAGGACCTCAGAGGAACAACGTCCTTCTCCGATCGGCGGCAACAGAAGCCCGCACAACGTAGCAGGGGGTGGGCCCGCACCGTCAACGCTTTTTTGCCGCCCCGGGCCCGGCACCGGTCAACGGCCCCCCGGATCCCTGAACGGCACTCCTCCGAACGGAATCCCGCAGTTCCGGGTGATCCGACCGGCCCGGGTGATCCGGGTCGTCGGCCGGGGCGGCGGCGGCACGCAGTGCTGCCTCGATCCGGCGGTTGCTGGTCATGGTCGACGTGACGGCGGTCATGGTGAGGAGGAGGCCGGCGGCGGCATGGAGCGGGGTGCGTACGTCGTGGGCGGTGGCCAGCCAGCCGCCGGCGAAGGCGCCGAACGGGGCGGCGCACATGGCGAGCATGCGGGAGGTGGAGGCGACCCGGCCCATCAGGTGGGCGGGGACGATCGCCTGCCGGAGGGAGGGGCCGAGCACCATCGTGGCGCCCATGCCCGCTCCGCAGACGGCGAGCGCGAGGCCGGCGACGTATGGGTTCGAGGCGGTGGCAAGGCCCAGAACGGCGAGTCCCTCGACCGCGGCCGTGCAGGTCAGCGCGGTGCCGGTGCCGAGTCGTCGGCCGAGGAAGGAGGCGATGCCCGCGCCGAGCAGACCGCCGGTGGCCTCCGCCGTGAGGAGCAGTCCGAAGCCGAGGGTGCCGAGGCCGAGTCGCTCGTGCGCGAAGAGGGCGAGCACGGTCTCCACGGCGAGGAAGGCGACGTTCCCGACCGCCGGACGCAGCGCGAGCCCGAGCAGCAGCCGGTCCCGGAAGACGTACGAGGCACCGGCCCGCGCCTGTCGCAGCAGCGACTCACGGGCCTGCGGCGCGGGCCGGGGCGTGGCGGGCAGCGACCGTACGAGCAGCGCGGAGAGCGCGAACGACACCGCGTCGGCGAGCAGCGGGAACGCCCGCCCGAGCGCGAGCAGGGCACTGCCCGCGGGCGGCCCCGCGAAGCCGGACGCGGCGGTCTGGGTGCCGCGCAGACGGGAGTTGGCGCGTTCCAGGAGCGCGGGGTCGCGGCCGAGCAGGTCCGGCAGATAGGCCGTGGCGGCCGTGTCGAAGAAGAGTCCGCCGAGGCCGAGCAGGAAGGCGACGGCCGCGAGCAGGGGGATGCTCAGCGCGTCGAGGACGGCAGCTGCCGCCGGTGTCGCGAGCAGCACCGCGCGTGCCGCGTCCGTGACCCACATCGTGCGCCGACGGTCCCAGCGGTCCACCAGCGCGCCACCGAGCACCCCGAAGAGCAGCCACGGCAGCGTACCGGCGGCCGTGACGACGGCGAGCGCCATCGGGTCCCGCGTCAACGTCAGTGCGAGCAGCGGCAGTGCGGCGTGCGACACACCGTCACCAAGCGAGGAGATCGTCTGCGCGGTCCACAGCCGCCCGAACCCGGTCGGCAACTTCCGTGCGTCCGAGGTCACTCGGCGCCCCCCTCGGTCCGCTCGGTCCGCTCGGTCCGCTCGGTCCGCTCGGTCCGCTCGGTCCGCTCGGGGGGTGCCGGGTGGAACAGTGCGAAGACGAGTGACGCGTCCGGCAGCGACGGGTCGGACAGCTTCCGGTACTCGTCCGCCAGTGCCTGCAGCCGCTCCCCCAGTTCCGCGAACTGCTCCTCGGTGAGCCGCAGATGCGCCATCCGTACGTGCCGTTCGCCTTCCGCCGGCGCGGCCTCCAGGTCCGCCACCGCGTGCCGCATCAGCACGTCCGGACCGCCCTCGCCCGGGTCCGGCAGCACGATCGACCGCGCGGCCATCGCGTAGTACCGCTCGGTGACCCCCCTGACCTTCCGCGTCCGTACCACCTTCACCAGGCCGGCCCGCTCCAGCAGCCGTACGTGGTAGCTGGAACTCCCCTTCGCGAGGCCCACCCGCTCGGCGATCTGCGTGATCGTCGCGGGCTCGAAGCGGAGCACGGCCATGATCCGGTGACGTGTGAGGTTGGAGACGGCTCGCAGTTGTTCGTCGGTGGTGACGTGGAACGTCTCGGGGAGGTCTTCAGCAGCCATGCCCCCAATGGTCAACGTTTCTTGACCATTGGGCAAGGGGTTTGCCGGGACTTCCGGAACCGGCTGCCGTCCGGCACGTGGGGCCTTCGTCCGTACTCCTGCCGGGTCGTCCCGCACCGTCCGGCACGTCCCGGGGGTCGGTCATCCGGCCTGTCCGGCGGCCCGGTAGGCGCTCGGCGGGCGGCCCAGCAGGATGCGGAAGGCGGTGGTGAACGCCGCCGGGCTGTCGTAGCCGAGGTCGGCCGCGATCCGGGTGACCGGCGTACCGGCGGCCAGCCGCCGCAGGGAGTGCACGATGCAGGCCCGTTGCCGCCACTGCGCGAAGTTCAGCCCGGTGGCGCCGCGGAACCGACGGCCCAGGGTGCGTTCGCTGACCCCCAGGGCGGCGGCCCAGCGGGCGGGCGGGTCGTGGACGTCGGGCCGGCGCAGGAACTCGTCGCACAGCCGCCGGAGTGCCGGGTCGGCGGGCAGCGGGATGTCCAGGGGCAGCGGCGCCTGGCCGGCCAGTTCGTGCAGGAGCAGGCCGACCAGGGCCGCGTCGCGGCCGTGCTCCGGGTAGAGCGGCTCCATGTCGACGGCCGCCAGGAGGAGTTCGCGCAGCAGCGGGGAGACCTCGACGACCCGGCAGCGGGCGGGGAACCACGGCACGGCGGCGGGTTCGATGTAGAGGCTGCGGGTGCTGACCCCGGGCATGGCGACCTGGTGCCGGGTCCCGGCCGGGATCAGTACCGCACGGTCGATGGGCACCGTCCAGGTGCCCTCCGCCGTCACCAGTTCCATGACGCCGGTCGCGGCGTACAGCACCTGGGCCCGGCGGTGCTCGTGGTACGGCAGCAGGTGGCCGGGCGGGTAGTCGGTGCCGATGGCCAGGACGGCACGGTCGATGGCGTCGACCTCGTCGATGTGGACGTTGCGCACACCGCCAGACTAGGACCCGGCACCGCTGTCGGATCGGCGAAGGCATCTGGCGTTCATTCGATTGCCCGCCATGCGGCCGGGTCCGTAGCGTCGTGGCAGTGCTGACCTCATACCTCGTGCTTCTTCTGTTCGGCTGCCTGACCGGGATCACCACGGTGCTCTTCGGGTTCGGCGGCGGCTTCGTCACCGTTCCCGTCGTCTACGGCCTCTGGAGCGTCACGGAGCGCTCCGGCGCCGACGCGATGCACGTGGCGGTGGCGACGTCGACGGCGGTCATGGTCGTCAACTCGGTCTTCGCCACCCTGGCGCAGTGGCGCCAGGGCCGGCTGCGCCGGGAGTACATCTGGCCGATGGCCGCGTTCGTGCTGGTCGGCGCGGTGGCCGGGTCGTTCGCGGCGACGCTGATCAGCGGCACCGTGCTGCGGGTGCTGTTCGTCGTGTACCTGCTGGTGACGATCGCCGACAGCCTGCTGCGCAAGGGCTTCCTGTCCGTCCCGCAGGACCGGGAACCGCGTCCGCCGAGCCGCCCGGTCAGGACGCTGGGCGGGGTCGGGATCGGTTCGGTCGCCGCCTGCCTGGGCGTGGGCGGCAGCGTCATGACCGTACCGCTGCTGCGCCGCCGGGGCCTGCCGATGGCCGAGGCGACGGCGATGGCCAACCCGCTCAGCGTGCCCGTCGCCGTGGTCGGCACCGTCGTCTACGCCCTCGCCGCCCCCGCCCTGCACGCCCAGGCCGGGCGGCTCGGCCACATCGACCTGTTCGCCTGCGCCGCGCTGCTCGGCGGCTCGCTGCCCACCATCGCCCTGGCCCGCCGCGCCGCGGCCCGTGTCCCGGACCGGGTGCACTCCGTCGCCTACATCACCCTGCTGGTGATCGTCATGCTCGTCATGGGGATCTGAACGGCGGGTCGAGGGTTGCCCCGTCCTCGCCGACGGGGACGGGGACGGGGACGGGGACGGGGTGAGAACTGCCGGATCCGATCGTGGTCGGGCGCGTCGCTTCGAGGATCCGGTCAGGCTCCCGTCGCCAGGAACTGCCGGGCGCCACGCAGCACGGTGCGCAGGTCGCGCCGGGTGGCACGGCTGTCGAGACGGACGTCGAGGGCCCCGGGAAGCCCGCTGGTGGCCCGGAGTCCCGCGGGCAGCCGGGAGGCGTCGAGCCCGTCGCGTCCTGCGACGAGGACTCCGAGCTCGTGGCGGCTCACGGCGTCGGCTCCCGCCAGGTGGTGGACCCCGTTCGCGTCGCCGGTCGCGAGTTCCAGCAACGCGGCGGCCAGATCGGTGACGTGGACGGGGCAGCGGATGTCGTCGGTGAACAGGGCGCCGTCCCGGACACCGGCCGCGAGGTCGTGCACCAGACGTACGTGCTCGGACCGCCGGTCGCCGATGATCAGCGAGGTGCGAGCGACGACTGCGTCCGGGTGCACGAGGCGGACGCCCGTCTCCGCCGCGGCCTTGGCCGCGCCGTAAGGGGTGACGGGATCGGGCGGACAGCTCTCGTCGTAGTGGACGCGGGCGCCGGAGAACACCGCGTCGCTGGACACGTGGACCAGGCGGCAGCCGTGCTTCGCCGCGGCCATCGCCAGACGGACGGGGCCCTCGGCCGTGACCGCCCAGTCGGATCTGCCGCTCGTTGCGTCGATGACGAAGCACGGGCCGACCTCGGCCACGACTGCCTCGACGCGCTCGGGGTCCCGCAGGTCGAGGGCGTGCCACGCGACCCCCGGGATGTTCCCCGGCCCGGTCGCGAAAGTGGCGGCCGTCGTGTTCCCGGCCGCCACCGCCCGGCGCACCAGCTCGGCGCCCAGAAACCCGCTGCCGCCGACGATCAGTGCCGTCAGTGCCTGCGTCCGAACCTTGGATCCGGGCATCTCTGCCTCCTGGGCTGATCGGACGTCCGAGGGCATCAGGGAAGTCGCGAGACGGTTCCTCGGAGGCTCCGGCTCGCGGTTGTCCTCGGAGGCTCCGGCTCGCGCGGGGTCCTGCTCGGTTGCCTGCCGTTGCAGACGGTAGCGGCAGGACCGGCGGTCGCGGAAGCGTGTGGCAACGGAGCCGAGTGGAGTCGGCCGGGCCGAATGCCCGGAGCACGGGACCGGCCTCACGGAGGACATCTGCGTCCCCTGCCGGCCCTTGAAGACCGACCTGCGGACCTCGCCGGGGTGGCCGTCGACGAAAAGTTCCTGCGCCGCGCCCGTGGAGGGCGGAGCGCATGAAACAAAGCCGCCTTCGCCCCGTTGGCGGACTCACGATCACAGGAGGAAGTGCTCCAGGTAGTCATCGCCCACGGCAGCCGATTGGCGCAACCTTCCGATCTCGCGCTTCCGTATGACAGCCGGATTGATCCTGTGGAATTTCTCGAGTTCCTCGACCACCCACCGCCGGCGGCCCGGGTCCCCCTGCCATACGCGGTTCGCCTGAAAAGTCGACGTGCGCGCCCAGTCCTCGGTGGGAACCTGATCGTAGGACTTCTCCCCCGGGAACACGGTGTCGAACAACTCCGTTCCCGGATAGGGCATGTAGAAGTGGTGGGACTGATAGGAACCACCGGTCTTGACATCCAGCAGGGTTTCCGCCAGCTCCAGCGTCGCCTGCGCCTGCGCATCGCTCTCGCCGGGCAGGTCGTGGATGAAGCTCATCTGGACCTCTATCCCGGCCCTGTCGAGCGCCATCACCGCCTGATGGTGGAAGCCGGCCGTGGCACTCTTCTTGAGAGATTTCAGCTGATCGTCGTCACCGGATTCGATGCCGATGAATATTTTTCGGAACCCGGCGGCCCGAAGCCGGCTCAAGGGAATGATCTTCTCGATCTCCAGCACGTCACGGGACCGCATGTTGCACAGGATGGGAACGCGACTTCCGGCCAGGATCAGCGCCTCCGCCAGGGCTGCGACCCGGGCGGGCTGACTGGAGATGTTGGGGTCGACGAACGAGATCATCCTGGGGCGGTAGAGGGCGTCGAGCCGCTGCATGTCCTGGACGACGCGCTCGACCGAGAAACCCCTCCAGCGGCGCAGACTGTGAGCGGGTTCCGCACAGAACGTGCAGGCGTACGGGCACCCGTAGGAACTGATGTACTGAAGAGTCTGCCTGCCCGGCACGTAGTACTTGTGCACATCGACGAAGCTGTAGTCCATGGGCGGAAGTTCGTCCAGGAAATCTATCTTCGTCCGCCGGTTCTGCCTAATCTTCCCGTTTTCGTCCCGGTAGGACACATTGGGGACATCGCCTATGTCGACCGTTCCCGCCAAGTGATCGAGGATGCCGATGAGTGCATGCTCCCCGTATCCCTGGACAACAAAATCGGCCCATCCCTCGCCGATGATCTTCCGATTGGCCAGCGTACCGTGGTACCCGCCCCAGATGATCGGCTTCCGGATGCCCCGGTTCCGCAGTTCCTTGAGCAGGACCAGCACGGCGTTGATCGAGGGCCCCGTATAGCTGGAGACGCCCACGACGTCCGCCTGTTCGGCGAGCTCCACACACCGGTCGAGCCACTGTGCGTCGACCTGTCCGTCGACGATGTCGGCCTGGTGCCCGCAAGTCTTCGCGTAAGTGGCGAGTGCCAGGAGGTTCAGGGGGAGGTAGGGCTCCGGACCTTTGATGTTGCTGAACAGAAGGATGCGCATGGGGAACTCCGTATAGAGGTTTCGGCCTACTGAGCTTCCTCAGCAGATCCATTCGTCCAGCATTTCGGCATGGGTCCGGAAGGCTTCACATGCCCATTCGATGGTTGCGTCGATCCGTGCGGTCCGGGTGTTCTTCGGCCGTGGGGAACTCAGCCGTTCGCCGACAGCTGCTCCAGGCGGTGCGACGCCCCGGCCGGCCGGTGCAGAAGAGCAACCTCGTCCGGCAGTTGGAGATGCGGATCGGTCTGCCCCTTGTCCAGAAGCTTTCGGAACGGGGTGCCGGGTTGGGCCCACAGGACGGCGGTGACGTACGGGTTCGCCATGAGCGTCGGGCATTCCACCCGCTGCCAGGTGTTCCCTTTCCTGACGACGTCGCCGAAAATGATCCGTACCTCGCCTCGTGCGGCTTCGGAGAATCCCATGGAAGCATTTCTCCAGAAGGCCGCCGCCCTCTCGGAGTAGTCGGAGTAGTACGGGGTCGGCAGGTTGAGATGCTCGATCAGCATCATCATCGTCTGCCCGCCGTACTTCCTGGCAGTGGCCTTCGCCGATTCCTCGACCGGTTTCCCTCCGTAGGTGCCGCAGTAGTACCACAGCGCGGTGGGGTCGCCGTGTTTCACGGCGTTCCGCATCTGCTTCCTCGTCGCCCACTCGGAGAAGTCGTCCGTCTGCCCGGGCAGAACGATGCCGCCGCCGTTGGTCGGCCCCTCGTCCGCGAATGGAACCGACTCCCCGACCGGCTCGGCCCTGATGGCCTCAGCGGGGCCGAGCAGAGGGATCGGCGGCTTCGGGCGGGTGTCCATGGCGGCAAGTCCGGTTCTCGGCAATGCCTCCCTGCGGGTGTCCGGCGGGACAAGGAGGCGGAGGAGGCGTGGGACCGGCCGGGGGGGGGGGGGCGGGGGGGCCCCCCCCCCCCCCCGGGGGGGGGGGGGGGGTGGAGGGGCTCCCAC
>NZ_JBEXPY010000038.1:0-78965 GCF_040612315.1 Streptomyces sp. NPDC006435
CGGCGCGCCACGGGGCTGAGTACGCTCGCCCCGTGCGGGCGGCGCGCCGACGCGGACACCGCGGAAGCCCGACCGGCCCGGCCGAGGGACGGAACACGGTGGCAAGGGGGAGCGGGCAGTGTGGCGGATCGGTGAGGTCGTCGACGGCCGGTACGAGGTGATCCGGGTACTGGGCCAGGGAGCCATGGGCGTGGTGCACCGGGTGCGGCACCTGGGCTGGGGCACCGACCTGGCGGTCAAGAGCCCCCGGGGCGAACTGGTCCGCGACCCGCGCGGCCGGGACCGCTTCGTCGCCGAGGCCGAGGCATGGGTGTCGTTGGGACTGCACCCGCATGTGTGCGGCTGCTACTACGTCCGCACGCTCGACGGAGTGCCCCGGGTGTTCGCCGAGTACGTCCGCGACGGAAGCCTGCGGGACTGGATCACCCGGGGCACCCTGTACGAGGGGAACCGGGACCAGGTCCTCGCCCGCATCCTCGACCTCGCCGTCCAGGCGGCCCACGGTCTGGAACACGCGCACGCCCAGGGGCTCGTGCACCAGGACGTCAAGCCCGCGAACATCCTCGTCGACGCCGGCGTCGCCAAGGTCGCCGACTTCGGCCTCGCCCGTGCGCGGGGCCCGCTGCCGTCCCTTCCGGGAGGATCGGGGGACGCGAGCACACTGGTCACCAACGGGGGCCTCACCCCCGCCTACGCGTCCCCGGAACAGGCCCTGGGGAAGCGGGTGGGGCGGCGCAGCGACATCTACAGCCTGGCCGTTTCCGTACTGGAGATGTTCACCGGCGAGATCGTCTGGGCGTTCGGATCGGTCGCCGGGCAGTCCCTGGAGGAACTGCGGGGGTCGGACGGGTTCGCCTTCCCGCTCCCGGACCGGGTCGCCTCCGTCCTCGCCCGGTGCCTGGCGGCGGATCCGCGGGACCGGCCCGGCTCCATGGCCGAACTCGCGGCCGAGCTGGGCGAAGCGGCCGAGCACCTCACGGGCGGGACCGCGCCGCGGACCCCGCCCCGAGCGGCCGACCTGCGCGCGGGCGAACTCAACAACCGTGCGCTGTCCCTGCTCGACCTCGGCCGGCCGGAGGAAGCGGTCGAGACCTTCGAACGGGCGGCGGCGACCGATCCGCACCACGCCGCCACCCAGTACAACGCCGGACTGCTGCGCTGGCGGCGCGGGGAGATCACCGACCGCCGGCTCGTCACCACCCTGGAAGAGGCCAGGGCATCGGCGGACGGCGACTCCCCCCTCGCGTTCCTGCTGGCCCAGGTGCACCTGGAACGCGGGGACCTGGAGGCGGCACGGGCCCTGCTGGAGAACCTGGCGGAGCACCCGGAGGCCCCCGATGCCGCCGAGGCCGAGACAGCGCTGAACACCGTCCGCTCGGGAGACGTACCGGACGCCCGCTGCACCGCGGTCCGGGAAGCGGCCTGGCAGACCTTCCCCTTCTCCCGGATGAGGGACGAACGGAAGCGCCTGTCCATGGAGATCCGGATGCGGATGGCCCCGGACGGGAAGACCCTGCTCACCGGAAGCTGGGACGGCACGCTCCAGCTCTGGAGCACCGGGGACGGCAGGAGCCTGAGCGTCATGCGGGGGCACACGGGCGCCGTGCGCTCCCTCGACCTCGGCCGGGACGGGCGCCTCGCGCTCTCCCTGGACTGGGACGGCGTGCTGCGCTGGTGGGACCTCGACGACGGCAGTTGCCTGCACGAGCTCTCCCTCACCGCGGCGGACCACGGCCGGGCCCGGTATCCGGTGGTGCGGCTGATCCCGGGGAGCAACGCCGTGCTGTGCGGAACGGCCGACGGCCGGGTGGTCCGCCTCCACCGGGACGGCCGGGTCGTTCCCGTCACCCACCCCGCCACCCCTGCCACCCCCGCCACCCCTGCCACCCCTGCCACCCCTGCCACCCCTGCCACCCCTGCCGTTCCCGCCGACTCCGCGGATTCCGCCGCTCCGGCGTACTCCGACGGCGAACCGGTCCTGGCGCTGGAGGTGAGCGCCGACGGCCGCAGAGCCCTGGCGGGCGGGACGCACGGCAGCCTCTGGCTGGTGGACCTCGTCGAAGGTTCCACCCGCCTGCTCCCGGACACCGGGGGCGGATTCGTCCACGCGGTGTGCCTGAGCGCGGACGGACGCCGCGCGTTGAGCGGCCACGGACGCTCCATCCGGCTGTGGGACATGGACTCGGGGCGCTGTCTGCGCACCATCGGCGGCCCCTTCCACGGCGCCCACTCACTCACCCTGAGCGCGGACGGACGCCGCGCGCTGTCCGGCCGGTCCGGCGCACTGCAATGGTGGGACCTCGACACCGGGCGCTGTCTGCGCACCTTCCACGGACACCGCGGAGAGGTGAGCGCGGTGTGGCTCTCGCCGGACGCCGGGCACGCGCTCTCCGCGGCCCAGGACAACACACTGCGCCAGTGGTCGCTGCCGGGCACCTACACCGCCCCGCCCCATCTCGACCGCCCCCGCCCGCCGGTCGATCTCAACCGGTCCCGGGAACACGTCACCGACCTGGTCGTGCGCGCGGAACAGGCCCTGGACCGAGGCCGGTTGACGCAGGCGCTGGACTGCCTCACCCGGGCCCGCTCCGTCCGGGGCCACGAGCGCGACCCGAAGGTGCTCGACGTCTGGCACCGGCTCGACGGCCGAGCCACCCGCGTGGGCCTGCGCGCCGGATGGCAGGCGCGTGAACTCACCGGCCACACCGCCTCGGTGAACTGGATCGACCTCACGAACGACGGGCGGATCGTCGCGTCCGCGAGCGCCGACCGCACGATTCGCCTGTGGCGGACCGGGGACGGCGAGTGCCTCTCGGTCCTCGAAGGGCACGACCACCTGGTCGACCGCGTCGCCTTCAGCCCCGACGGCGGGCGCCTGCTGTCCCTGGGCCGGGACCGCAGGGCCCGCCTGTGGGACGTCGCCACCGGCAGGTGCCTGCGTGTGCTCGACGCCTCGGCCTTCGGCACGGCGGCGAGCTTCTGCGGCGACGGCAGCCGGGCCCTCATCGCCGGCCAGGGACGGATGTTGCGCCTGTGGGACCTGGACGAGGACCGCCCGCTGCGCGGCTTCGACGGCTTCGACCTCTCGCTCAACGCGGTCTGGACGACCCCCGACGGCCGCCTCGCCGTCACCGGGGGCGACGACCGGACCGTACGGCTGTGGGACCTGGACAGCGGGCGGTGCGTGCGCACCATGACCGGGCACGCGCACCACGTGATGTCCGTGTGGCTCAGCCCCGACGGCCGGTACGTGCTGTCCGGCGGCACCCATCGCGAAAGCGTGATCCGGCTGTGGGACACCTCGTCGGGTACGTGCCTGCAGACCTTCGAGGGGTACACGCACTTCGGAGCCCGCCTCACCGCCGACGCCCGCTTCGCCGTGTGGAGTTCCGCCGGTGCCGTGCAGGTGTCCGACACCAGCACGGGACGCGTCGTCCACCGTATCGACGGCCACAGCCGGGGACTCTTCACGGCCGTACCGACCCCCGACGGCCGCCATGTGGTGACCGGTGACATGGAGGGGCTCGTCCGGATGTGGGAGCTCGACTGGGAGCTGACCGTGTGACCGGACCCGGCCCGGCTCGACGGGGCTCGACTCGACCGGGCCAGGCCCGGTCCGATCAGGCCAGGCCCGGTCCGATCAGGCCCGGTCCGATCAGGCCCGGCCGGGTCCGGTCCGGGCGGGGTCAGCCGGTGGCGGTGGAGCGGGGCGTTCGCGGGCCGCCCCGCTGTTCGCGCCACTCGCGGAAGGGGGCGACCTCCGCGAGCCCGGAACGCACCGCCACCAGGCCGTCGGCGAAATCGGCGGCCAACTCGCCCAGCATGGTGAGGAGTTCGTCCTGCGGCAGTCGTTCGCATTCCGGGTCGGGCACCCACCGCGTGCGCGAGGCGCAGTGGATGGCCACGATCCCGGCTTCCGGGCGGAAGGCCAGTGTTCTCTCCAGGCCCTGGGAGTAGAGGTCGACCTCCACTTCCCGGTGCGCCCGCACCCCCGCGAGCAGGTCCGGAAGCTGCTCCATGAACGCGGACAGGTCGTACGCCACGTCCACCGGCCACTCGGGAGTGCCGAAACCACCCATCCGGAAGCTGCCGTCCCCGGCCTCGGCGAGGACCTCGCACGCCTCCATGACCAGGGTCTCGTACTCCTCGTCCGGCTCCGGGGAGACCGGGTCGCCGACGGGGGTGCTCCTGGGGGCGGGCGGGCGGAACGATACCGAGAAACTCATGCTCCCAAGTCTCCTACTCCAGGTCGACGACTGGGTACGCCGTGCGGTAGAAGCCGCCCGGACCAGGGACGAGGGTCGCAGCCCGGGCGGGGGAGACGGTTCCGTCCGGCATGATCACCTGTCCGAGCCCGTCCGGGATGCGCACCGTACGGGGACCGGAACCGGGTACGTGGACACTGCGCAGGAACTGCGCGGCGGCCTCGTTGTCCAGCCACTGGCCCTGCTGGTTGCCGGTGCTGCGGGCGCGGTCGGTCAGCGCCCTGGTGTTCTTCGCGCCCGCGCCATGGGTCTTGAAGGTGTGCCCGAAGGTCTTCACGCTCCTGGAGGACCAGTTCACGCAGTTCTCGTCACCGACGGGCTGAGCCATGGGCAGCGCCACGGGGCGGGCCGGGCGATCGCGACGGGTGAACGCCGCGATGTACCAGGCTTTCAGGAACCCGCCCCGGACCGACCGCCCGGGAACGCCGGAGACGTCGGAAACACCGGAGACGTTGGGAACACCGGGGGCGCGGTAAGCCACCCCCGAGGCGCTGCGGGAAACGGGGCAGTCGGCGCCGTCGCGTTCCTGCCGCACCTTGTCGACCAGCTTCTTGACCTCGGTCGTCGCCAGGGCGCGGGCGGTGATCAGGGTGTCGGCGCGGTAGGGGATGCGGTACTGGACCGGACGGCCGCCGCTGGCCCGGGAACGGGCCCGTGCCTCGGCCTTCTTCCGTGACTCGATCGAGGCGAAGGTGGGACCGGCACCCGGGTTGGAGCAGGACAGGCTCCCGGAGACACCGGTGCCGGTGACCGCGAAGGAGCGCTGCGGGCTGGTGCACCGGCCCGCGGACCTGCCGTCGATGCTGAAGGAGGCGGCCATCACCGCAGTGACCTTGCCGCCCACGAGGCGGCTCCTGGCGTCGGTGGTGATCCGCCCGGCGAAACTGTTCCTGGCCGTGCACCCGCCCGAACCGCACTTCACCGTTCCCGAACCGCTGAGGGCCAGGGAAATGCCGCTGTCGGTGGCGCCGTTCAGTTCCTTGGCCTGCTTCTCCAGGGTGTCGAACATCGGATCGACGGCATCCCCGGTGACCGGCGCCAGGTCCAGGCCCCCGGAATCACTGCCGTCGAGCGGGCCCTCCGTGACCTCCGGGGTTTCGGAGGGGTCCTCGTCCCCGGAGGACGCCTGGACCTGTTCCTGGACCTGGACCTGGACCTGTTCCTGGGCCTGGTTTTGTTCCTGGGCCTGGACCGTGGTGGGGGCCGCCGATCGGGCCGAGACCGCTCGGGCCCGGCCGTCGGAGGGCCCGGACGAGGGGGAGGAACCGTAGGGCTCCAGGCGCAGCACCCGATGGGGCTTCTTGTCGGTGACGAGCAGACGGCCCATCGAGGTGTCCGCCACGAGTGCGGGCGTGCCGTTCACCGTGGGGGGCTCGGCGGGTTCGTCGGGAGCGGGCGTGTTCTCCAACCTGTCCAGGGACTTGGAGAGCTGGATCGCCAACAGGGCCGGGGACGGCCTGCGTTCCACGAGTTCCCGTGTCTCGTCGTCGCTCTCCTGCGCGACCGTCCACGTGCCGGAGGCCCGTGCGTCCGACCCCGTTCCGGGGGCCGGGTCCTTCTGCCGGGTGAAGGTCCTGCCACCGATGTCCAGGATCTCGCGGGCGAGTTCGGTGTCGCCCGACCCCGTGGTGCCGAAGCGGCTGCCGGAGGCGGTGACCGTGACGTCCCGCTTCGTCGGACCGGTGGCGGAGTCCTGGTACCGCAGGCCGGGGGCGCCTGCCAGTGCGGCCACGGCTTGCCGGAACGGCTTCAGGTCCCGTTCGGCCTCCGCTTTCTCCGGGCCGAGGACGCCGTTCCAGATCAGCAGCCCGGCCAGCAGCGCCACGACCAGTGCACCGATGCCGCCGAACAGCAGGAAGCGCCCGCGCCGTCGGGCGAGCGGTCCCTGCCCACCCGGCCCGCCCGGTGGCAGAGGCTGAAAACCGTACGGGTGGCCGGGCACCGGACCGTGGGGGGCGTGGGGGAAGTGCGGCGGTGGTACGGGCGGCGGGCCCTGCGGGGAGTACGGCCCTTGCGGGGAGTACGGGCCGTGCGGGGAGTACGGGCCCTGTGGCGGGTACGGGCCCTGCGGCGGCCCGAAAGCGCCGGTCGGTGCGGCGTGCGGGGAGTGCTGGGGCGGCACGGCCGGCGGGGCCGGAGCCGGGGGCGGTGGCCCGAAAGCACCTGGTGGCGGGCCGTGGGGAGAGCCCTGCGGCGGGTGGCCCGCCGGGGGCCCGGGTGCGTCTTCGTGCTCCGTCATGGTCGTTCCCCCGTATGTGGGTTGTGGGCCGGGCCGCCGTCCCGCGGGCGTGGCATCGCGCCTCCGGCCGTCGTGGACTCCGGGGCCGTAACAGGCGCCGGAGGCGGCGGGACTTCGATCGTCAGGGGAACAGTGTGGAGGTGACGCGACATCAGACGCTGCCGGTTTTCGGATATTCGACCGGAAGTGAGGTGGTGGCAAGGCCGTGTTCGCGCCCCTGCCGGACACACCCGTCGACTGCGTGGTCCGGTCGGGGCCCGGAGGATTTATCGGGGCCCGGTGGAGAGGGCGCTCGCGGTATCGTGCGGGGGCTCGGGCTCGGGCTCGGGCTCGGCAAGGAGTACTCGTATCTCTTCAACGTGGTGAACGTGAAGGAAGGCGTGACCTTTCTCGACGGACAGTTTGGGTGCGCCGGGCCGGGTGTCTACCGGAACTACGAATTCCTCGGGACCGGCCAGTGATCAGTCCCGAACACGCGGCGGAGTTGGCACGGCGATACGTGGACGAGGATCCCCTCAACTCCCAGGTGGACCCGGTCCCCCGGCTGGCGCACCGAGTGGTGCGCCTCATGCCACCTCTGCCACGAGGACGGTGACACATTCGTGCCGGACTACTGGCGGTCTCCGTACGACGTGCCCGAGGCATTCGAGATGAAGTTCGCCCCGCGCTGCATCGAGGCCGCTCGCCGGGCGAAGCTCGAAGCCGACACCGATCGGAACGGCTGAGACAGGCAACGACGGCCGTGCTTCCCACCACATGATCGGCAGGGAAGCACGGACCGCCGGCCCGGCCCACCGGGCGTTGCTTCGCGTGAGGAGACGGAACGCCGGGCGATCCCGCCCGTCGGGCTCATGGGAGGCAAGCCCGCCGGGTACGGCCGGAACACGTCTATTGGGCCGGGACACTGCTCCGACGACCCCGGCCGGGCAGGAGCCGCCCGCCGAGCAGCAGCACCGCGCAGGCCCCGGCCGCCAGCAGCCCGCCGGCGAGGAAGGTGCCGCGGACATCGGCGAGCGGCAGGACCAGCCCCCCGAGCGCGGCGCCAACCGCGATGCCGGCGTTGTAGGCGCCGGAGTTCGCCGCGAGCGCGATGTCGGTGCGGCCCGGTGCGCAACGCAGCATCTCGTTCTGGGTGGCCATGAACACCGGTCCGAGCGCACCGCCCATCAGAGCCAGGAACACCACCGCCGCCACCGGATGGGAGCCGGCGGCGTACAGGCCGAGCATGCCCACCACCTGCACGCCCACGGCGGTGGTCAGCGCGGTCTGCGGGAAGCGGTCCAGCACCGCCCCGGTGATGCCCACCCCGACCAGGCACGTGATGCCGAAGACCATGAGCAGGGCGCTGATCGCGCTCGGGGAGAACCCGCCCACGTCGCCCAGGAACTTCACGATGTAGGTGAACCCCGCGAACGCCCCGGCGGCGGACAGGGTTCCCGCCGCCAGCACGATCCCGAACCGGCGGGCGTCGGGGCTCGTCGCGTAGGCGGCGGACTCCTCCTCCGGGCGCGAGGTCGGCAGCAGGACGGCGACCGTCACGAGGGAGACGAGCCCCAGGGCCGCCGGTATGCCGATGGGCACCTCCCAACGGCTCTGCTGGCCCAGCCAGGTACCGACGGGAACACCGAGCACGAGGGCGAGCGAACCGGCGACCGACAGCGCCCCGACCACACGTCCGCGGACCGAGGGCAGGAACAGTCCCACCGCGACCGGCCCCATCACGGCCCAGAACAACGCCTGGGCGAGCGCGGTCAGCAGCCGTGCCCCCAGGAGCAGCCAGTAGGAGGCGGCCAGCGCCGCGACGAGACTGGACACCACCAGCACGGCCAGCACCCCCGTGAGCACATGACGCCGGGGCACGGCCCGCATGGCGTGGGCGAGCGGCAGGGACGCGACGGCCACCGTCACGCCGTACCCGGTGACCAGGAGACCGACCGCCGACGTGGACACCCGGAGGCTTTCGGCGATGAGTTCCAGAAGGCCGACCGGCAGGTTCTCCGCGGTGTTGAAGGTGAACGCGGCGAGCATCAGCGCCGCGAGCACCGCGAACCTGTGCCAAGGAGCCGGCCGCGGCGCGCCCCCGCGGTCCCGCTCTGCCCCGGACCGTCGGGCCTGCTCCGTGTCACCGTCCATGCAGGCACCCCACTGGTCCCGCACGCCCTTCCGCAACCGAATTTGCTTGCCATGCGGGGGTGTTCGAACAAATCGAGTCGATTTCCGGGATCGGCCGGCCGCATCACGGAGACCGTCGGGACAGGTCCTGGGCGGTGAGTCGGCCGATCCCGGGCAGGAAGCGTCCGGTCCGGGCGGCGTAGGTCCGGTACGCGGGGCCGTGCGTGCCGGTGAGGTACGGCTCCTCGACGACCCGGACCTGGAGCTGGACCGCGGTGACGAGGGCGGCCAGGGCGAGGAGGGAGACCCCGTTCGGCACGGTCAGGGCCAGGCCGGTCGCGGTCAGGGCCATGGCGGTGAAGACGGGATTGCGCACGTGCGCGAACAGCCCGCCGGTGACCAGCGCGGTCCGTTCGCCGGGGCCGACGCCGACGCGCCAGGAGGCCCCCATGTTCGTCTGCGCGGCCAGGGTGGCCGTCATCCCCGCCAGCGTGATGCCCAGCCCGGTCCACTGCACGGCGGGGAGCGCGGCGGTGGGGAGCCCGGCGAGCGTGGCCACGGGGGCCGCGATCCCGCAGGCCAGGGCGGCCGCGAACAGCACACCGGCCCACCAGGAGGCTTCGCCGGGGCGTCCGGAGATGCCGCGGAAGCCGGCGTCCCCGGTGCGGCGGCGCTGGAGGACGGCGCGGATGCCGAAGGCGAAGAGTGCCCATGCCGAGTAGAGGACGAGCGCGGTCAGGGCCCAGTTGCTCATCGGGTTCCCGCCGTTCCGGTCGTACGGCTGTCGCAGCCGATCGGGGCAGTGGTGGGGGAGGGGGAGGAGGGGAGCAACGGGGGTGTCCTGGTGGTCACGATCAGCAGCAGCCCTTCTCGTCGGCGTCCGGACAGGTGCGGTCGGTCTCGACGGCGAGCACGGCGGTGCGCAGGTCGTCCAGCGCGTGGCCGAGGCGTTCGTCGGAGAGTTCGTAACGGGTGCGGCGGCCGTCGGGCACGGTGACGACCAGACCGCAGTCGCGCAGGCACGCCAGGTGGTTCGACAGCCGGGTACGGGAGATGCCGAGGGTGTCGGCGAGGTCGGAGGGGTAACCGGGGGCGTCGCGCAGGGTGAGCAGGATGCGGCAGCGGATCGGGTCGGCGAGCGCGCGGCCGAAACGGGCCAGCACCTCGATGTCGGAAGCGATGATCGGCACATCACAACGGTACATATAATCCTGAATTCAGGAAATCCTGAATCATTTTTGGCTTCGGGCCGTGGGCCGGGGCGCACCACCCCTTGACCTTCGAGCCGGGTCGAGGGTTTACCGTCGGCGTTGTGAGCACCATGCGGATCTCCCGGCTCGCCGAACGCTCCGGCGTTCCGGCCACCACGCCGCGGTTCCACGAGAGCGCCGGGCTGCTGCCCGCCGTCCGGCCGGTCGATGTGGTGCTGCTCCACGGTGCCGAGCGGCACGAGCGGCAGGAGACCGGTGGGGCATCCGGCTCACCCTGCCCTGCTTCCGTTCCGATCCGCTCCCTGCCCCCGTTTCCCGTTTCCTCGTTCGTCAGAAGGTTCCGCACCGTGCTCGTCGCCCGCTCCGTCGCCCTGTTCGTCGTCGCCGCCCTGTTCGAGATCGGAGGCGCCTGGCTGGTGTGGCAGGGCATCCGCGAGCACAAGGGCTGGATCTGGATCGGTGCCGGTGTCGTCGCGCTCGGTCTGTACGGCGTGGTGGCCACCTTCCAGTCCGACGACGACTTCGGGCGCATCCTGGCCGCGTACGGCGGGATCTTCGTCGCGGGGTCGATCGTCTGGGGCATGGTCGCCGACGGCTACCGCCCCGACCGCTTCGACGTCATCGGCGCCCTGGTGTGCCTCGCCGGAATGGCCGTGATCATGTACGCCCCGCGCGGCCACTGACCGGCCGGGCCGCTGCTCGGTGATCCACCGGGCGGCCAGGAGGCCGGAGGCGGCGGTGAGGACGGCTGCGGCGATGACGGTGGCGTCCAGGCCGAGCCGGTCGGCGAGGACACCGGCCACGAGGGCTCCGGCGGCGTAGCCGATGTCGCGCCAGAAGCGGTAGGTGCCGAGGGCGTTGGCCCGCCACGCGGGATGGGCGTGGTCGGAGACCGATGCGATGAGGGCCGGGTAGACCATGGCGGTGCCGAGGCCGAGGGCGACGGCGGACAGGACTCCGGCCAGCAGCGGACGGTCGAGGAGGACGAGGGCGAGGACGAGTCCGCCGGCCTGGACGAGCATGCCGTGGACGATGAGGGGCTTGCGGCCGAAGCGGTCGGCGAGGTGGCCGGCGGGGATCTGACCGAGACCCCACAGGACGGGGTACAACCCCTTGATCAGGCCGACGGCGGCCAGCCCGAGTCCGTGGTCGGTGAAGAGCAGGGGGAAGACGCCCCAGGTGAGGCCGTCGTTGAGGTTGTTGACCAGCCCGGCCTGGCTGGCGCCGCGCAGGGAGCGGTCGCGCCAGGAGGTGCGGATGAACGTGGCCTTCGGCCCGGTGTCCTCGCCGGTGGGCAGGGGCCCGGTGTGGTGGGCCAGTTCCAGGGCGACATGGGCGGCGGTGTCGCGGACGGCCAGGGCGAGCGCGAGACCGGCGACGAGGAAGACGACGCCGATGAGCTCGGGGACGGGGCGCAGGCCGTAGCCGGTGGCGAGGTAGCCGGTGAGCAGGGCGGTGACGCCGACGGCGGTGTATCCGGCGGCCTCGTTCAGACCGGTGGCCAGCCCCCGGCGGGCGGGTCCGACGAGGTCGATCTTCATGTTGACGGTCATCGACCACGTCAGGCCCTGGTTCAGGCCCAGCAGGACGTTGGCCGCGACGATCCACCCCCAGGAGGGCGCGTACGCGAGGGCGAAGGGGACGGGTGCGCCGATCAGCCAGCCCGCCACGAGCAGCTGCTTGCGGCGGAAGCGGGCGGTGAGGGCTCCGGCGGCCAGGTTGGTCAGGGCCTTGGTGAGACCGAAGGCGATGATGAAGGAGAAGACGGCCAGGTCGCTGGTCAGGCCGAAGGTCTCGGAGCCGATCAGCGGCACGGTGGTGCGCTCCAGGCCCACCAGACCGCCCACAGCCATGTTCACGATGACCAGCAGGGTGAACTGCGGCCAGTTCTCGCGCAGCCCCAGCCGTACGGGGCGGACGGAGCCGCCGGACGGCTGGGCGGGCGCGGCGATGGTGTTCACGGGCGGGTGTCCTCAAGGTCCGGGGGCGGGGCGGGGCAGGGCGAGGCGGGGCGGGGGAACGGCGCCGGGCGGGTGCGCCGCGCGCGAGGTGGCAGCCGGGCGAGATGGCGGCCGGGTGCGCGCCGCGCACGGAGGGGCCGCCTGGCGTACGCGGTGCGCGCGGAGGGGCCGCCGGGCGCACATCACCCGTGAGCGAGGGCGGCCCCGGGCGTGCTGCCGACGGCGACAGGCGACGCAGTTCCGCAGAGCGGGAATGTGTATGTGCAGGCCAATATACCCCTACCCGTATTTTTCCCAGAGGGTGAGGCATTTCGCGTCCCATGCCGGTGAGATACCCAGGGGGGTATTTGACTTCTCGCCCGGGTCGACTTACGGTCGAATACATCAATACCCCGGGGGGTACCCGAGAGAGTGAGGGAAGCCTCGATGTGTGAAGTGGACCTGGAGGTCTTCGCCGCGGAACTGGCCGCCGGTGCGTTCGTCGTCGATGTCCGTGAGCCCGACGAGTACCTGGCCGGTCATGTGCCGGGCGTCCACAGCGCACCGCTGTCCGCGTTCGACTCCGTCCCCTACGCCCTGCCCGAGGGTCGGCCGGTGTACGTGATCTGCGCGAGCGGCAACCGGAGCCTGTGGGCCGCCGAGCGGCTCACGGCCCGTGGGGTCGACGCGCTCTCGGTCGCGGGCGGCACCACGGGCTGGGCCCGCGCCGGACGGCCGCTGGTGAGCGGCGCGGACGCCTGATCGCCGGAGCCGGCCGACCGGCCCCCACCCTCACCAGTACCCGCCTCCACCGGTACCTGTCGCCGGTGCCCGCCCCACCGGGCGCACCGCCGCCCCGTGACCAAACCTTTCGCACCCGCTGCGGGTGAGCGTTCCTCAGGAGGGAATTCGCCGTGTTCTTCACCCAGTACTACCTCGACTGCCTCTCCCAGGCGTCGTACATGATCGCCGACGAGGGGACCGGCCGAGCGGTGGTCGTCGACCCGCGTCGCGACGTCTCCGAGTACCTGGCCGACGCCCGGGCCCGGGGCCTCACCGTGGTCGGTGTCATCAACACCCACTTCCACGCCGACTTCGTCGCCGGCCACCTGGAGATGGCGGACGCGACCGGCGCCTGGATCGGCTACGGCCGCCGCGCCGAGACCGAGTACCCCATCCGCAAGCTGGCGGAGGGCGAGCGGATCTCCCTCGGTGACGTCACCCTGGAGGTCATGGAGACCCCGGGGCACACCCCGGAGTCGATCAGCGTCCTCGTGTACGAGCGGGCCGACGACACCGTCCCGTACGGCGTCCTGACCGGCGACGCGCTCTTCATCGGCGACGTCGGCCGCCCCGACCTGCTCGCCTCCGTGGGCGTGACCGCCGAGGAACTGGGCGGGATGCTCCACGACAGCGTCCAGAACAAGCTGATGGCCCTGCCCGACGAGGTCCGCGTCTTCCCCGCGCACGGCGCCGGCTCCGCCTGCGGCAAGAACCTCTCGACGGAGAAGCAGTCGACCATCGGCGAGCAGCGCGCCACCAACTACGCCTGCGCCCCGATGAGCCGCGAGGAGTTCGTCGCGCTCGTCACCGCCGGCCAGTCCGCCGCGCCCGGCTACTTCGCCTACGACGCGGAGCTCAACCGCAAGGACCGTGTCCGCTACGACGCGACGGCGGCGACCCGGCCGCTGACGCTGGAGGAGTTCGCCGGGCTGAGGGAGGGCGGCGCGGTCGTCGTCGACGCCCGTGACCCGCAGGAGTTCGCCGCCGGGCACCTGCGCGGCGCGGTCAACGTGCCCGCCGACGGCCGGTTCGCCGAACAGGCCGGCACCGTCCTCGACCCGGCCGACGAGCTGGTCGTCATGGCGCCGCAGAACCGCGAGGAGGAGGTCGTCACCCGCCTCGCCCGCATCGGCTTCGACCGGGTGGCGGGCTACCTGCGCAACCCCGAGGACGCCCTCAGGGCGATGGAGGACGAGGTCACCCCCGCCAGCCGCCTCACGGCCGCGCACCTGAAGGCCGCCCTCGCCGGTGACAACCCGCCCGTCGTCGTGGACGTCCGCACCTGTGGCGAGCGCGAGGCCAACGGCTTCATCCCCGAGGCCCTGCACATCCCGCTGAGCGAACTGGCCGCGCGGGCGGACGAACTCCCCGCCGACCGGCCGCTCGTCCTGCACTGCGCCGGCGGCCACCGCTCCTCCATCGCGGCCAGCCTCCTGCGCCACCGCGGCGCCGAGGACGTCTCCGACATCCTGGGCGGCTACGCGGCCTGGGCCCTCGCCGCGGAATCCACCGGCGCCTGACCGCCCCCTCCACGGGCCACCGGTCGACGGCTCCCCGAGCCCGTACGTCCTGCACACCCCGTACGTCCCGCACGCCCCTCGTACCCCCTTGTATACCCCCATGGGTATATTTTCCCTCCGGAGCCACACATGAGTGCCGAGCGCACCGTTCAGTCCATCACCCCTGCCGTGCTGCACAAACTCACCGAGGAGGGCCGCGCGCCGCGTCTGCTCGACGTGCGCACCCCCGCCGAGTTCCGCACCGCCCACATCCCCGGCGCGTGCAACGTTCCGCTCCACGTCCTGCGCGAGCACCGCGCGGAACTGCTTCCCCACCTCGACGAGGACGTCGTGCTCGTCTGCCGCTCGGGGAACCGCGCCACCCAGGCCGAGCGGATGCTCACCGAGGCCGGTCTGCCGAACCTCCGCGTCCTGGACGGCGGCATGAACGCCTGGGAGGTGGCGAGCGCGCCCGTGAAGCGGGGCCCCGAGCGCTGGGACATGGAGCGCCAGGTCCGCCTGGTCGCCGGTTCGATCGTCCTCACCACCGGTCTCGTCGGCATTCTCGTGCCGGGCGTCCACCTCGTCGGAACGGCGGTCGGCGCGGGTCTGACCTATGCGGCGATCAGCAACTCCTGCGCCATGGGCGTCCTGCTGTCCAAGCTCCCGTACAACCGCGGTCCCCGCACCGACATCGGCATGGCGATCGCGCAGTTGCGGGGCGCGCGGTGAGACATTGAAACGCCCCGGGGCATTACCGGGCACCGAAGAGGGAGTGGAGGAGGAAAGCCCGTGCAGGTGGACGAAGAATCGATGAGACCCGTCCTGAACCGGCTCCGCCGGGCCCAGGGACAACTGGCCGCCGTCATCGCCATGATTGAGTCCGGTCGTGACTGCAAGGACGTCGTCACCCAGCTCGCCGCCGTCTCCCGGGCCCTGGACCGGGCCGGCTTCAAGATCGTGGCCGGTGGCATGCGTCAGTGCCTCGCCGAGGACTCGGACGCCCCGCCCATGACCCAGGAAGAACTGGAGAAGCTCTTCCTCGCCCTCGCCTGACGGTTCGAGCCCGGCCGGTACAGCCCCTGTACCGGCCGGGCTCGGGTGTTTCCGGGCTGCAGGCAGGGCGGCCCGGTGGTACGGCGCGGCGGGGCGGTGACGGTGGGGCGGGGCGGTGGTGAGGTGCGGCGGTGCGGGGGCGCTGTCCGTGGCGGAATGGGGGGTTCCTGCAAATGGAATTGCGATGTACGGTTCTGCAATCAGGTTTGCAGCATGCTGTGTCTCGTACCAGGGAGCAGGACCCGTGTCCGCATCGCAGAACCATGACCCCACCGACAGCGACGGCCAGTGGCTGGGCGACGCCCTGCCCGACGTGCCGTTGTCCAAGGCCCAGGCCAGGGTCGTCGACGTCATCGTCCGCAACCCGCAGCTGTCCTCGTACGCGGAGATCGCGGAGATCGCCGAACGGGCGGACGTGAACAGCTCGACGGTGGTGCGGGCGGCCCAGACGCTGGGCTACCGGGGCTGGCCGGATCTGCAACGCGAGTTGCGGGCCCGCTACCTGGTGCACATCTCCACCGAGGAGACCCTGACCGAACACGGCGAGCACCGCAGCCCGCTGCACGACTCGCTCACGCACGACATCGAGAACCTGCGCCAGACCCTGGAGAGCAACTCCGCCGCCGACGCGGAGGCGGCCATCGCCACACTGGCCTCGGCCAGATCGATCCTGGTGGTCGGGGTCGGCTCCTTCGCCGGTCCGGCCACCGTCATGGCACACCTCGGCTCCACCATGGGCTACCCCGTCACGCTGGAGAACCGGGCCGGTGTCCACCTGGCGACCGCCGTCAACTGCCTCGGCCCGGGGGACGTGCTCGTGGTCGTCAACATGTGGCGGTCCATGAAACAGATCATCGTCGCCGCCGACGCGGCCCGTGCGGCGGGCGCCACGGTGGTGGCGATCACCGACATGCGGCGGGGCCGGCTCGCCACCTCCATCGCCCACCACCTGCTGATCGTGCCGTCGGAGGGCATCTCCTTCTTCCAGTCCGTCACGGCCGCCACCTCGGTGGTCTACGGACTTCTCGCCGGCATGCAGACGGCCCGGCCCGAGCGCAGCCGCGCCGCCATCCGCCGTACCCAGCAACTCTGGAAGGACCTGGACGTCTACCTCGACTGAACCGTTCCTCCCCCACGCGCCGTGCGGACCTCCGATCCGGTCCGCACGGCCGGTGACACCCCACAACAGCACAGCCCCCGCCGGGCGGCGCGCCCACTCCGCCGCAGCCGCCCCACCGCACACACTCCCGCGCCGCCCGACCGGTGCCGCCCCGGAGCCCGAGTGCCCGCGCGCCTGCGCATCCGCGTGCCTGCGCGCCTTTCGTTCCACCCCTTTCGCCGCCACGTGCGAGCGCCGACTGCGCCGACCGTGTCCGTCGCACCCATCACACCCGTCGCATCCGTCGCACCCGGCACCCATCGTGCCGACCGTGCCGACCGTGCCGACGGGCCCTGTGCCCCGGCCCGGCTCCTCCGCCCGGCCCCGCCCGTGTCCGTACGCGCACATCCCCTCATGACAGGAGCACTGAACTGATGAGCAAGCACATCGCCGTCGTCGGCCTCGGCTCGATGGGCGGGGCAATGGCCTCCGCCCTGCTGCGGGCGGGGTGGCGGGTGAGCGGATTCGATCCGGCGGCCGCCGCCCGGTCCGCCGCCGAGCAGGAGGGCGTGGAGGTCGTCGAGGACCTCGACCGGCTGGCCGGCACGCCCTACGTGCTCCTGTCACTGCCCTCGGCCCGCGTGGTCGAGACGACCGTGCCCGTTCTGCTGGCGCGGCCGGGCACGCTCGCCGTCGTCGACACCACGACGTCGGAGCCGGGCACGTCCGCCGAGGTCGCGGTCCTCGCGGCGGAGCAGGGCGTGGCCTTCGTGGACGCCCCCGTCTCGGGCGGTCGCGACGGTGCGGCAGACGGCCGGCTCACCGCGTTCGTCGGTGCCGAACCCGACGCGCTCGACGCGGCCCGGCCCGTCCTGGACGCGCTCACCGGCGGCCGGTACCGCCACCTCGGCGTCCCCGGCTCCGGGAACGTGGTCAAGCTCCTCAACAACGTCCTCGCGGCGGTCAACCTGGTCGCGGTCGGCGAGGCCCTCGCCGTGGCGAAGGCGTACGGCGTCGATCCCGCCGTCGCGGCGGCGGGCATCAGCGGCGCGTCCGGCGCCAGCAGGGCGTCCGCGGCGATGTACCCGGACTGGGTGCTCACCGGCACCTACGACTCCGGCTTCGCCCTGGGACTCATGGCCCGGGACGCCGCACTCGCCGTCGAGACCGCGGGGCGGCGCGGCGCGACCCCGCACCTGCTGGCCACCGCCAGCCACGTCTGGCAGGAGGCCCTGGCCGCGCTCGGCCCCGACGCCGACTTCACCGAGATCGCCCGCACCGTAGCCCCCTCCCTCACCTCCGAAGGAGCCACCGCAGCATGAGCACCACCACCACTGCCTTCCCGGCGGATCCGGGCACGTCCGGCGCCGCCACCGCCCGTGCCGTTCTCGACGCCGCCTTCCCGCAGGGCCTCGGCTCGTTCGTCGACGGCCGGGTCGTCACCGGCGGCGGCGAGAGGGTGCACCTCACCGCCGCCGCGACCGGGGAGGGCTTCGCCGACTACGCCGACGCCGGGGCCGAGGGGGCCGACGCCGTGCTGGCCTCCGCCGCCCGCGGGGCCGGGGTCTGGGCCGCGACCGACCCGTTCGAACGGGCCGCGATCCTGCGCGAGGTCTCCCGGACGATCGGCGCGCACACCGAGGAACTCGCCCTCCTGGAATCCGCCACCACCGGCAAGCCCGTGCGCGACACCCGCGCCGAGGCCGCCAAGGTCGCCGAGATGTTCGGCTACTACGCGGGGTGGGCGGACAAGCTGCTGGGCCACACGATCCCCGTCCCGGGCAACTGGCACACCTACACCGAGCGGGTCCCCTGGGGCGTCGTGGTGGCCGTCACCCCGTGGAACGCACCCCTGTTCACGGGCGGCTGGAACTCGGCCGCACCGCTCGCGGCCGGCAACGCCGTCGTCGTCAAGCCCAGCGAGTTCACCCCGGCCTCCACCCTGCGGCTGGCCCAGCTGGCCCACCGGGCGGGGCTGCCGGACGGGGTGTTCAACGTCGCCACCGGCCTCGGCGCCACCGTCGGCGCCGCCCTCACCTCCGACTCCCGGGTCGGCAAGGTGTCCTTCATCGGCTCGGTCGCCACCGGCCGCCGGGTGGCGGTCGCCGCGGCGGGCGCCGGCATCCCGACCGTCCTCGAACTCGGCGGCAAGAGCGCCAACATCGTCTTCGCCGACGCCGATCTGGACCGGGCCGCCGACGGCGCCGTGTCGGCCGTCTTCTCCGGGGCGGGCCAGTCGTGCGTGGCCGGCTCCAGACTGCTCGTGGAGCGTTCCGTGCACGCGGAGTTCATCGCGCGCGTGGCCGAGCGGGCGTCCCGGCTGCGGCTGGGCGACCCCCTCGACCCCACCACCGAGGTCGGCCCCATCATCACCCGGCCCCAGTTCGGCACGGTCACCTCGCTGATCGAGGCCGGACTCGCGGGCGGCGCCCGCCGGGTGACCGGCACACGGCTGCCCGACCGGCTCACCGGATCGGCACTGGCGGGCGGACACTGGGTGTTGCCCACCCTGCTGGACGGGGTCACGCCCGCCAACCCGCTGGAGACCACCGAGGTCTTCGGGCCGGTGGTCGGCGCCGACGCCTTCGACACCGAGGCGGAGGCCGTCGCCCGCGCCAACGCCACGGACTTCGGCCTGGCCGGGGCGGTCTGGACCCAGGACGTCGCCCGCGCCCACCACGTGGCACGTGCCGTGAAGTCCGGCACCTTCTGGATCAACTCCTACAAGACCATCCACGTCGCGGTGCCCTTCGGCGGCTTCGGCGACTCCGGACACGGCCGTTCCTCCGGCCCCGGAGTGCTGGACGAGTACACGCAGACCAAGGCCGTCTGGACGCCCACCCGGGCCGCCGGCGCCCCGTTCCCCTCCCTGAGCTACTAGGAGACACCGTGGCCACGAACAATCCCACCGATCCCACCGATCCCACCGATCCCACCGACACCGGAGCCGACGTCCGCGGCCGGCTCGGGACCGGCATCTCCACCGGCATCTCCACCGGTGTGTCGGACTGGCAGGACCGCGTGCTCGAACTGGCACGCAGCCTGCACGCACACCCCGAAACCTCCTTCCAGGAGACCGGGTCCGCCGCGGCGATCACCGAACTGCTCGCCGCGGGCGGGTTCACGGTCGAGCACGGCACGGGCGGCCTGCCGACCGCGTTCACCGCCACCGCGGGCAGCGGCGAGCTGACGGTCGCGCTCTGCGTCGAGTACGACGCGCTGCCCGAGATCGGCCACGCCTGCGGCCACAACCTCATCGCCGGTGCCTCGGTGGCCGCCGCACTGGCCCTGGCCCCGTACGCCGACGAACTCGGCATCACACTGAAGGCGATCGGCACCCCGGCCGAGGAGCACGGCGGCGGCAAGACGCTGCTGCTGGAGGCCGGCGCGTTCGACGGAGTGGGCCTGGCCCTGATGGTCCACCCGGTGCAGGACGGGATCGGCCACAACCCCGCCGGGAGCACCTCGCAGGCGGTCGGCCGGTACCGGGCCGTGTTCCGGGGACGCGCGGCGCACGCCGCGGCCGCACCCCACCAGGGCGTGAACGCCGCCGACGCCGCCACGCTCTCCCAGGTGGCCGTCGGCCTGCTGCGCCAGCAACTGCCGGGCGACCAGCGGGTGGCGCTGTTCGTCTCCGAGGGCGGTGCCGCCACCAACATCATCCCCGAGCGGACCGCCGTCGACTTCGAGTGCCGGGCGTTCACCCTGCCCGAGTACGAGACGCTGCTGGAGCGCGTCCGGCGGTGCTTCGAGGGCGCGGCCCTGGCGACCGGCACCGAGCTGACCGTGGAGGCCACCGAGCCGCTCTACGAACCGCTCGTGCAGGACGAAGCGCTGGCGGGCTTCTGGACGGCGGCCATGGCCTCCTTCGGGCGGGACGTCACCTCCGGCGGCCGGCTCGCCGGCGGCTCGACCGACATGGGCAACATCAGCCGGGTCATCCCCAGCCTGCATCCGTGGCTGAGCATCCCGGGAGCCGACGCGCCCATCCACTCCCACGCCTTCGCGGCCGTCGCCGACACGCCCGTGGCGTACGACATGATGTTCGAGGCGGCCCGTGCCCTCGCCCGGACCGTCGCGGACGCCGCGGTCGACACCGAACACCGGCGGCGTTTCGTCGCCGCGGCCCACCGCCGCGACGGCGGCGAGGAGGCGGTGACGAGATGAGCACCCCCACCACCACCGTTGCCGAGGACCGCGTCGCCGGGGCGCGCCAGACCCTGCCGATCGCCGCCCTGGCCCTGGTCATCGCCCTGGTCGTGCAGGCCGTCGGGCAGCTCGACATCGACCTGGGCGTCGGTTCCGTCATCGTCTTCCCCATGGTGTGGGGGCTGATCCTGGGCCTGCTGGTGTCGGTCCAGAAGGTCCGCCCCCTCGGCATCCGCCTCCAGAAGGTGGCGTCCGCGCTCGTCGGCGTGGCCGTGATGCTCCTGGTCGCCCGGCTCGCCTTCAACATCGGCCCCAGCCTGCCGACGCTCGTCAAGGCCGGGCCCGCACTGCTGCTCCAGGAGATCGGCCACCTCCTGGGCACGGTGGCGGTGGCCCTGCCGCTCGCCGTCGCACTGCGTCTGGGCAAGGCCACGGTCGGGGCCACCTTCTCGCTGGACCGCGAGCCGTCCTTCGCGATGGTCTCGGAGAAGTACGGGCCGGACTCCGACCAGTACCGGGGTGTCCTGGCCATGTACGTGTTCGGCACGATGTTCGGAGCGGTGTTCATCACGCTCCTGACCTCGCTGGTGTCGAACTGGAACATCTTCGACCCGCTGGCCCTCGCCATGGGCGCGGGCGTCGGCTCGGGATCGATGATGGCCGCCTCGTCGGCCAGCATCGTGGCCGCCTACCCGGGGCACGAGGAGGCCATCCTCGGCATGGCGGCGGTGTCGAACCTCATCACCACCATCCTCGGGGTCTACGTGGGCATCTACGTGGCACTGCCGCTGGCGGACCGGTTCTACCGCTTCCTCACCCGCCGCCAGAACACCCGCACGCCGGGGACGACGACGCCCGCCGCCCCGGCCGTCCCCGGTACTCCCGCCACCCCGGCCGTCCCCGGTACTCCCGACGTCCCGGCCGTCCCTGTGGCCCCGGCCGCCCCCGCTGCCCCGGCCGTTCAGAAGGACGACGCCGCCGCGAACCGCGCCTTCCGGGAGGAGGTCGCCGCCGCCTCGGGCGAGATCAGGCTCCCGCTCCCGCTCTCGCTCGGCGTCCTGACGGTGCTCGGCCTCGGTACCGCCTCCGTCGCGGCCGGCACGATCGGCTGGGACATCGTCGGCGGCTACGCCGTACTGCTGGGCCTGGTGCTGCTCGGCCTGTTCCTCGCCAGGGTCAGCCGGAAGGTCTCCGCGATCGTGTGGATCACCACGGTCGGCGCGTATGTGTCCAGCCCGTGGTTCTTCGCCTCCGACAGCCTCAACGGCCTGGTCGGCTCGGTGGACTTCCTGTCCATCGCCACGATCATGCTGACCCTCGCGGGACTGTCGCTGGGCAAGGACCTGCCGCTGCTGCGTCACATCGGCTGGAAGATCGTCCCGGTCGGACTCGTCGCGATCACCGCCTCGTTCCTGCTCTCGGTGGTGATCGCGGAGTTCACCCTCGGCGCGTGGGGCTGACCCCGCCGGACATCCGCCGGAGACGGCCTCCGCCCCGCCCCGCGCCGAACGGCGCGGGGCGGGAGCGTCTCCCGTGTCCGGCGCCATCCCCGCTGCCGACCGGCGGTCAGGAGCGGGTCCGGCACAGCTCCCGGTCCACGAGCGCGCTCATGGCCTGTCGGGTGTCCTGGCCGCCGTCACCGGTGGTGTACACCACGACGGTCCGGGTCCCGTCCCGGGTGACGCCACCCCAGGTGTGATAGCCGAGCAGTTCGCCCGGATGGCCGAAGTAGCTGCCGCCGCAGGACAGCGGGATCTCGCCCAGACCGAGTCCGTACCTCGCACCCAGGCCGGGCGCGGGCCCGGTGGCCGTCATCTCGTCGAGTTGTGCCGAACCCAGCAGACGGCCGCCGAGCAGTGCGGCGTAGAACCGGCTCAGGTCGTGCGTGGTGCTGATGATCGAGCCGGAGCCGACGGCCATGCTCGGATCGAGCGTCGTGACGTCGATGTCGGTGCCGGTGCCGAACGCGGCGTAGCCCCGGGCATGCGGGCCCGGGACGAACGGGAAGGTGCCGGGTGCACCGGTGTCCCCCAGGCTCAGCGGGCGGATGATCCGGTCGGTGACCTCCCGCGCCCAACTCCGGCCGGTGACCTCGTGGATGATCATCGCGGCGAGGGTGTAGTTGGTGTTGGAGTACGACCAGCCGGTGCCCGGGGGAAAGACGGGAGGGTGCCGCATCGCCAGTCGCACCAACTCCTCGGGAGTGTGGGTGCGGAGTCGCTCGGCCCGGTAGCCGGCTGCGGTGTTCAACGCGGGTATCTCCGGCTCGACGTCGGGGATGCCGCTGGTGTGCCGCAGCAGCTGCCGCACGGTGATCCGGCCGCCGTCGTTGCCGTTGCCCCGGACCAGTCCCGGCAGCCAGTGCTCGACGGTGTCCTCCAGGGACATCCGCCCCTCGCCGACGAGTTGCAACACGATCGCGGCGGTGAAGGTCTTGGTGGCGCTGCCGATCCGGAACCTTCCGTTCTGAGGCATCGGCCTTCCGGAGCCCTTCATGGCCGTCCCGGCGTGCGCGCTGTCGCGCGTGTCCGGTGACGTCACCTCGGCGGACACACCGATGGCCCCGGTGCGGTGGATCGCCTCCACCTGTTGTCGGAGCGGATCGGCCGACCGCGGCCCCGCCGCCGCCGTCGGACCGGTCGACGCGGCGAGGACGACCGCGGCCAGGCCACTCAGGGCGAGCAGGCAGCGCCGACGCCTTCCCGATACACGCATGGTGATCGCCTTCCCTGTTCAGGTCGCCTGCGAGTTCGGGGACCTTCAGCCCATGGCCCGTCGCCCCCGCAGCCGACAGTTGGCGACCATCCCACCAGCGGGGAGCGGGCCCGCCCATCCGGCCTTCCCCCGACGTGCCGATGGGCTGTCCTCAGGGCGGCGCCGGGGGCTGCCCCCCATAAGAACACCGAGACTTCTCCGCGGTCTTCGTCGCAGTGCTTTGCCTCGCCGCCGTTTTCTTCCGGTCAGTCAGGTGATCCGGAAGAAGACGGCCCCCCACGAGTCCGTGCCGCACCTGGCCGCAAGAATGCCGCGTACGGCCCCGGTGGCGGGTTTCGGCGGAGTCGGCGGCGGGGGAGCGATGGCGAGGGCTCAGTGCTCACACAGGGAGAACGGCCGTTCGTAGAGCTCGTAGTTGTGCTCGTCGACGAAGAACTTGCGTTCCTGCATGAGCTGTTCGCGGTATTCCTTGGCCTGCTCCAGCGTCATGGTCGAAGTCTCCGCCCACGGCTGCTGCGGCGGCACATCGGATGTCGAGACGATCCTCTCCGACGGGTCGACCAGGAAGAACGCGAGGATCTTGCGGTACCCCGGCGCGGTGGGGTCCGCGAGGCGGAACGAGCCGATGCGGTGCTGCAGGATGTTCGGGAACGCCAGGCAGCGGCCCGCCGGGGTCGACACCGATCCCAACAGCTGGTTCAGCGGGTCCTCGTTCGACAGGCCGTACATCTCGCTCACGCCGTCGTCGTCGTTCTGCTCGTAGTCCGGGTCGTCGAGTGCCGCCCGGAAACTCAACTGGCTCTCGGTGATGTTCTCGCTGTCCCAGTAGTAGATTCCGGTCGAGACGATCCGCTCGTTCAACATCCCCTCGACATGCCAGGAACCGCCGGAGTACTCGGGCTTCTCCGGGGTGAGGTGAATGGTGGCGAGCTTGACGATGACCTGGAGCCGGCGGCCGCGCAGGTCGACGCGGGAGGAGTCGTCGGGCAGCGCGGGCGGGACGAATTCCGGGGCGTCCGGGACGACCGGAAGACGTTCGTACCACCATTTGGCCTCGGCCATCTCCCAGGCGAGATGGGCCTTTTCGTCGTCGGGGTCGGGCTCGACCGGCTTGTCGGGGGCCTCGTTGTACCACGCGTAGGGATCGGCGTCGATCCGCGGGGGACGCGGATTGTGCAGATCGGTGAGCACGTTCTCCAGCAGCGGGCGCATGCGTGCGAACAGGTCCGGCAGGACGGAGGCGAGTTCCGTGTGATCCACGGGGTGGACGTTGTTGACGTACGAACGGAAGGCGATTTCGCCGTCGTCACCGATCTCGACATCCGTGGGCAACCACTGGAAATTCTCCGAGAATTCGTACCGGGTCCTGCTGGCCTCCGAGGTCTCCCAGACATGCTCGGGCGCTCCGCTCGCCTGCCGCACGAGGCAGAACAACGAGGGATGGACCAGATCCAGCACCTGGCCGTCGGATCCCGGATGCCAGTCCTTCTCCGCTTCGGGAACCTGCTCCAGGACCCGGACCGCCCCGCGCAGCCGGGACCTGAGCTCTTCGTCGATCAGTGTGTCCGACTGCCACACCCCGTCGACGGTGGACGCCTCGATGCCGGTCCGTTCGTCCCGCAGCCCGGCGTAATACGCCAGTTCGGCGAGCACATAACGAATCTGGGCTTCGGTCAGACCCTGCTCGGTCGCTTCTTTCGTCCACTTGGCAACGATTTCGGCGTCGTTCATCTTTTCGAACCACTCCGATTTCGCCCGGATGTGGGCGCTGCACTGCATCATCTCGAGTTCCCGCAGCGTTCGGGGTTTCTTGAACGATATTCCGTAGGAAGCAAGAAAGGGCAGCGGGAAAGCGGACAGGCCGGTCAATTCTCTCGATCCTCCCAGTCGATGTTCAGCGGCCGGAAGGATACTTCAGCGCACTGACACCGCAGCCGCAGCCGCAGCCGCGGCCCTGGTCATGACCGGTGCGGGATCGGGCAGGTAGGGAGTGATGTTGCGCCAGGCGCGCTCCACGTACTCCTCCTTCTCGCCGACCGGGGCGACATAGTGCAGTGCGTCGTCGGCGGCCTCCTTGCCCGCGAGGCGGGCGATGACCCAGGCGGCGAGGTAGTGCGAGGCCAGGCAGCCACCGGCGGTGGCGATGTTGCCCCTGGCGTAGAAGGGCTGGTCGAGCACCTCGACGCCGGCGGCGGCGACCCAGGGCCTGGTGATCAGGTCGGTGCAGGCGGGGATGTCGTGGAGCAGGCCGAGCCTGGCCGACACGAGCGCGCCGGAGCACTGCGCGGCGATGAGCCGGCGCGAGGGGTCCAGGCCCCGCAGGATGCCCATGATCGCCGGGTCCTCGACGACCTCGCGGGTGGCGATGCCGCTGCCGATGATCACGGCGTCGGCGGCGCACGCCTCCTCAAGGGTGGACATCTGCTCGATGACCACCCCGTTCATCGACGTCACCCTGGGGCCCGGGGTGGCGATGGTGACGCGCCAGTCGTCGGCCCTGACGCGGTTGAGCACACCGAGTGCGATCAGGGAGTCGAGTTCGTTGTAGCCCTCGAAGGTGAGGATGGCGATGTGCACGACGGCTGTCCTTCCGGATGGGTGGACCCCGACGGTAGGAAGCCGCGAACAGGACAGTCAAAGAATTGTCATGGATACAATCCGGCACATGGCAGCCCCGCGGTACAAAGCATTGGTCGACTCGTTCGCCGCCGACATCCGGACCGGGCGGCTCGCCGCGGGCGTACGGCTGCCGACGCACCGCGGACTCGCCGCCCGCGAGGGCATCGCCGTGGTGACCGCGACCCGGGTGTACGCCGAGCTGGAGGCGATGGGGCTGGTGAGCCGGGAACAGGGCCGCGGCACGTTCGTGCGCGACATCGCGGTTCCCGCCGGCCACGGCATCGATCAGCAGGCCGTGGCCACCGACGCGGTCGACCTCAACTTCAACTGCCCGTCGCTGCCCGGACAGGCCGATCTCCTCCGGCAGGCCCTGCGCGAGGTGGCCACCTCCGGCGATCTCGAATCGCTGCTGCGCTACCAGCCCCATCGGGGGCGCCCCCAGGACAGGGTCTCGGTCGCACGGCACCTGGAACGCCGGGGAATCACCACCGACGCGGACCGGATCCTCATCACCAACGGCGCGCAGCACGGCCTGGCCGTCACCGTCATGGCCGCGCTCGACGCCGGCGACGTCGTCGCGGTCGACGCACTCACCTACCCGGGTTTCAAGGTGCTCGCGCACGCCCTCCACCTCGACCTGGAGCCCGTCCCCGCAACAGCCGACGGACCGGATCTCGACGCCCTCGAAAGGCTGTGCGCGACCCGCCCCGTGCGCGCGATCTACACCATGCCCACCCTGCACAACCCCCTGGGCCGGGTCATGCCGGCGGCCGACCGGATCCGCCTGATCGAGATCGCCCGCCGGTACGGCCCGCTCCTCATCGAGGACGCCTCCTACGCCTACCTGGTCGAGAACCCGCCACCGCCCCTGGCCGCGACCGCGCCGGACATCACCGTCCACGTCTCGGGACTGTCCAAGAGCGTCGCCACCGGCCTGCGGGTCGGCTTCGTCGTCGCCCCGCCGGCTGCGGTGCCGTCGCTCGAACGCGCGATCCGGGCGACCACCTGGAACACCCCGGCCCTCACCACCGCGATCGCCTGCCGCTGGCTCGACGACGGCACGGTGGACCACTTGGAGGCCCGGAAGCGGGAGGACGCCAGGGCGCGCCAGGCGATCGCGCGGCAGGAGCTGGCGGGGCTCCCGCTCATCGGCCACCCCTCGTCGTACTTCACCTGGCTGCCGCTGCCCGACGAAGCGCGCGCCGACCGTCTGACGGCCGCCCTCGCCCGCCGGAACATCTCGGTGACCACGGCCGAGCCGTTCAGCACCTCGGCCCGCACACCGCAGGCGCTCCGCCTCGCCCTGGGCTCGACCGATCCGGACAGCCTCCGCTCGACGCTGCGCACGGTGCGGCGAGTCGCCGTGGAGGACGCCTGCGCCTGAACTCCCCCTGGCCGGGCGGCTCCTGTCCGTACGGGCGTCGAAGGGCTCACTGGCCCCGGTTGCGGTGGGCGGCGACCCGGACCCGGGTTCCGCAGCGGGGCGAGCAGTAGCGTTGCGGTGCGCGGCGCCCCGTGTCGATGAAATACCGGTCGCATCCGGGCGCGGCGCAGCGGCCCCATGCGCAGTAGCCGCGTTCGCCGAGCCAGAGCGCCAGGGCGAGTGCGGCGGTGGACAGCAGCCACGGGGCCGGTCGTGAGTCCTGGGGCGCCTGGGTGTGGAGCGACCAGCGGCGCCCCGGCAGGCGGGCCAGCCGGGGCCGGGCGGGGTACCGGTCGAGCAGGACGTTGATGGCCTCGGCGGCGCTGTCCTCGTCCTTCGTGTCCAGGATTCCGGCGACGACCGCGACGGCCTCCCGCATCTCTTCCGCGGTGGTCGCGGTCAGCCGCAGCGGCTGACCGCCGTGCGCTTCCACCACGGCCTCGAGTCCGGCCGGTGTGGCCCCGCTCCCGTCCTGCACGGCGTTGACCAGATCGGCAAGGAAGTACAGGCCGCGTGGGTTGTCGTCGGCGAACCGCTGGTCCATGGGCTTCTCCCGTTTCGATGGGGCGGCATCACCCCACCATGGTAACGTCTAAAAAATACTTAGTCGTTACGCGGTCGTTCGCGCAGGTGGAAAGAGGCTTCCCGTGGCCGAGTCGCATACGTCCGTGCTGGTCGTCGGGGGCGGACCCGTCGGTCTGACCCTGTCTTGTCTGCTGTCGGGCCACGGCGTGGACCATGTGCTGATCGAGGCCCACCCCGCCACCTCGCTCCATCCGAAGGCCCGGGGCGTCTCGGCCCGGTCCATGGAGATCTTCCGGCGCATCGGGCTGGAGGGAACGGTCCGCGCCGCGGGGCTGCCGCCCGAGCAGGTCCGCTTCTACCGGGGCCGCGACCTGGTCGACCCCGACCACGTCCGCACCGGTCCCGCCCAGGAGCCCGACGAGGGCCCCGAGCACACGCCGTCGCCGGGCCTCATCTGCTCCCAGGACGTCCTGGAGCCCCTGTTGCTGCGGCGTGCCGAGGAACTGGCCGGTTCCCGGGTCCGGTTCGGCACCCGGCTGGTCTCCTTCACCGATGACGGCCTCGGCGTGCGGGCCGTCGTCGAGGAGCGGGCCACCGGCCGCCGGGACCGTCTGCGGGCGGACTGGCTCGTCGGCTGCGACGGCGCCGCGAGCACCGTGCGGGCCGGGGCCGGCATCGCGATGGAGGGCCCGACCGGCCTGGGGCGGTACCTGAGCATCCGCTTCGAGGCGCCCCTGGGCCGGGCGGTGGCCGACCGCGCCAGCGCCTCGTACTTCCTCACCGTCCCGGGGCGGGGCGGGTTCATGGCCGTCGACAACGACCGCCACTGGATCTACCAGTACCCCCTCGGCGCGGACGCGGCGGCGGATCCGACGGACCACCGGCTCCTGGCCGGGCTCGTCCGTACGGCCGCGGGCATCCCCGACCTGGACGTGACCATCCGCGACACGATGACCTGGCGCATGGACGCCCGGCTCGCCGACGCCTACCGCCGCTCACGCGTCCTGCTGGCGGGCGACGCCGCCCACGTCGTCCCGCCGACCGGCGGGCACGGCATGAACACCGGAATCGGCGACGCCGACAACCTCGCCTGGAAACTCGCCGCCGTCATCGCCGGACACGCCGACGAGGCACTGCTGAACACCTACGGGGACGAGCGGCGCCCCCTCGCGCGCCAGGTCATCGACATCTCCACGGCCAACGCGACGAACCGGGCCGGCTACCGCATCGACGACGAACTCCTCCTGACCGCCGCCTACCGCTCCGCCGCGGTCATCCCCGACCCCGCCGACGACCCGGTCCCCGCCCCCGGTCCCGCCGACGACTCCGCCCCCGGACCCGCCCCCGCCGGCGACTCCGTCCCCGACCCCGAACCCGCCGGCGCCCCCGGCCCCCTGAACGCGTCCGGCTACCGCCCCGGCTGCCGGCCGGGGGAGCGCGTCCCCCACGTCCGCCTCACCGGAGGCCCCGCAGGAGTGACATCCACCCTCGACCTCATCGGCCCCGGCTTCACCCTGCTCGTGGCCGACGGCGACCCGGAGTGGCAGCGGCAGGCCGAGGCCGTACGGCAGGCGGGCGTCCCCCTCGCCCTCCGCACCATCCGCACCGGCACCCAGCGGGAGGCGGAACCCGGCCGATGGCCGAGCGTGCTCGGCACCGAACACGCGGACGCCGCGCTCCTGGTGCGCCCCGACGGGCACATCGCCTGGCGCGGCGCCCGCCCGGCGGACCTGTCGACGCTCCCGGCCCTCGTACGGCGCGTACTCGCGGCACCGTGATCCCCCGCCGGCACGGTCCGGCGGCTCGGCGGGGCGAGGACGACTGCCCACCGGCACGGCCCGGACCCGCCCCGCGGAAGGGAATCGGGGAACGTGCACCACCGCGACCCCCGGGCCACAGGACGCGTTCACCGGGCGACGTGGATTCCCCGGGCCGATTCCCCGTCGGGCGGGTACTGCCGGACAGGAGCCGACGGACGGGCGTTGCCGAGTCGGAGCGTTTCTCCCTGATGAGCGGTGGAGGTCAAGAGGAAGTGGCGGACAGGTGGGTCGCTGATGCTTTGCCGGGCAGCACGGAGAGGTCTTCCTCCGTGGCGCCCTGAGCCCGGAGGAAGGCGGGTACGGAACCGTGGTGACTGCGGATCCACAACAGCGCGCGACGAAGATGTCCGGCCGTGACCGGCAGGGTGTTGTGTCCCCGTGGGCCCGACGGCTGCGCGACGGGCAGACCCAGTTCGGTGTTGGAACGCACGAAGTCCGCGATCACCTCCGTCTCGGACGCCCCGAACAGTGTCTGCACGAGGGCGACCACGACACCGGTCCGGTCCTTCCCCGATGCGCAGTGGACGAGCACTGGTCCCGCGCCCTCGGCGCGCAGGTGTCGCAGCACTGCCAGCACAGCACGGCCGGAATGCTCGGCCATCGACGGGTAGAGCTCCATCTGCTCCTGCGGCCACCGCTGTTCGGCGAACACCGGGACATGCAGGTATCTGATCGCCGCCCCGTGCAGGGCATCCGGCCGGTCGGTGACCTCGGGGCGACTGCGCAGGTCGACGACCGCACGCACCCCCAGGCCCTCCAGCTCGCGTGCCCCCTTCGCCGACATCGTGTGCAACGCGCCGGACCGGTGGAGGACACCGGGGCGCAGTTCCCCGACTCCGCCGGCGTCCCGGAAGTTCCGCACCCCGTCGATACCGGCCGGCGCGGTTGCTCCCACCCCATTGATCATCATCGGTTCACTGTACGTTTTCACGTTCAGAGGGCTGTTTCAGGGGTTGCGCATGCTTCCGGGGCATGATTCCGGTTTGCGGTGCGGGCCGGGAATGTTGTGGCAGCGGTCTGTCGCCGGGCCCGGACGAGTGCCCGGGGAGACACGCTCTACTCGCGGACCCGGGCGTTCACCGCGAGATGCGCGTCACCGCTGTCCGCGTCCAGGCCCGCGAGCAGGCGCAGCCCGTCCTCGGCGGGGCTGCCGGGGGCCGCGGACAGCACCAACAGCTCCATGCCCGACTCGTCCGGCAGCGCGAAGTTCTCCTGGTGCAGGTCCAGCGGTCCGACCAGCGGGTGCCGGTACGCCTTGCGCCCGTGCGTGCGGGCGCGCACGTCCGCACGGGCCCACAGACGGCGGAAACGCTCACTGCCCATCGCCAACTCGCCGATGAGCGAGGCAAGTCGGGGATCGTCGGGGTACTTGCCGGCGGCCAGGCGCAGGTGTCCGACCACGTCGAGGGTGCATTGCTCCCAGTCCGCGTAGAGGCCGCGCTCGGCCTCCTCCAGGAAGATGTGCCGGGCGGTGTTCAGACCCGGCATCGGCCGGCCGAAGAGGAGCCCGGCGAGCCGGTTCCCGGCGAGCACGTCCAGGCGGTGGTCCATGATGAGCGCGGGCGCGTCGACGACCAGGTCGAGGACGCGCAGCAGTTCCGGCCGGACCCGCCCGCCCGGCGCCTTCGCGCGGCGGCGGCGCTGCCGCGCGAGCCGGTCGAGGTGCCCGCGTTCGGTCTCGTCGAGGCCGAGGACGCGGGCGAGCGCGTCGAGCACCTGCTCGGAGGGCTGGGTCGCGCGGCCCTGCTCCAGGCGCACGTAGTAGTCGACGCTGACTCCGGACAGGTGCGCGATCTCCTCGCGGCGCAGCCCTTCGACCCGGCGGCGGCTGTCGACGGGGATGCCGACGGTTGCCGGGGCGACCCGGGAACGCCGGGTCCGCAGAAAGCCCGCGAGATCGTCCATGCCCTCCAGTATGGCCTCGGCGCCGTCGGCGAAGGTGGCCCTGCCGATACCAGGAAGTCCCGTCCTGCGGAAGGGGCGCCCCTGAACGCCGGGCGCCGGGGAGCCCAGGATCGAAGGCATCCGATCCGAAGGAGTTCCCATGAAGACGCTGATCGTCCACGCCCACCCGGAGCCGAAGTCGCTCAACGGCTCGCTGAAGGACCTCGCGGTGTCCACGCTGGAGGGCGCCGGGCACGAGGTGCGGGTGAGCGATCTGTACGCGATGAACTGGAAGGCGGTCGTGGACGCCGGGGACTACGGCTCCCACGCGTCGAGTCCGCTGAAGGTCGCCCGGGACTCGGGCCGGGCCTTCGGCGCCGGGACGCTCACTCCGGACGTCATCGCCGAGCAGGAGAAGCTGTTGTGGGCCGACACGGTCATCCTCCAGTTCCCGCTGTGGTGGTACACCATGCCCGCGATCCTCAAGGGCTGGGTGGACCGGGTGTTCACCCACCGCTTCGCGTACGGCGTCGGCGAACACAGCGACACCAAGTACGGCGAGCGCTTCGGCGAGGGAACCCTCACGGGCAGGAGGGCCCTGCTGTCGGTGACCGTCGGCGGCCCGGAGTCGCATTACGCCGCCCGCGGGATCAACGGCCCCATCGACGACCTGTTGTTCCCGATCCACCACGGCATCCTCTACCACCCGGGCATCGAGGTGCTGCCGCCGTTCGTGCTGTACGGCGCCGACCGGATGGGCGACGCGGAGTACCCGGCCGTCGCCAGGGCCTGGGAACGGCGCCTGCTCACCCTGGAGTCGACCGAGCCGATCGCGTTCCGGCGGCAGAACTTCGGCGACTACGAGATCCCCTCGCTGAACCTGAAGGAGGGCCTGGAGCCCGCGGGCCGCACGGGTTTCGGGCTGCACGTGCGCGGCTGACCGCCGACGAGGAGGACGAGGGGAGGGCCTCGGGAAGGAACCGCTGTGTTGTGCGGGCCTTCCCGCGTGCGGGGGTCGGTCGTGCCCAGGGCGCCGGTCTGTCCCGGGTACTGGCTCGTCCCGGGAACCGGTCCGTCCCCCGAGGGGCCGTCCGCCGTGGGCGTCGGTCCGTGGCGGGGAGTCAGTCCGTGGCGGGGACGCCCAGGACGGCGTGCATGCCGCGCAGCGCCCACTCCTCCGCCCGGCTGTCGCCGTGGAGGAGCCGCGCCGGGGTGATGCCGGCGGCCAGGGACTCCAGCCCGTAGACGACCTGGGGCGCGTCCGTCCCGGGCGGGAGGTCCCCGGCGGCGACGGCGGTGTCGATGTCGTGGCGGAGGGTGTCCCGCCAGCGGGTGCGGCCCTCGGCGATCCGGTCGTGCACGGCGCCGGTGCGGCCGTCGTAGTCGTAGGTGACCTGGGTGAGCAGGCAGCCCCCGGAGTAGCCGGGATCGGCGGCGTAGCGCACCCAGGACGCGCAGACGGCCAACAGCCGGGGCAGCCCCGCGTCGAGGTGGCGCACCGGTTGCCAGACCCGGGTGCGGACGTCCTCCAGGACCAGGTCCACCGTCTCCAGCTGCAGCTTCTCCTTGCTGCGGAACTGGCCGATCACACCCGCCTTGCTCATCCCCAACCGGTCCGCGAGCCGACCGATGGTGACGCTGTCCAGGCCCTCCGAGGAAGCGATCTCGGCGGCGGCGCGCAGGACCGACCGTCGGGTTTCGAGCGCTGCCTGAGCCGATGCACGTCCTGCCATGCCCGACAGCTTAGCAAACGACCGTACGGCATTGACGTACGAACGATCGTACTCTTAAATCCTCGCCATGACGCCTTCCGCCGCCACCCGCCGGGCCTCCCTCGCCCTGTTACTCGCCTGCGCGGGCACCTTCCTGAGCTTTCTCGACGCCACCGTGACCAACCTGGCGGTGCCGCCGATCGCCGACGACTTCGACGTCCCGCTGACCACCGTCTCGTGGGTCGCCACCGCCTACGTGATCCCCTTCGCCGCCCTGCTCGCCCCGGCCGGGCCGCTGGCCGACGCGGTCGGCCGCGCCCGCCTGTTCCTGATCGGCGTCGCCGTCTTCACCGCGTCGTCGCTGCTGATCGCCGTGGCCCCGGCCCTGCCCCTGCTGCTCGGCGCCCGCGCCGTCCAGGGCCTGGCGGCGGCCCTGCTGGTACCCGCGTCGCTGGGGCTGGTGCTCGCGGAGATCCCCGCCGAACGCAGGCGCGCCGCGATCGGCACGTGGAGCGCGGCGGGAGCCCTGGCCGCCGCCGCGGGACCCGCCGTCGGCGGCGTCATGGTCGAGGCGCTCGACTGGCGGGCGCTGTTCTGTCTCAACCTGCCGGTGGGCTGCTGGGTGCTGATCGCCGGACGGAAGCTGCTGACCGGCGAGTCCCGTACCGGCGAAGGCCCCGACCTCGTGGGCGGTCTGCTGCTCGCCCTCTGCATCGGTTCGGCGGTGTACGGCCTGACGCAGGGCCCCGACCACGGCTGGACCTCGGTGCACGTGTCGGCCGCCTCCGGCGTCGCCGTGCTCTCGGGCACGGCGACCGTGCTGCGGGCGCTCCGGCACCCGCGACCGGCGCTGCGACTCGACCTCTTCCGCAGCCGGCCCTTCGCCGTCGCGAGCGGCGTCTCCCTCGCGTACGGCGCCGCGCTGTTCACCACGATGCTGCTCGGCGTGCTCTTCATGACGGACGCCTGGAACTACTCCGCCCTGGAGGCCGGTCTCGCGATGAGCCCGGCGGCGCTCGTCACCGCCGCGGTCGGCATCGGCATCGGACGGCTCCCCGTCGCCCTCACCCCGCGCACGACGGTGGCGGGCGGCTCGGTCCTCGTCGCCGCCTCGACGGCCGCACTGGCCCTGCTGATCGACACCGAGCCGCGCTTCTGGACGCTCTGGCTGCCGGTCGGAACGGTGATGGGCGTCGGCATCGGCATGGCCACCGTCGGCATCTCCGGTGCCGCCGCGCTCTCCGTCGTGCCCCGGCACTTCGCCGCCGCGACAGGCATGGTCATGGCGGCCCGTCAGGTCGGCGGCGGCCTCGGCATCGCCGCCACGGCCGTGATCGTCGCGGAGGTCTCCGGTACGGGCGCGCAGCCTTACGCCGCCGTGTACTGGTTCGCCACCGCCGTCAACCTGGCCGCCGCCGTCGGCGGCCTCGCCCTGCGCGTCGCACCCCCGCCCCTGCCACGCCCCGCATCCCCGGCCGCCACCCGGCCCCTCGAAGGAGACCGACGATGACCTCCCGGCCGTACCGGACCCCCACCGACCTCGCCGACCCCACCGACCTCGCCGCCGAGCTGTCCGACCCGTACTGCATGGCCCCGGACACCGCCGCCGAACTGCTCCGCGACCTCCCGTGGAACCGGCTGGTCGTGATGGGGGACAGCGTCACCGCCGGTGTGATGGACCTCCTCCCGGGCTACCGCGAGCGCTCCTTCGCCGACCGCTTCACCGACGCCCTCGCCGCCACTCGCCCGGGCTTCGCCGCGGTCAACCTGGCCACGCCCCACCTGCTCCTCGACGGGATACGGGACCAGCAGCTCATCCCCGCCCTGGACTTCGGGCCGGACGTGGTGATGGTGAGCGCGGGCGGCAACGACGCCTTCCGCAGCTTCGACCCGAAGACGCTGCGGGCCCGACTGGCCGCGCTCCTGACGCCCCTCGCCGAGAGCGGTGCCCTCGTCGTCACCATCGGTCTGTTCGACCTCGCCCGGTCGGGCCTCGTCCCGCCGGAACACGCCGACAACATGGCCCGCCGCTTCGACGAGCTCGACCGCGTAACCGCCGAGCTGGCACGCGCACTCGGCGGCATCCACATCGACACCCACCACCACCCGCTCGCCGCCGACCCGGGCATCTACGCCGCCGACCGCGTCCACGCCAACGCCCGAGGCCACGCGGTCGCCTTCGCAGCCATCGCGACCACACTGGCCCAGTACGCCCGGGAGCATCCGGGCGACCGACCCGGCCCCCTTCCTTTCCCGGTCGGCCGGTGCCGGACCTATGCCCCGTCGGCCCCGGACACCAGCTCCGCCATGACGGCCGGTGGCAGGGACGGGTTGGCGGCGGCGGCTTCCCCCACCTGCCAGTCGTCGTCGGCGAGCAGTTCGACGAGGACCTCCGGCGGCACGGCCGGATGCCCGGCGGCCACCCGCCGAGCCTGCCGGTCCGCCAGACAGACGAGCAGCGCCGGGCCGGTCGCGCCGGGGTGCCGGGCGATCTCGCGCAGCGCCTTCCGGGCAGGCGGTACGTGCCCGGCCAGATCCTCCAACAGGGCGGGCGGGGTCCCCGGGTTGGCCGCCACCCCGGCGGCGACCTGGGCCCCGTGACGTTCGACCATGGCCCGCAACCGGGTCTCCGAGAGGCCGGGGTGCCGCGCGACGGACTTGGCCACCTTCGCGTCGGGGTCGTCGGTCAGCGCGTCGCGTATCCCGGCCGGCAGATCGCGCCGCTCGGCCAGGAGCATCCGCAGCACCGGATTCGACGACCTGGCCAGATCCTCGACCTCGGAGGAGGAGGCGGAGGCGATGCGCGGCAGCAGGGACGGGCCGATTTTGGTGGCGGCGGCCAGCTCGGAGAGCACGTCGAGCGGCACACGAGGGTTGTGCGCCAGGCAGCGCCGCACGTCGTGACCGCGGTCGGCGGCCAGCACACGGATCACGGCGTCACCGATCGCCGGGTTCCCCGCGAGTTCGTCCCGGACACCGGGAACGGGATCACCGGCGAGCCGCGCCGCTGTCTCCGGCGGCAGGTCGGGACGGGCGGCGAGCAAGCCGCGCAGCAGCGTCGAAGGGTGATCGGCGAACCCGAGAAGAACCTCGATCGGAGTGGCGGGGTTCTGCAACGCCTGCTCCGCCAGATCGTGGAGGGTGGACTCGTGCGAACCGTCGCACGAGGCACCGGGCCGCAGGTCGCAGTCGGGCCGCGGACAGTTCGGATCGTGCGCGAAGGGCGTCTCCTCCGCGTCGCAGACCAGACACCGCTCCGCCGGTGACAGTCCCTCGCCGGTGACCAGCATGGCCAGGACCCGCGGTGGTGTCGCCTCGTTGGCCACCACCGCGCGGCGGACCTCGGCATGCGGGTGGTGCGCCAGACGGGCCGCCAGGTCCGCCGTGGTCCACGACGCGAGTTCCACGACGACCCGTACGTCCGGGTCGGCGGCGAGCGTCTCCCGCACATCGGCCGGAAGCCCGGGACAGGCGGCCAGCTTCGACCGGTGCTCGACATCGGGGTCCCGGGCGAAGAGCCGCGCCCACTCCGGGTCGCCGGAACCCTCGTCGAGCAGGGCGAGCGCGGCCTGCGGCCGGGTACGGGGGTCGACGTCGGCAGCGGTCAGCCGACCCTCGTACGCGAGTCGTACGGCGCTCTCCTCGACGCGGGCGGCCAGGGCGACCGCCTGCTCGCGGCTGAGGTCCGCGCGACCGGCGAGGCCGTGGGCGACGTCCTCGTCCGCGACCGCGATCAGACGCCGGACCAGCTCGAAGGGCAGGGCTTCATTGGCGGCGAGGCCGCACAACACATGGTTCACAGGAGGACATCCTGCCCGGACCGCGGCCGGAACGACGGGGTTCAGGCTCGGAGCAACCGGAGTTCGGGTTCGGAACGGCCCGGGTTCAGGCGTCGAGCTCCGAGACGCGTGCGTGCAGGGCGCTGAGGACGGGCGCGTACTTCTTCGCGTTCTCCGGCGACTGCCGCGCCCGGCTGAAGGCCATGCCCAGGGCGTACTCCGTCGGCGCCGCACCGCGACCGAGCAGCCAACGCGCCATCAGCGTCCTCCCGGTGGTGACCGCGTACTCGAAAGCCGTCCCGCCCTTCATCACGGCATCGATGTCCGCCCCGCGGTCCAGGAGCAGAACCACGGTCCACGGGTGGCCCTGGTCCCCACCGGTCGCCACCACCAGCGGAACCCACTCCATCAGGCCCTGGGCGTCCATGGAGGCCCCGGCATCGAGCAGCACTCCGACCATCTCGGCGTCGGGGCGCATCGCCGCCCGGAGCATCGGCGTCAACTCGTCGTACTCACCCGTCCGCCGGCACGGATCCGCCCCCGAGGCGAGAAGAAGCCGGACGACATCGACATGCCCCGCGCCCACCGCGAGATCCAGCGCCGTACGCCGAACACTGTTCGGTGAGTCCACCTCGGCACCCGCGTCCAACAACTGCGCCACCGCGGCCACGTCGCCGTCCTCCGCGGCCCGCGTCAGCCGATCAGGCATGTCCATGTCCCCATCATCCCCGGCGACAGGGAACCCGGGCCGTCCGCGGTCCGCTCGGACGCCGGGGTGACGAGGAGTTTCCCGTTCTCCTCCGCGGACGTCGGCACGACGGCCGCGGCCCTCCACCCGGCCGGGGCCCTCAACGAGCGGGCCCGCGTTAATCGCTGGTGCACGGCCCGGGGGCCTTGTACGTTGGCAGCGCGACCGCGCCTCCGATGCGCCCGGCTGCGGCTACTTCCTCTGACAACCAAGTGACGCCGCCGCCTCTTCTGATCTCGGCAGGCGCGGGCGTCTCCACCCCGTCGGGCCCCTGGGCCGGGGGTGTCCGATCCTTTGAATCCGGGAGGATTCGCTGCCCCGTCACACCCCGCGCGTCTCCAAGGTCTGGTCCGAGATGCTCGTGGCCCCGCACATCGCGTCGGCCGCCCGCTCCCGGCCCCAGCCCGGGCTCCGGTCACAACCCCTGCTCCTGCCCCTGTCCCAGTCGCAGTCCCGAAGCGGGTCGGCCGGGCAGGGCTTCCGCACCCACGAGGGTGGCCCGGCCTTCGCCCGCGAGCCCCGCGAGGAGCTCTTCCTCCTCGCGGTCGGCAACTTCGTGTCCCAGCAGACCTTTTACGAGAGCGGCGAGGAGCGGGACGACCGGTACACCCGTCTCGTCGGTGAACTCGCGGTCCAGGACCCCGTGTGGACGGCCGGTCTGCTGCGCTGGCTTCGCGGCGAGGGCAACATGCGCACGGCGTCCCTGGTGGGCGCCGCCACGTACGTACGGGCCCGGCTCGCGGCCGGGGTGTCCGAAGGCCCGTCCAACCGGTCCGTGATCGACTCGGTGCTCCGGCGCGCCGACGAGCCCGGCGAACTTCTCGCCCACTGGATCTCGGCGTACGGGCGGAACGTGCCGCAACCCGTGAAGCGGGGCATCGCCGACGGCGTGCGCCGGCTGTACACGTCCCGGTCCCTGCTCAAGTACGACACCGGGTCCAAGGACTTCCGCTTCGGCGACGTACTCAACCTGGTGCACGCCTCCCCCGACCCGGAAAAGCCCTGGCAGGGGGCGCTCTTCCGATACATCCTGGACCGTCGGCACCACCCGGAGCAGGCGGTACCACCGGCCTCCGACCGACTGCTGTCCGCCCACCGGGCGCTGACGGATTCGGCAGTGGGCGAGCGGCGGGCGGTGCTGACCGGGCCCGGCGGACCCGAGCGGCTGGCCGAGGCGGGCATGACGTGGGAGGCGCTGGCGGGCTGGCTCCACGGACCGATGGACGCCGCCGCCTGGGAAGCCGTGATCCCCTCGATGGGGCCGATGGCACTCCTGCGGAACCTGCGGAACTTCGACGAGGCGGGGGTCTCGGACGAGGTCGCGGCCAGGGTCGCCGCACGGCTCTCGGATCCCTCCGAGGTCGCCCGGTCCCGGCAGTTCCCCTTCCGCTACCTGGCCGCCCACCAGCGGGTGCCGTCGCAGCGCTGGGCAGCCGCGCTGGAACGGGCACTGGGCCACTCCCTGGCCAACGTACCGTCCCTGCCCGGCCGGACGCTGATCCTGGTGGACCGGTCGGACTCCATGTTCTGGGACACCGTCTCCGAACGGTCCGAGCTGACCCGGGCGGACGCGGCAGCCGTGTTCGGCACCGGACTGGCCATGCGCGCCGAGCAGGCGGATCTGGTGGAGTTCGGCTGGAGCAGCGCAGAGGTGCCGTTCGAGCCGGGCGAGCCGGTGCTCGATGTGCTGAAACGGTTCCACGCTCTCGGCGGCACCCACACCACGAAGGCGGTGCGGACCCATTACCGGGAACACGACCGGGTCGTGATCGTCACCGACGAGCAGGAGGCCCCCCGCAACCCCCGCGGACCGGCCGAACCGGTCCCGGCCGACATCCCCGTCTACACGTGGAACCTGGCGGGGTACCGGCCCGCCCACGGCCCCACGGGCCCCCACCGGCACACGTTCGGCGGCCTCACGGACGCCGCGTTCCGGATGATCGGTCTCATCGAGGCCGGCCACGAGGCATCTTGGCCATGGACCGCCGAGCCGGCTCGGGTCGAGCGGGCCTGAGCCGACCCGGTCCGGCCTGAGCCGACCCGGTCCGGTCCGCCCGACCCGACCCGGGCCGACCTGATCAGGAAGCAACGGCGGGGGTCGTCGGCCTACTCGAAGAGGGTGCCGGTCTTCTTGCCGATGGCCTGCTTGCGGCGGAAGTAGTCGTTGATGACGACCCGGTACAGATCTGCGTCCGGACGGGCCCAGTTGCGCATGAGTTCGCAGCCGAACGCGAGCGAGGTGATGGGCTGCGCACCGGCCTGAGTCATCCGCTCGATCGCCGTCGTGTGCGTGACCGCGGAGACGCCTCCGACGGCGTCGACGACCGGGTAGACCTCGAACCCCTCGCGGAGCATGTCCAGTGCGGGGAAGGCGAGACAGACCTCGGTCCACAGCCCGGCCATCACGATCTTCCTGCGCCCCGTCGCCCGGACGGCGGCGCGGAAGTCGGCGTCCTCCCAGGAGTTGACCCCCGTACGGTCGATCTCCGTCACGCCGGGCAGCTCCTGTGTGATCTCCGGGACCGTGGCCCGGTTGACGCCCATTCCCACGGCGACCGTGCTCAGCACGGTCGGGAGCTCGTAGGCGCGGGCGAGCTTGGCGAGCGTGACGGCGCCGAGGTCGATCTCCTCGCGGCTGGCAGAACCCACCGTGGCGTACTGGCCCTCCTGGTAGTCGATGAAGACCACGGCGCAGTTGTCCGGTGTGAGCAGGTGGTCGGCCCGCGGGTCACGAATGGGCTCGGGGGTGGTTTTGGCGTGTGCGGCATCGACGGTCATGACGTGTTCCCTTCTCGCGGCTGGATCTTCCGCTGGATCTCCCGTTCCAGTGGTAGTTAAATATTAAACCAAACTTGCGGGTGTGTCGTGCTCCTTCCTGTCCCGGGCCGGTCGGCATGGATGTGGGACGCGGCGTGGCGCCGGTTTCTCGGCCCCGTCCGGTGGACCGCGGCAGCCGAAGAGCCCCGGTCCGGGGTTCGGACCGGGGACGAGGGGCCGACGGCCGGGGCCTACCGGTCCGGGGCGTCGTCGTCGGCGGCGTGCCGGCCGGAGGAGAGCAGCTCCGCCCAGAGGTCCGGTACGGCCAGCAGGGAGCTGCGGTCGGTGTCGGCCGCCGCGCTGCAGCGGACCAGGGCCGTGGTGCGGGTGAACGAGACGTAGGCCGGGAAGCCCTCGAAGACGTTGAGGAGCAGCGCCGCCGAGCACAGCGGCGCGCCGAAGGCGGTGAGCCCGCCCGGTACGGTCACGCTGCTGACGACGAGCGGTGTGACGCGGGCGCGCAGCGCGGCCCGGTACGCCCGCGCGGCGGCCTGCGGGGCGGTCCGGTTCTCCAACAGGGCGCGCAGGGCGTCGCGCTGACGGCTGTTCCGGACGGCGCCGGTCTGCCGGGCCACCGCCGCGATGGATTCGTCCAGGGTGCCGGCCCGGTGCGGGAGGATCAGCCGGTGGACGCCCAGACGGTTGCCGGGGAGGTGGCGTTGCTGCGGCGTCCGGGTCGACACGGCGACGGTCGCCAGCACGTCGCGTCCCGTGCCCGTCGTGCGGTGCTCGCGTCGCAGTCGTGCGAGGGCCATGCCGAGGGCGGCGAGGGCGACCTCGTTGACGGTGACACCGTGGGTGTCGGCGAGGTGGCGCAGTACCGGGAGCGGGACGTCGCGGCCGGTGGTGCGGCGGGAGGGGGAGGGGCCGGTCGAGGGCGGGGGAGTCCAGGGGCGGGGGCCGGCCAGGGTGCGGGCGAGGTCGTGCAGGGAACGCGTCAGGGCCCGGGCGGTGGGCACGGCCGGCGGGTGCAGGCGGGCGCCTTCGGCGGATGTGTCGGACAGCAGTGCGGCGGCGGCGTGGGTCGCGCCGACACCGTCCAGGAAGCCGTGATGGGTGCGCAGGCAGACCCGGAAGGAATCGGGGCCGGTGATCAGTCGTACGTCCCAGGGCGGGACGTTTCCGGCGAGGTCGAAGGGCAGTTGGGAGATCCGGTCCGTCTCCCGGTCGAGCGCGGCGCTGTCGGCGGCGTCGGTGTGCGGCACCCGCAGGTTCGACGCGGGGGTGCCGCGGAACGTCGGCAGGGCGGGCGCGCGTTCGGCGATCCGCTGCTGGAGCGCGGACGGGGCGGGCGGCGGGCCCGCGAAGTCCAGCGCGAGGGTGACCACCGGCTGCTGCGGCCCGTCGAAGGACAGCAACGCCCGGTCGAGCGGGTTCGGATCCGGGGCGGGGACGGGTGATGGGCCCGGGGCGGCGGCGGGAGGTTCGGCGTGTGCCGGGTGCGGATCGGTGGTGGCGGGGTCGGTCACAGCGGAATGTCCAGACAGGCGGGGCTGCGCTCGGCGAAGCCCGTACGGGTGGGATCGGAGGAGGGGTTGGGACGCAGGACGGGGGTGGCGCCGAGCAACGGGCTCGGTCCGGTGGGGAGTTCGACGCGGAACGGATGCGAGTGCGAGCCGGGGCGGAAGCGCCGACCGGAGCCGAACGCCGGGTGCGAGGAGGTGGCGCCGCGCCCACGGCCGGCCGTGCCAACGCTCAACACCCCGGATTCCTGCCGCAATTGTCCACCGTCGGCCCGTGGCCGCAACACCTCGAACGGCAGCCGGACGCGCGGAACCGCGAACGGATCCGACGGCGACGACAACGAGCAGGAAGAACGAGGTGAACAGGGAGGGCGAGGCGTGGACAGCGGCACCCGGCAGCCTCCTCACCCGAACTCGAACTCGAACCCGAACCCGAACTTGAACCCGACCGCGTACGGACGCCCTCGGCGCCCGAATCCGACCGCCACCGATAACTCGCCCACGAACGGCCAAGTCACGGGCCCGCTCCCGCATTTCACCCGATTACCTGACCTGCCCGCTCCACCTGACGCCGAATCGCGCCACCTGGATGCCGGCTTGCGCCGCTCCGCACCGACTCGTGCCGGTCCGGGTGGCGCAGAGTCCGGACGATCGAGGAGGCGCCAGCCATTGACCTCAACCATGCTTGAGGTTCTAGGGTCCCGGTATGACGATCACGGAGTACTCACAGGACCGGCTGGCCGCCCAGCCCATTGGCTACTGGACCGGAATCGCGAACGAGATCATCGTCGGCGGCATTCGTGCCGCCCTCGCCGAGGAGGGGCTCACACAACCGCACTGGTGGATCCTCAACCACGTCGCCGGTGCCCCCGGGCAATGGACTCGCGCCTCCCTCACCGACAGGCTCTCCCCCTTCGACCGCCAGGACACCGATTTCGAAGCCGTCCACACCGACCTCGCCTCCCGTGGCTGGATCGCGGAACCGGAAGGCCGCCTCGTCCTCACCGAAGCCGGCGAGGAGGGGCGGCAGCGCGCGAAGGCCCGCACCCTCAAGGTCCATGAGCGGATGCACGACGGCGTGGAGACCGCCGATTACGTCACCACCCTGAACGTGCTCCGCCGGATGATCGGCAACCTCGGGGGCAACAGCGATCTCCCCTGAGGGTTGCTGCGGTGGCGTGGCGACCAGGGGCGGCGGACGGCGGCGGACCGTGTGGTTTGGGAGTCGGCCTCGAACGCGTCGATGACCGGCGGTGTGGTGATGCGCGGCATGGCCTCGTCGTTGTTGTGCAGGGCCGGGCCGCTCCAGTTGTGGCTGCCGGTGAACATCACCTTCTGGGCGGTGCCGGCGTACATGCCGTCGACCATCCAGTTCTTCCATCCAGTTCTTCGAGTGCACGATCCGGTTGGGTGCCGTGGAGTCGCCGTGCAGGGCGTTTCCAGGTGCCGGAGTCGGTCTCGCTGTAGACCAGGGCGACCAGGCGGCCCTGGCTTGCCGGCGCGCGCAGCAGCGGGGCCACGCGTCCCACAGGTCATCAGGCACAAGATCAGCAGAAACCCAACGGATCCTGCCGACACGACGCCCAACTGCCAACACCCACAAAGAACTTCATTCTGGAACGATCAGCAAGTTCAAAGTTTCAAACCGCTTGGAACTGGCCAAGGATGATCTCGAACATCTGAGCTTGCATCTTCGAACGAAAGTCGACATACGGTCGGCAGTCGCCGACACTGGTAACCAATGGAGTGAAACGTGTCAAGTACCAGTACCCGCGCGTCCGTTCTCTCTGCGGCCATAGCACTGCCCCTCGCCTTCTTCGGTCTCCTCACCGCAGGGCCGGCCAATGCTGCTGCAGCAGCAGCGTGCCCGCAGGGCGTGGTCTGCTTCTATCCGCAGGCCAACTATCAGGGAGCCGTACAGGTGAAGGACTTCACCGCGACGCCTGGATGCCAGTCCACGATTTCGGCACGCTCTGTGATCAACAACAGTAGCCACCCCGTCGGGCTTTACGTGGACAACGAGTGCACCCAGTACCTCGACCAGGTGGAAGCCGGAGGAAGCCGCGCCTCCCTCATCGCGGGCGTTGTGACCGCCGAATAGTCCAGAACCAGCCGTAACAAGTGGGGGAGAGCGACGACAGGACCCGGGGCTCTCTCGACGGTCCAGTACACAACGCACCCTGTGTACTGGACCTTGAGCCTGACTCTGTCGAGGACCTGGAGTTTCCCGGTGCGGCAGTGTGATCAACGGGCGTGCTCGGGGCTGTACGGAGGCCCCGGGGCATCGACATCCACGACCTCTGCGCGGCACGGACCACCGAATCGGTGACGCGGGCAGGGACCCAACCGGTGGAGAACCCCATGGCAGCACTCGGCTCGTGAGACGGACCACGGAGGAGAACACCGCAGCCGGTGGGCACCTCGACACTGCCCCCCCGGACAGGCCCGTCGCGTTGGCTCCGGGCGCCCTTCCGGGCACGTGCCCAGCGGGGCGCGCCCGGCCACGCCCGGCCGGGCGGCCGTTCCGCCGTCATCGGCCGGTGCGCCGAACGTCGAGCTCAGTCCAGGGGGGACACTCCGGCCAGTACGGCGGGCATTCCGCGGGTGTGGATGAACCCGACGCCGCGTGTGGCGCGGGTGAGTGCCACGTAGAGGTCGCTCAGACCGCGCGGGTTCGCCGCGATGACGGCCTCGGGTTCCACGATCAGGACCGTGTCGAACTCCAGCCCCTTGGACTGGGCGGGAGTCAGCACCACGGCGGGGGAGTCCAGTGCGTCCGGGTCCGCCGGCCGGGCGGTGCCGTCCTGGCCGTCCAAGGCGCGGCAGACCGGCTCCAGCATCGGGTCGGCGACGATCACCGCCAGCCGCCCGTCCCCTACCGCCGCGGTCTCCTCGGCCACGATGGCGCGCAGCCGGTCGGCGAGTTCGGCTGCGGGAACCTTCCGGCTCCACGGGACGGCGTCGGTCGAGCGGACCGCCGTGGGGGTGGGGAGGGAGGGGTCGACGGCGTGCAGCACACCGGCGGCGACGCTCATGATCTCGGCCGGCGTACGGTAGTTGACGGAGAGCTCGACCGCGCGCCAGCGACCGCCCGCCGGGCCGTCGAGAACGTGCTCCCACGAGGGCGGTGCGGCGGGGTTGCTCGCCTGGGCGAGGTCGCCGACGACGGTCATGGACCGGCTCGGGCAGCGGCGCAGGAGCATCCGCCAGGCCATCGGTGACAACTCCTGGGCCTCGTCGACGATGACGTGGCCGAACGCCCAGCTCCGGTCTGCGGCGGCGCGGTCGGCCACCGAGCGGATCTGCCGCTCACCGCGGTACTGGCGCACCAACTGCTCGGCCTGGACGATGCCGCCGCCGTGGTCGTCCAGAACCAGCCGGGCGAAGGCGAGCTCGGCCTGCTCCTCGGCGTCGGCCAGGGCTGCGGCGCGCGCCGACTCCCCGTCCGGCAACGGACCGAGCAACTCGGCGGTCTCGTCCAGGAGTGGGACGTCGGCCTCCGTCCAGTACAGCGCGTCCGGGTCGTGGGCGGGCGGGCGAAGCAGGGCGAGACGCTCCGCCTCGGTGAGGACGGAGCCGACCCGCTCCAGCAGCTCCGGACAGGAGAACAGGGTGCTCAACAGCGACTCGGGCGAGAGCGCCGGCCATATTGCCTGGACGGCGGTCCGCAGCTCCGACTCGGCCAGCAGCTGGGCCCTCAGTTCGGCGACGTCCTCGCCGTCCGTGGCGAGGCCGAGCCGACGGGCGATGCGATGGGCCAGCTCGTCGGCGATCTCGGCGACGAACACCGCCCGGGCGGTGTTGTGCGGCTCGCCGGCCTCGAGCCGGGCGGCGTCCGCCGCCCGCGCGCAGAGCGCTCTGCTCAGCCGCAGCTCCTCCTGGTACAACGTGCCGCGTCCGACCGTCACCGTCAGGTCCTTCGAGGGAAGCCGGACACAGTCGCGCACGGCAGCCGCGAGGACGGTGGCCATCCTGGCGTCGCCCTTGACGGTGAGGGCGGCGACCGGCTCGGTGACCGTCCTGGTCACCCCGGGGTACAGCTCACCGACGCTGCGCAGGACGACGTCGCCTTCGCCGAGGGCGGGCAACACCTGGTCGATGTAGCGCATGAAGGTCGGGTTCGGGCCGACGATCAGGACGCCGCTGCGGCTCAGCCGTTCCCGGTGGGTGTACATCAGATAGGCGGCGCGGTGCAGGGCGACGACCGTCTTCCCGGTCCCGGGACCGCCCTGGACGACGAGGACGCCGCGCAGGTCGGCGCGGATGATCCGGTCCTGCTCCGCCTGGATGGTGGTGACGATGTCGCCCATCCGGCCGGTGCGGGCCGCGTTCAGGGAGGCGAGCAGTGCGGCTTCGCCGCTGAGCCGGCCGCTGTGGGCCCCGGCGTCCCCGGCTATGCCGAAGGCGTCGTCGGTGAAGTCGACCACCTGCCGTCGGAAGGTCTTCAGATGACGACGGCGGACCACCGCACCGGGATCGGCCGGGGTGGCCCGGTAGAACGCCTCGGCGGCAGGTGCGCGCCAGTCGATCAGCAGCGGCTCGTACTCGTCGTCGGTGAGGGAGATCCGGCCCACGTACCGGTTCTCGCCGTCCGCGAGGTCGAGGCGACCGAAGCAGAGCCCGTGCTCGGCGGCGTTGAGCTGGGCCAGCCGACGAGTGTGTTGTGTTTCCATGGTGGTGCGCTCCAGACGGGCCTGGAGCGTGCCCCCGCCACCCTGCCGGTGGACCTGGTCGAGCTGGTCCGCAGTGTATCCGCGCTGGGTGTCGAGCCGCTCGTAGAGGCGGGACACGTACGCGATCTCGTGCAGGAGCTCCCGTTTTCGCCAGTGCTCGTCCGGGCTGTCGGACGGCTGGGACTGCTCGGAATTGGGCGAGGACATGGCTCCAGAGGATAGCGGTGCGCGGGCCCGCACAACGGTGGAAAGGAGCGCGTGGAAGAAATCCGTTGTCCCGGATTCGCGCGACGTTCCCGGGAGTTGTGTTGCTGTTAGCGTCGCGGGGGATACCGTCGGCGAATCGAGATGTCGAGGTCGTTGCTGATGAGTGGAGCGTTCACCACCGATCGGGACCCGGCGAAGGACTGGTTCGTACGGTTGCCGCCGCGCCGCGCGGAGGGAAAGCGGATTCTGGTGTTCCCGCACGCCGGAAACGGACCGGCGGGCTTCGGCCCGTTCTCCCGGGCCGTGGCTGACCGGGCCGAGGTGTGGGCGCTCAACCTCCCGGGGCGGCAGGCCAGGGCCCGGGAGGTCCCGCGCCGTGAATTCGCGCCGCTGGTACGGGAGTTGGTGGACGATCTGGCGGATTCCCTGTTGGACCGTCCTTACACCGTTGTCGGCTACTGCGCCGGGGCCGCGTTGGCGTACGGGGTGGTCCGGGAGATCGGACGGCGTGGTCTGCCCGGCCCGGACGTCCTCGTCCCCGTCGCGTATCCGCCGCCCGGCCGCGCCGGTGACGTGTCGATGCTCGGAACACTGGAATCCGACGAATTCTGGCGGGTGCTCCACGATTTCGGAGGTGTGCCGGAGGCGCTGTCGGTCGCGCGTTACCGTCCGCTGTTCGAGCCGGCGCTGCGTGCGGACTACGCCCTGCTGGCGGACTTCCACGAGGACGGGCCGCGACGGGGCGGCATTCCTGCGGTCACCGCGATCATGGGGACGACGGACCACGTCGTGGAGGCGGCGGCGGTCGTGCGGTGGGCCGACCACGCGGAACGGTTCCAGCTGGTGACCGTCGAGGGCGGGCACTGGCTGCTCGACCACGCGCCGGCCGAGCTGGCCGAAGCAGTGCTCGCCACGTCCTGATTTGCCGAACGGGCCGGAGGCGGATCACCGATCCGCCTCCGGCCCGTTTCTGTGGTCAGCCCTCGACGGACTCGGCGAGCAGCCGGATCGTCGGGAACTCGAACATCGCGCCGGCGCCGAGTTCTACGCCGAAGCGACGGTTGATCAGGTCGATCAGGGCCACCGCGGCGAGGGAGTTGCCCCCCACCTCGAAGAAGTCCTCATCCAGGCCGATCCCGGTGATGCCGAGCGCATCCGTCCACAGACCGCCCAGGATCTCGACCGTGGAGCTCTCCCCGGCGCCGCCGTCGGCGGGCCCGACCTCCGTCGTGCGAGGTCCCGGCACCGGTGCTGCCGGTGCTGCCGGGGGTACGGGGGAGGGCTCCGGCGGCGCGACGGCGGGGGCGCCGGGATCGACCGCCGCCGGGGCCGGGGCGAGGACCGGGGCGGTCGGCCGGAGGTCGAGCCACGGCACACCCTCCACCTGGATCCGGGCACCCGGCGCATCCACCGAGACGACCGGTGGCAGACCGCCGGCCAGGAGGGTGACGAGCACCTGGGCACCGGAGCTCGGATCGAGCAGCCCTGGCACCTTCCCGGGCGCATCGGGTGCGCTCGCGTCCGACCGCGCCGGCGCCTGCGCGACGTCCGCCCCGGCGGGCCCGGCGGCGGGCGTGCCGGTGCCGAAGCTTCCGGTCCGCACCTCCCGCAGGGTGAAGCCCGTGAGCCGTACCAGCAGCTCACCGGTGTCGGTGTCGTAGAGGTCGAAGTCGGTCGGCCGGGGCTGCCGGCCCTGCTCCGACGCCAGCCGGGCGTGGACCGTCACCCGTGGCGTCAGCGGCCGCAGGAAGGTCACCTTCCCGTACATGAACGGCGCGTAGGAACGGTCCGGCGCGATGTCGGTCAGGACGCCGGAGGCGGCGTCGACCACCGCCGGGTGCATCGGGTAGCGGTCGAGCTCGGCGTGGAACTCCTCCCGCAGTTCGAACTCGGCGATGCGCTCGGTCCGGTCGCCGTGCGAGCGGCGGACCTCCGGCCACCGCGTGCCGAAGTCGATCCAGCCGGCCAGGCCGTCGTACTCCAGCTTCGGCAGGTCCGCCCAGAGTGCGTCGAGGTCGATGCCGGGGACGGCCTCCGCCACGGCGACGGTGCCGGTGGCGTGCTCGGTCCAGCCGCCTGCGGAACCCTCGGTCCGGCCCTGGATGCGGAAGCGCAGTGTGCCGGCGACGTCCTCCAAGAGGATCCGAAGCTCCGTGGCCCCGATGACCGGGGCGAGGAAGACGACGTCCCGCAGTTCGACGGGACCCGCCTCTCCCAGCTTCTCCTGCCCGGCCAGGACGGCCAGTTCGAGCAGTGCGGTGCCGGGCAGCACCGGATTGCCCTCGAAGACGTGCTCGTCCAGTTCCCAGGAGGACCCCGGCCTGTACCGGCGGGTCAGCACCGTCCGTGGATCGGCCTCCTCCCGCTGGGGTGCGGTGGTGACCCGGGCGCCGGTCAGCGCGGCCAGTCCCACGTTCGAGCGGGTCGCCATCCCGACTTCGCTCCAGCCGGGCCACTGGACCGACAGGGTGACCCGCTCGCCCGCCGTCCGGCTCCGCGCGTGGGCGTCCAGGAAGGCGTTGGCGGCCGCGTAGTCGGCACTCCCGTACAGGCCGGCCAGTGCCGCCTGGCTGGAGAACAGGAACAGGAAGTCCAGCTCCGGGCGGCCGGCGAACACCTCCTCCAGCCGAAGCACACCGAGCACCTTCGGCGCCAGGACAGCCTGGACGTCGGCCCGCTCGCGGCGCTCGGCGAGGCCGCCGCCGGGCACACCGGCTGAGTGGAACACGCCGTGGACCGGGCCGAACCGGGCCTCCAGCCGGTCGACGGCCGCGGTCAGCGAGGCCGCGTCGGTGACGTCCGCGGTGAGCAGTTCGACCTCGGCGCCGGCGAGCTCCAACGCCGCCAGCTCCGTGCGCAGTCGCTCGCCGTCGGCGGTCGCGGGGCCGGGGACCTCCCGGCCGAGCAGGCCGAGCCTCGGCCGCAGGCCGGTGTCGGCCAGGGCGCGCGCGGTGACCAGGCCGATACCGCGCATGCCGCCGGTGATCAGGTGGACACCGTGCCGGCGCAGCCGCGGTTGTCCGGCCGGGTCCGGGGCCGCGAGCGGCCGGAGCCGGGGCAGCCACCGCGCGGTACCGCGAAGCGCGACCGACGGGGCCGCGAGCTCGCGCAGTTCCCGGGCCAGCACGGACTCGGGGGTACCGTCCGATACGTCGACGCAGACCCCGGTCACGCCCGGCAGCTCCCGCTCGATGCTGCGCAGCAGCGCCTGCGCCCCGGCCGCGGCCGGGTTCACCGGCTCCGCGCCGGTGACGTCCACCTGATGACGGCCGAGGAGCACGACCTTCGCCGGCACCCGGTGCCGGCGTTGCCAGCCGGCGCAGGCCCGGGCGGCGGCGTAGAGACTGTGGACCGCGGCGTCGAGGTCCTGTGCGAGGCGCTCGTCGTCGGCTCCGGGCTCGGCGTCGAGCAGGAGGGCGTGAGCGATCACATCGGGGCGGGTGCCGAGCTCGTCCAGCCGGTCCAGCAGCTGCTGCCAGCCCTCGGCGTCGGTCGGATCGAACTCGTCGGGCGTGGCGGTGACGGTGCGGTACCCGGCACGGCCGAAGACGGCGTGGGCCCGGGACCGGCTGCGCTCGGAGGTGACGACGAGCGCGGTGCCGTGCGGGAGACCGACGTAGCCGGCGGGCTCGCGGACGTCGCCGTCGCGCACCCACTCCAACGCACCGAGCGACCAGGCCCCGGCGGACGCGGCCGGCTCGACCGGATCGGGTTCCGCCGTCGGGCCGGCCGTCGCGGCGGGGGACACCGGGACGGCGGCCGGGGCGGTCCCGGCCGACGGCTGCGCGGCCCGTGCGGGCTCCGCCGGGGCCGCGGCCGCCGACGCCGACGCGCGCTCCAACCAGTAGTGCGTGCGCTGGTACGGGTAGCCGGGGACCGCGGTCCGGCGGTAGCCGTGCTCGTCCTGGTCCTGCCAACCGGTGATCCGGGTGCCCGCCACCCAGAACTCGGCGAACAGCTCGTCGAGCACCGTGGCCGGCTCCGGCGCGGACCGGGTGGTGGGCAGCGAGCGGGAGTCGGTGGCGCGTACGTCCGGGCGGCCGCGCAGCAGGGCGGAGAGCGTCCGTCCCGGGCCGACCTCGACGACATTGGCGGGGCCGTCGGCGAGCACCGTGCCCAACGCGGCGTCGAACCGGACGGGTTCGACCAGCTGGCGGGCCCAGAACCGGGGCGAACGCGCCTGCTCGTCGGTGACCGGCTCCCCGGTCAGCGCCGACACCACCGGGATCTCCGGGGCGTGCAGCGGCAGCCCGGCCAGCACCCGCTCGAACTCGGCGGCGGCCTCGGTCATCGACTCGGAGTGGAAGGCATGGGAGGCCGACATCGCCCGGGTCGCGATCCGGCGCTCCGCCAGTGCGGCTTCGACCGCGGCCACGGCCTCGGCCGGGCCGGACAGCACCGTCTGCCGCCCGCCGTTGACGGCCGCGACACCGACGCCGTCGCCCAGCAGGTCCGTGAGGTCCGACACCGTGGCGGCGGCGGCCACCATCCGGCCGCGCGGCATCCGGGCCATCGCGGTGGCGCGGGCGGCGACCGCGCGGAGCCCGGACTCGAAGTCGAGCACCCCGGCCACCCCGGCGGCCGTCAGTTCGCCGACGCTGTGACCGATCAATCGGGAGGGCTCGACGCCCCAGCGCATCAGGCAGTGCGCGAGCGCGTACTCCAGGGTGTAGAGCAGGGGTTGAGCCACCTCGGTCTCGCCGAGGTCCTCCGCGTCGCCGTGCAGCCAGAGGTCGCGCAGATCGGTGCCGAGCAGCGGCTCCAGCACGTCGAAGGAGGCATCGCAGCCCGCCCGGAAGGTGCGGTTCGCGTGGTAGAGGTCGGCCAGTGCGCGGGGCTGCTGGGCACCCTGTCCGGGGAAGGCGAAGACGGTGGCGCGCCGCACGCCGTCGTCGCGGACGATCCGGGCCGGGTCGCGCAGCGCGAGGGCGGCGTCCGCGGCGTCGGCCGCCAGCACGGCGGCCCGGATCCTGCGGTGGGTCCGGCCGATCCGGAGCGTGTGCGCGGCGTCGGCGAACCGTTGCCGGGCCCGGTCCCGGGCCTCCCCGCCGGGCCCGTTCTCGCGCTCCCCGCCGGAGCGGGCGTCGCCGTCCCGCTCGTTGTCGGCGTCGTCGAGCTGTTCGAAGTGGTCGGCGAGCCGCTCCCGCAGGACTTCGGCCGCGGTCTCGTCGGCGGCCGACCAGGGCACCACCTGACGCTCCGGCAGCGCGGCGACGGACGGCTCGCCGACGGGTGCCGGGGCCTCCTCGAGCACCGCGTGCGCGTTGGTGCCGCCGACGCCGAACGAGCTCACCGAGGCGCGCCTGGGCAGACCGTCGGGCACCGTCCACGGCCTGGTCGCGGTCGCCACGGAGAACGGCGAGGTCTCCCAGTCCACCGCCGAGTTGGGGGTGGTGAAGTTGATGCTGGCCGGGATCGTCCGGTGGTGCAGCGCCAGGGCGGCCTTGATCAGCCCGGCGACGCCGGCGGCCTGCCCCAGGTGACCGATGTTGGACTTCACCGAGCCGATCGCGCAGGCCCCGGGCTCGAGCTCCTGGTCGGCCACCGCCCGGAACGCCTCGGCGAGCCCGGCCAGTTCGATCGGGTCGCCGACCGGCGTCGCGGTGCCATGCGCCTCCACCAGGGAGATCGTCCGCGGGTCGACGTCGGCGGCGCGCAGGGCGGCCTGGATGCACTCGCTCTGGCCGGCCACGCTCGGTGCCGAGAACCCGGCCTTGCGGTCGCCGTCGTTGTTCACCGCCGTCCCGCGGATCACCGCGTAGACGGTGTCGCCGTCGGCGAGTGCGGCGGCCAGCGGCTTGAGCACCACGGCGCCGCCTCCGTTGCCGAAGTTGGTGCCGGTGGCGTGCTGGTCGAACGGACGCGGCACCCCGTCGTCGGCGGTGATGCCACCGGGCAGGAACTGGTAGCCGCGGTTGAACGGGAACTCGATGTCCACGCCGCCCGCGACCGCGATGGTGCTGTCACCGTTCGCCAGCGACGCGCAGGCCAGGTGCACCGCGACCAGCGACGACGAGCACGCGGTGAGCACCGTCATGGCCGGGCCCCGGAGCCCCAGCTTGTAGGAGATGAAGGTGGACAGGTAGTCCGGCGCGTTCGCGATGTCCACGGCGAGCAGACCGACCGTCCGGATGAGGTCGGGGTGCTGCTCGACGTAGTCGTAGCGGTACCGGTTCACGTTGGTGCCGGCGTAGACGCCGATGGTGCCGTCGTAGCCGGAGGGGTCGTAGCCGGCGTGGTCCAGCGCGGCGTGGACGGTTTCGAGCATCAACCGGTACTGCGGGTCTCGGATCTCCGCCTCGCGCGGTGTCATCCCGAAGGCGCGGGCGTCGAAGGCATCGGCGTCCTCGATCAACGGGCGGTGGCGCACGTAGTACGGGTCGTCGAGGTTGCCGGGGTCCTCGCCCCACTCCAACAGCTCCTCGTCGCCGATGGTGGTGAGGCTCTGCCGTCCGCCGACGATGTTCTGCCAGAAGTCGTCGAGGCCGTCGGCACCGGGAAACCGCCCGGCCATGCCGATGATCGCGACAGGTTCGCTGTTGGCCATGGGCCCGAACTCCTTCGTCAGGAACGGGCCTCCAGGCACTTGCCCCAGGCCCGGGATCTCGCTCACCATCGTGCGTTCGGCGGGGGAAGCGGACACGTCCCCGAAACCTGCGACAGGTCACTGACCGGCGCCGCTGACTATCGTCCCGGTACGAAAATGCCGCTGCGCGTACCGGAGGGCCGTCCATGCTCGATGCGATGACGAGGCCGGCCCGGGTCGAGATCGGCCGGGGGTGGCGACTGTGGCCGGCGGCCGCGCTGCGCTCGGCCGGACTGTCCTTCGAGCGTCTCGGGGTCCTGGCCGTCCACGAGGGCGAGGACCGGGAGCCGGGCGCCGGGCGGACGGCCGCACTGCGGGACGGGACCCGGCGGGGTGTCGACGCGTTCGTGGCCGCGGAGGACTTCCGCCGCGCACTGACCTGGCAGAACCCCGGAGCGATGGCCAACTGGGTGTCCGGCTACGCCGCTTCGGTGCTGGCCGGCGCGCCGGCCGAACTGGACCGGATGGACCGGCGCGAGGCGCTGGTCGCCCGTTACGCCCAGCGGTACTGCGCCAAGAACGACACCATCGGCTTCTTCGGGCCGGTCGCCTGGGCCGGGTTCGAGGGGACGCGGACGGTGGTCCGCGGCACCGGCGGGCTCGCCCGCACCGACATCGGGCTGGAGGTCTGGGCGCTGCAGGCGGTGGCGCGGGCCTGGAACGCGGACCCGGAGCTGGCGGCCGTGCTGCCGGTCCGGCTGGACCCGGCCGTCACCCTGGCCGAGGGCCGCGCGCTGCGCCCGCTGCGCCCGCCGCTGCCGCTGGACGCGGCGGCCCTCGCCGTCCTGGACCGCCTGGCCGGGCCCGGGGCGGAGCTGTCGGCGTCCGAGTTGACCGCCGACCCGGGGACCGCGGCGGTGCTCGACGAGCTGAGCCGGGCGGGTGTGCTCCAGGTCGGCTTCCGGGTGCCGATCGACGGGCATCCGGAACGCCACCTCGCGGCGCAGCTCCGGCGGATCGCGGACCAGGACGTGCGCGGACGACTGACGGCGGTGCTCGCCGACCTGACGAGGGCCAGGGACGCCGTCGCGGACGCCGACTCGGCGGACGCGGTGCTGGCCGCGCTGGAGCGCGTCGACCGGGCCCTGACGGACGCCGCCGGGCACCCGGTGCGGCCCGCCCCCGGGCTGACGCCCGGCGGCCGCACCCCGCTCTACCTGGACTGCCGCCGCGATCTGGACGCTGACATCGGCGAGGAGGAACTCGACGCGCTGGACGTCCCGTTGTCCATCCTGCTGGACGCCGCGCGATGGCTCTCCGCCGAGGTCGGACAGCTCGCCCTCGATGAACTCATCCGCCGTTACCGCGAGTTGCGCGAGAGGCGCGGTGAAGTGACGCTCGCCGAATTGCAGTTCGCCGCCGCCGACCTGCTGAGCCCGTCCTGCGAGCTCTACGCACCGGTCCGGGCGGACTTCCAGCTGCGCTGGGCGGAGATCCTGCCCGACGGCCCGGAGGACGCGGTGGTGCCCGCTGCCCGGGCACGCGAGGTCGCCGACGTCGTGTTCCGCGCGCGGGGCCGGCTCTGGGCGGCCGCCCGTTCGCACAGCCCGGACGTCATGCTCCGGCGCCGTGCCGACGGCCGGCTCTCCTGGGTGCTGGGGGAGTTGCACGTCGCGCTGAACACCCTGGAGAGCCGGGTCTTCTCCGCCCAGGCCGACGAGCCCGCCGCGCTGGTGGCGGCCGTCGCGGCGGACAGCGCCGTCGGCCGGGTGGTGCCGGTCTACCCGAGCACCGCGCCCGAGGTCAGCAGCCGCACCTACCCGCCACTCGCACTGGACCCGCCCGGTGCGTACCGGTACTGGTCGTACGGCTCGGACGACGGGCACCCCTCCGGGGCGGTGACGACCCCGGCGACCGACCTGGTGCTGAGCGAGAGCGACGGGGACCTGCTTGCCACCTCGCGGCGGGACGGCTGGCAGGCGCCGGTCGTCGAGTGCTTCGGGGAGTTCCTGACCGCCGTGGTGGTGAACATGTTCCGCCTGCGCGAACCGGGCCCCCGCGCGCCCCGGGTGGAGATCGGCGAGCTGACCGTCTGCCGCCGTCAATGGCGCTTCCGGGCGGAGGAGTTCGGTGCGCTGCCGACCCGGGGGCGGGACGCGGGGCAGGACGCCTTGCGGAGCTGGGCCGCCGCACGGGACCTGCCCCGGCACGTCTTCGTGAAGACCTCGGCCGCGGCGAAGCCCTTCTACGTCGACTTCGCCGCACCGGTGCTGGTCGACAACCTGGCGCGGGCGGTCCGGCGGTCGGCCGCGCACGCCCCGGTCGACATCGCCGAGATGCTCCCCGCGCCGGAGGAGCTCTGGCTGAGCGACCCGTCCGGTGCCAGGTACACCTCGGAGCTGCGGCTCGTGGCTGTGGACCCGGAACCGCATCCGGCCGCGTCGTGGAAGCTCGGGGAGGCACCGCATGCCGGACTCTGACAACGACGGGCTGCTCGTCGGCCGGCTCTTCGGCACGACCGCGGCCCGGTACCCGGACCGGGTGGCGGTGGTGGCGGGCGCGGAGTCGCTGACATACGCCCGGCTGGACGCCGAGGCCGACCGGCTGGCCGGGCAGCTGCGGCGGGCCGGCGTGGGCCCGGACGTCCCGGTCGCGGTGCTCTTCGACCGGGAACGGGTGACGTCGGTGGTCGCCGCGGTGGCGGTCTGGAAGGCCGGAGGCTGCTACCTTCCGCTCGACCCCGGCGTCCCGGTCGCCCGCAACCGACGGATGATCGTTGCCGACGGGCCGGCGGTGCTGGTGGGCGGCCCCGAGTCGCTCGCGCCGTTCGCCGACCTGGTCGCGACGTGTCCCGACACCGGCACCGAACCGCCGTCCGGCCCGGACGCCGCGGACGGGCCGGCGCCGCAGGGCACGACACCGCACGACGTGACGCCGGAGCACCTGGCCTACATCGTGCACACCTCCGGCTCGACCGGTGAACCCAAGGCGGTCGCGGTCCCGCACCGGGCCCTCGCCACCATCCACCGCGCCTGGGCCGACTGCTACGACCTCACCGACCGCCCGCGGGTCTGCCTGCAGGCGGCCGGGCCGGCCTTCGACGTGCACGTCGCCGACCTCGTCCGGGCCCTCCTCTCCGGCGGACGGCTGGTGCTCTGCCCGACCCGAATCCTGCTCGACCCCCCGGCGCTGGCCGCGCTGATCGAGGCCGAGGCGGTCGACACCATCGAGTTCACGCCGGCCGTCCTGCGGCTGTTCGTCGCGGGTCTCGACCGCCCGCTGCCGTCGCTGCGGCTGATCGCCGCCGGCGGCGAGCGATGGTCGGTCGAGGACTACCGGGCGGTGCGGTCGGCGCTCGGCGAACGGGTCCGGGTCGTCAACTCCTACGGCGTCGCCGAGGCGGCGATCGACAGCACCTGGTGCGAGGTGACCGAGGAGGTGCTCGTCGCGGCGAACGGCTCGGTGCCGATCGGCCGTCCGTTCCCCGGGGTCGTGACGGCGGTGGTCGACGGCGACGGGAACGAGGTCGGCGAGGACGCCACCGGAGAGCTGTGGCTGAGCGGGCCGACGCTCGCCCGCGGCTACCACCGGAACCCGGAGGCCACCGCGGAACGCTTCCCGTTCCGCCGGGGGAGGCGCTGGTACCGCACCGGGGACGTCGTCCGCCGGGCCGACGGCATGCTGGTCCACCTCGGCCGCGGCGACGACGAGGTCAAGGTGCGGGGTGTCCGGGGCAGCCTGAGCGGGGTCGAGGCGGTGCTCTCGGCGCACCCGGCGGTCGCCGGGGCGGTCGTCCTGCACGAGGAGAGGGCGGGGGAGTCCGTCCTGGTCGCCCACGTGCTCGCCGATCCCGGATCGCTCGGGGCGGTCCGCTCCCGCGCGGCGGGCGTCCTGCCGCCGGCCCTGGTGCCCGACCTGGTCGCGCACCGCCGGTTCCCGCTGACCGCCTCCGGCAAGGTGGACCGCCCGGCGCTGGCCGCCGCGGCCGCCGCCGGACGGACCGTCACCGCCCGCGACGCCGTCGAGCGGACCGTGATCGAGCTGTGGACCCGGCACCTGGGCCGGGGACCGCGCGACCGCGCGGAGAACCTCTTCGAAGCAGGCGGCAGCTCGCTCACCGCGGCTCTCCTGGCCGCCGCCCTGCGCGACGCGACCGGCGCCGCGGTCTCCACGGCCACCGTGTTCGCCGCGCCGACACCCGCCGGGCTGGTCCGGGCACTGGCGGACGCAGGGGCCGCCGCCTCGTCGCCGGGGCGCGGGGCCGGTGACACGGGCCCGCTCTCGCCCGACCAGCGCCGCCTCTGGCTGCTGCACAAACTCCGCCCCGACGACGCTGCGTACCACCTGCCCACCCTGCTGCGGATCCGGGGACCGGTCCGGCTCGACCTGCTGCGCCGGGCGCTGGACCACCTGGTCGCCCGCCACGACGCCTTCCGTACCGCGTTCGCCGACACCCCCGACGGGCCGGTGGCCAGGATCCTGCCGCCCACCGGCATGGCGTACGAACTGATCGAGGCGTCCGGCGGGACCGCGGTCGACGCGTTCGTCGCCCGCCCCTTCGACCTCGCCCGCGGCGAGGTGGTGCGCGCGGCGGTGCTGCGCGGGGCTGCGGCCGGGCAGGTCGACCTCCTGCTCGTCGCGCACCACGCGGTGTACGACGGCTGGTCCGAGCGCGTGGTCGTCGAGGAACTCGGCACCGTCTACGACGCCCTGGCGGCGGGCACCGAACCCGACCTGCCGGCACTCCCGGTGCGCAGACTCGACGTCAGCCGCTGGCAGGCCGAGCGACTGGAGGGCGAGGTCAGGGCGGACCGCCGGTCCTACTGGCGGGACCGACTGGCCGACGCCCCGGGCCCGTTGGCCCTGCCCACCCGGCGCGGTGCGCCGGGCACCGGTCGCGCCGGTGTGGTCCGGGCGTCCCTCTCCGAGGACCGGATGCGCGCCGTCGCCGCAGTGGCCGCGGCTGCCCGCACCACACCGAACGCCGTCCTGCTCGCCGTGTTCGCGGCCCTGCTGGGACGCTGGTCCGGCAACTCCGACCTGGTGGTCGGGGTGCCCTGTGGCGACCGCGACCTGCCGGCCACGCAGCGGCTGGCGGGCTTCGAGGTCGCGACGCTCCCGGTGCGACTGACGATCGGCGCCGATGAGGGCTTCGACACGCTGCTGGAACGGACCGCGCAGGCCCTGGTCGAGGCGATCGCCCACGGCGACCTGCCCTACGACGAGATCGTCGGCGCCGCCCGGCGGCCGGGCTCGGGCACCGCACCACTCTTCCGCACCTGGTTCAACTGGCTGGGCCCGCCGCTGACTCCGCCCACCCTGCGCGAACTGACCGTCGAGGTCCTCGATCCGCCGGTGCCCGGTGCGCTCTTCGACCTGGCGGCCTACGTGACCACGGACGGGCCCGGCGCGCGGATCGACTTCGTCCACGACGCCGACCTCTTCGAACCCGCGACCGTCGAGGCGTTCGCCGAGCAGTTCACCACGCTGCTCGACGGACTCTGCGCCGACCCGGCGCGACCGCCGGCCGACCACCACCTCGGGCGGGCCCGGACGGTCGCCGAACTGCCCGGCGACGCACCGGACCTGCTGGCCCGGCTGGCCCGGATCGCCGAGGAAGAGCCCGACCGCGAGGCGGTTCGTGCCCCGGAGCGCAGCATCGGCTACCGCCGCCTGTACGCCGAGGCTGCGGCCGTCTCCCGCGCCCTGACCCCGGGAAGCGTCGTCGGGGTCCTCACCGACCGGACCGCGGACCTCGTCCCCGCCCTGCTCGGCATCCTCGGCGCCGGCGCGGCGTTCACCGTGCTGGACGCCGCCCACCCGGCCTCCCGGCTGGCCGCCCAACTGGCGGCGGCCGACGCGAAGACGGGCCTGGCCGTGGGCCGCCGGGTCCCTCCGGAGCTGGCGTCGTCCGGCGTGCGGTGGCTGGAGGTCGCTCCGCCCGGGGACACACCGACCGGCGAAGCCCCGGACCCGCCTCGATGGCCGGTCGCGCCGGCCGAGCCCGGGGCCCCGGCCTACGTCGCCTTCACCTCGGGCACCACCGGCGAACCGCGCGGCGTCGTCGGCGGCCTCGAACCGCTCGCCCACTTCCTCGACTGGTACACCACCAGGCACCGCATCGGCCGCGACGACCGGACGGCGCTGCTCTCCGGCCTCGCCCACGATCCACTGCTGCGCGAGATCCTGGTGCCGCTGTGGGCCGGGGCCGCGCTGAGCGTCCCGCCGCCCGAACTGCTGCGGTCACCACGAGAGTTGCGGGACTGGCTCGCCACCGAGGGCGTGACCGTCCTGCACGCGACCCCGGCGCTGTGCCGACTGCTCGCAGTGCCGCGCGGCGCGCCGGCCCTGCGCCGGATCAGGCTGCTCTGCTGCTCCGGCGACACCCTCACGGCGGCCGACCTCGCCGCGATCCGTTCCTGGGCACCCGATGCGGCCGTCGTCCATGGCTACGGGGCGACCGAGACCCCCCAGCTGGTCAGCGCCAGGGTCCTGGAGCCGGGACAGCCGGTGGACGATCCGATCGCCATCGACCCCGGCGCACCGGGCGCCGAGGTCCTGGTCCTCGACCGGCGCGGCCGGCCGGCCGGGACCGGAGAGCTGGGCGACGTGGTCGTCCGCGGTCCGCACCTCGCGCTCGCAGTGCTCGGGGACCCCGCGGCCCTGCCCCTCGACCCGGCGACCGGCCACCGCAGGTTCGCCACCGGTGACCTCGGGCGCCGCACCGCGGACGGCCGGATCGTGCTGGCCGGCCGCCGGGACGAGCAGGCGAAGGTCCGCGGCGTACGGGTCGAGCCCGCCGAGATCGACCACTGGCTGCGCACACTGCCCGACGTCGCCGACGGCGCCTGCGCGATCCGGCCGGACCGGGACGGTGAGGCCAGGGTGACCGCCTACCTGGTCCCGTCGCCGGGACGCCCGGCGCCCACCCAGGAGGCGGTGCGTGCCGGGCTCCGGTCCCGGCTGCCCGAGGCCATGCTGCCCGCGCGGGTCATGGTCCTGGAGGCCGTCCCGTTGACGCCCAACGGCAAGATCGACCGTGCGGGGCTGCCCGAACCCCCGCCCGGGCGGCGGCTGCCGGTCCGCCCCGGCGACGGCTCGGAGCGCATGGTCGCGGGCCTCTGGCAGGCGGTGCTCGGGACCGAGGAGGTTCCCGCGGACCGCAACTTCTTCGACCTGGGGGCCAGTTCCCTGCAGATCGCCCAGGTCCACCAGCGGCTCCAGGAGACGCTGGGCCGCCCCGTCCCGATCGCGACGTTGTTCGCCCACACCACCGTCCGTGACCTCGCCGCGCATCTCGACGGCGCCGGTGGACCGTCCGCCCCCGCCCCGCGCCGTGAACCGGCCGTCAGCACGACCGACCTCCGCCTCCGCCGCCTTGCCGCGCGCGGATCGGCGTCAGCCAAGGAGAAGAGGATATGAAGCCGAACCCCGACGAGAGCATCGCGGTCATCGGGCTGGCGGGCCGGTTCCCCGGGGCCCACAACCTCGCCGAGTTCTGGGCCAACCTGCGCAAGGGCCGGGACGCGGTGACCTTCCCCGAGGACTCGGCGCTGCTCGCCGAGGGCGTGCCGCCCGAGCTGCTGGCCGATCCCTCCTACGTCAAGGCCTGCGCGGAGACCCCCGGACTGGAACTGTTCGACGCCGGGTTCTTCGGCTTCACGCCCCGCGACGCCGCAGTGCTCGACCCGCAGATCCGGATGTTCCTGGAGGTCGCCCACGACGCGGTCGAGAACGCCGGCTACGACGTGCACCGGATCGCCGAGGGGGTGGGCGTGTTCGGCGCGACGGGCGTGAACACCTACCTGGACGTCCACGTCCGCTCCGGGGCCGGCTACCAGATGCTGACCAGCAGCAGCATGGGCGTCAGTACGCTGAGCTACCCCGACTTCCTGGCCACCCAGGTCGCGTACCGGTTCGGCCTGCGCGGTCCGGCCCTGACCGTCGCCACCGCCTGTTCCAGTACGGCGGTCGCGACCCACCTGGCCTGCCAGGCGCTGCGCACCGGCGAGTGCGACTACGCGATCGCCGGTGGTTCCGAGGCGGAGATCCCCGCACACCGCGGCTACCAGTGGGATCCGGGCGGCCCGCTCTCCCTGGACGGGCACTGCCGTCCCTTCGACCAGGACGCCAGCGGCACCGTCTTCAGCACGGGGGCCGGGGCCGTCCTGCTCAAGCGCCTCGGCGACGCGATCGCGGACGGCGACCACGTCTACGCGGTGATCCGCGCGTCGGCGGTCAGCAACGACGGCGCGACCAAGGCCGGTTTCTCGGCACCCAGCGTGGTCGGCCAGGTCGCGGCCATGCGTCAGGCCCTGGAACTGGCCGGCGTGGTGGCCTCCGAGGTCGACTTCGTCGAGGCGCACGGCACCGGAACCGCGCTGGGCGACCCGATCGAGGTGGCGGCGTTGGCGCAGGCCTACGGCGACGCCGCCGGGGAGCGGTTCATCGGCCTGTCCTCGGTCAAGGGCAACATCGGCCACCTCGGCCACGCCGCGGGCATCTCGGCCCTGGTCAAGGTGGCACTCTGCCTGGACCAGGAGCAGCGGGTCCCCACCGCCAACTACACCGGGCCCAACCCGCGGCTGCACCTGGAGGAGACCCCGTTCCGGGTCGACACCACGACGGCGGCCTGGCCCCGCGACCCGGCGCGGCCGAGGATCGCCGCGGTCAACTCGTTGGGCTTCGGCGGCACCAACGCCCACCTGATCCTCGAGGAGGCACCGGTCCGGACCGAGCCGGCGGACCGGACCGGTACGCCCGGGGTCCTGATCTGGTCGGCGAAGGAGACGCAGGCGGTGCGGGACTACGAGCTTCGGCTCGCCGAGTACCTCCGCGGCCCCGGAGCCGCCCCGCTGGCGGACGTCGCCGGCACGCTCCAGGACGGCCGGACCGCGCACCCGGTGCGCGGAGCCTTCGTCGGGACGACCGCGCAGGGCTGCGCGGACGCCCTGGAGACCGGCAAGGTCCTGCGGACCCCGGAAACGGCGGACGGCAAGGCCGCGGTCGGACCCCGGGTCGTCTTCGCCTTCCCGGGCCAGGCCTCCCAGCACCCGCGGATGGCCGCCGGCCTCTACGGCTCCAGCGAGGTCTTCACCCGGACCATGGACGACCTCCTCGACCGGTTCGAGCAGGCGTCCGGCAGCGACCGGCTGCGCGAGGCATGGACCGCCGCGGACGCCGACCGGCTGGCCGACACGGAGGTCGCCCAGCCGCTGCTGTTCGCGGTCGAGTACGCGCTGGCGGAACTGTGGAGGTCCTGGGGGGTCGAGCCGGTCGCGGTGGTCGGCCACAGCCTCGGCGAGCTGACCGCCGCCGCCGTCGCCGGCGTGTTCGGGCTCGACGACGCGGTGAACCTGGTACTGGCCCGGGCCGAGGCGATGGCGGCGATGCCCGCCGGTGCGATGGCGGCCGTCGCCGCCCCGCCGGAGCGGATCGAACCGCTGCTGACCGACGGGGTCGCGATCTGCGCGGTGAACGGGACCCGGCAGACCACCGTCGGCGGGCCGGCGGACCGGCTCGGGGAGACGCTCGCCGCGCTCCGCGACGCCGGTGTCTCCGCGAAGGAACTGACCACGTCGCACGCCTTCCACTCCGCGTCGATGCGGCCGGCCGCCGAGCGTTTCGCCGAGGCCTTCGCCGGCGTGGCGCTGCACGAGCCCGCGCTGCCGCTGATTTCGGCGACCGACGGGACACAGCTCGGGCCGCAGGCCCTGGACCCGCGGTTCTGGTCCGACCAGATCGCCGAGCCGGTCCGGTTCGACCGCGTGCTCGACCTGCTCGACGTGCCCGGCACGGTCCTGCTGGAGGTCGGCCCGGGGCAGACCCTGACCGGGCTGGTGCGCGCGCACGGCGCGGGTGCGCAGGCCGTGGCCACGCTTCCGCGGGCCGGCCAGGACACCGGTGACCTGCACACCGCGCTCTCCGCGGCGGCCGCGCTGTGGGTCGGCGGCCAGGACGTGGACTGGGCGGCGGTGCGCGAGCACTCGCCGTTCCGGCGCACTCCGCTGCCCGGCTACCAGTACCAGCGGTCCCGCTGCTGGATCGACGCACCGGGTACGGCCACCGAGCCGCCGACGGCGACCGCGGTGCCCGGGCCGGTCTCGGTGGAGACCGCCGGCACCGCCGACCCCGCGCCCGTCGACGCGCCGCTCGCGTCGGTCGGACCCGAGCCGTTCACCGTCCTCGGCTGGGCCGAGCGGCCGGCCGCCGCGGCGCCGGGCCAGGCGGCGGACCGCGGTGTCGCGCTCGCCCTGCTCCCGGAGGGCGAGGAGGAGACCGGTCTGACCGCTGTCCTGGCGCTGCAGCAGGCCGGCTACCGGCCGGTCGTGGTCCGGCCGGGATCCGGGTACGGGGAGTCCGACGGGGAGTTCCGGCTGCGACCCGACGACGAGGCCGACCTCGACCGGCTGCTGACCGAGCTGAGCCGACGCGGAACGGCGCCCAGGCTCCTGGTGCACGCCCTGGCCCTGCCCCACTGGCCGAGCCCGACCCCCGCCGACGCCGACGGGCAGCTCTCCGCGACGTTCCACAGCCTGGCGGCGCTGGTCCGCTCGGGCGCGCGGCAAGCCGCCACGGCCGGTCTGCTGGTGCTGGCCGGCCGCAGCCTCGACGTCACGGGTGCCGAGGAGGTCGACCCGGTCAAGGCCGCGCTGCACGGCGCGGTGCGCAGCCTGGCCCTGGAGGCCCCGGACCTCGCCTGCCGCCTGGTCGACGTGGCGCTGCCCGTCCACGAGGAGGACCTCGCCGGTGAGATCGCCGAGGTGCTGTCGCCGGTCGGCGCGCCGTTGCCGGCCTCCCGGCCCGGTGCCGACGTGGTGGTGGCCCTGCGCGGACGCAGCCGCTGGGTCCGCGAGGAGCGGCCGTTCCGACCGTCACCGCAGAACGGTCCGGTGATCCGCCGCGGCGGTGTCTACGTCCTGGTCGGCGGCTTCGGCGGACTCGGACTGGCCGTCGCCCGCGCGATCGCCGGCACGGGGACCCGCCCGCACCTGGTGCTCACCGGTCGCACGCTGCCGTCGGCCGAGCGCCTGGCGGCCGAGACGGACGCGCTGCGCCGTCTCGGGGCGACCCTGCACGCCGAGGCGTGCGATGTCGCCGACCAGCGGGCGGTGCGCCGCCTGTTCGACACCGTCCGGGCCCGGCACGGGGCCGTCAACGGTGTGGTCCACCTCGCCGGGGTGGCCGGGGACGGCATGCTGATGGGGCGCAGCCGGGAGGACGCGGAGGCAGTCCTGCGGCCGAAGGTGCGGGGCTCACTGGTGCTCGCGGAGGTGCTGCGGGAGCAACCGCCGTTGGACTTCCTCGCCTACTTCTCCAGCCGCGCGGCACTCGGCGGGCTGGTCGGCAGCGCCGACTACGCGGCGGCCAACTGCTTCCAGGACGCCCACGCCCGGCAACTGGGCCGCGCCGGGGTGCCGGCCGTCAGTCTGAACTGGCCGAGCTGGAGCGAGGTCGGCATGGCCGCGCGGGAGGAACGCCCGGCCGGGCTGCGCACCTGGCACGCGTTGCTGGACGCGGCGACCGACCCGATGCTCGACGAGCACCGGTTCAGCGGCAAGCCGGTCATGCCCGGCACCGGCCACCTGGACACCGTGGTACGGGCGTTCCGGGAGGCGGTCGGCCCGGCCGGGACCCCGGTGCGGCTGGCCGACGTCGTCTTCCAGCAGGCGCTGGTGGTCGAGCGGCCGCGCCGGATGGAGGCGCTGTTCGAGCCCGACGGCGACGGCGTCTGGCGGTTCACGGTCTCCTCCTCGGCCCAGGACGGCACGGACCCGATGCGGCACGCCACGGGCCTGATCGAGGTGCTGGACGCCGGCACCAGGCCGAGCCGCGACCCCGGCCTGGCGGCGCTGCGCACGAAGCTGCCCACACCGATGCACGTGGACCCGCCGAGCCGGACGAAGGACACGCTGTTCGCCTTCGGACCGCGCTGGGACACCATCGGCGGCGTCACCACGGGCGAGCGGAACCACCTGGAGAAGCTCATCGACCTGGAGCTCCCGGAGGCTTTCCTGGTCGAGCTCCCGCGCTACGCGCTGCACCCCACGCTGCTCGACAACGCCACCGCCGAGGCACGGACCAGTGGCCACGACGGACCGCACCTGCCCTTCAGCTACGGCGTGTTCGAGATCTACGAGGACCTGCCGGCCCGTTACACCAGCCACATCGTGCGGCGGGACGGGGCACCCGGCCTGATCGTCGCCGACATCGACCTCTACGGCGAGGACGGCAGGCTGGTCGGCAGGATCGAGAGCTACACGATGCGCCGGATCGAGGACGACGGCTTCCTGTCCGGAGCGCCCGCCGGCCCCGCCCGGGCCGAGCCGCAGGCGCCGACGGCCGCCCCGGTCGAGGGTGTCGACCCGCGTACCGGCGCCCGGCTGTTCCTCACGGTGCTCGGCGGACGCCCACCGCACCAGGTCGCCGTGCGGCCGTTCCGGGACGGCGCCCCGGTGCCGCTGGACCCCTCCGTCGCGACGGCGTGGGCCGTCCCGGTGGCGGAAGAGGCCGGACCCGTGGCGCCCGTCGTCGTACCGCAGACGCAGACGCAGACGCAGACGCAGACGCAGACGCAGACGCAGGCGGTCGCGGTGCCGGTGGTGTCGGCTCCGGCGGTGGCGGCACCGGCCCAGGGAACCCCGGGGCCCGCCGTTTCGGTGCTGGAGCGGCTCACCGCGCTCTGGGGGCGGCTGCTCGGGTGCGAGGTCGAACCGACCGACAACTTCTTCGACCTCGGCGGCAGCTCGCTCACCGCGGTCGAGCTGATGGCCGGGGTCCGGGAGGAGTTCGGACTGCGGGTCGGCATCGTCACGATGTTCGACCACCCGACCCTCGGCGCCTTCGCCGAGGCCCTGGTCGAACAGGGAGCGAGCTGACGTGTCCGACTCCCTTGACCAGCTCCGCGGCGCGCCGGTCGGCGACAAGCAGCGGGCGCTGTGGATGCTGCACCGGCTGGCGGCCGGCCGCGGCATCTGCAACCTCGGGTTCGGCCTGCGGGTCGACGCCCCACTGCGCTGGTGGCCGCTGCAGGAGGCCCTCGACCAGCTGGTCCGCCGTCACCCGGGACTGCGCACCACCTTCGCCGACGGTGGGGCGGAACCGCTGCGCAGATGCGCTCCGGCGGCCGGGGCCCAGCTGTCGCTGGAGACGGTCGCCGCCACCGAGGACCGGCTGGACGCGCTGATCACCGAGTTCGTCGCCGCGCCCTTCGACGTCGAGAACGGGCCGCTGATCCGAGCCCTGCTGGTCGCGCTGCCGACCGGCAGCGTGCTCTGCTTCGCCGCCCACCACCTGGTGGCCGACTGGACGACGGCGCTGAGCGTGCTGCGCGAGGCCGGCCGGCTCTACGACACGTTCGCGGACGGCCGGGACGTTCCCGCCGACCTGCTCGGCGAAGTCGAGGAGGCCGAGGACCCGGCGCCCGACGAGGAGGCACTGCGCTACTGGGAGGAGCGGCTCGCCGGGGTCGACACCGAGGGCCTCGCGCTGGCCGGGGCACGGCCGGTGTCCTCCGCACCGACCTTCGCCGGGGACCGGGTCGACCGCGACCTGGGGCCGGCCGCGGGCGCGGCGGTGGCCCGGCTGCGGGCCCGGACCCGTTCCAGCGACAACATCGTGATGCTGGCCGCCTACTGCGTCCTGCTGGCCCGGCACGGCGCGGGACCGGACCTGGTGGTCGGGGTCCCGGTCAGCTCACGCCGCTCGGACACCGCGCAGTCGTTCGGCTACCACGTGAGCACCCTGCCGATCCGGGTCGAGGTGGACCCGGAACGGGGGTTCGACGAACTGGTCGGCACCGTGCGGAAGGCATTCCTGGAGGGGCTCGAACACAGCGCCGCGTCCTTCGAGTCGGTCCAGCGCCGGCTCGGCGCCGGCAGCGCGGAATGGCGGGCGCCGCTGTTCCGGCACACCTTCAACTACCGTCCGTTGGCGGCCTCGGACGAGGAGCTGAGCATCGCCGGCCGGCCCGCCCGGCAGATCGACGCCGGCCACGGGATGAGCCGGCTCGATCTCGACCTGATCGTCTTCGCCGGTCCGCAGTCGCTCGAACTCACCGGCGTGTACAGCACCGAGGCCCACGACCGCCCACAGATCGAGGCCCTGATCGACCGCTACCGGCGGCTGCTGGTGGCGCTGGACGCCGATCCCGGCGCCGCCGTCGGATCGGTCGACCTGGCGACCGACGCCGACCGGCGGCTGGAGGCGGCCGTGAACGCGACCACGCGGTCGTGGACGGACGGTGACGGTGACGGCGGGGGCCCGAGCGTCGCGGAGCAGATCTTCGCCCAGGGTCTTCGTACGCCCGACGCCCGCGCCGTCGGGGACTGGACCTACCGCCACCTGCTGGAGCGCGCCGCCGGGGTGGCCGGTGCCCTCGGCCGGCAGGGCGTCGGCCCCGGTGACATCGTCGCGCTGTACCTGGAACGCGGTCCGGAGCTGGCCGCCGCCGCCCTCGGGGTGTGGACGGCCGGTGCCGCCTACCTGCCGCTGGACCCGGCGCACCCCGCCGAGCGCGGTGCCCGTGAACTGGCGGACGGCGGGGTCCGGGTGCTCGTCTCGGACCTGCCGGTCCCGGCGGACTGGGCAGACGGCCGGACGGTCCTCGCACCCGGGGGAAGCGCCCCGCCCGTCGCCCCCGTGGCCGGCCCGCTCGCCTACCTGATCCACACCTCGGGTTCGACCGGCCGCCCGAAGGGCATCGAGGTCGGGCACCGGGCCCTGGCCAACGTGATCGGCCACTTCGCCGAACTGCTGGAGGCCGACGCCGACGACTGCGTCCTCTGGCTGACCACCTTCTCGTTCGACATCGCCGCGCTGGAGCTCTTCCTGCCACTGACCGTCGGGGCGAGGGTGGTCGCGGCGGACGACCGGACCCGTCTGTCGGCGGGGGCGCTGGCCACCCTGATCGGCAGCGAGCGGATCACGGTGGCGCAGGCCACGCCGACCACCTGGCGGCTGCTCGCCCCCGAACTCGGGGACCGGCTCGCCGGCCTGCGGGTGCTGTGCGGCGGGGAGGCGCTGACCGCCGCACTGGCCGAGCGGCTGCTGGCCGCGGGCTGCCGGCTGTTCAACGCCTACGGCCCGACCGAGACGACCGTGTGGTCGACCGTCGCGGAGCTGCGCTCGCCCGTGCCGGCCCGGGTCCCGATCGGACGGCCGATCGCGAACACCACGGTGACCGTGCGGGACGGCCACCACCGGCCGCTGCCCCCCGGGGTGCCCGGCGAGCTCTGCGTCGGCGGTGACGGCGTGGCCGCGGGATACCACGGCGACCCGGCCCGGACCGCCGAACTCTTCCGCACCGACGAGCTCCAGGGCCGGTACTACCGCACGGGTGACGAGGTGCTGCTCACCGCCGACGGCGACCTGGTCCACCTGGGCCGGCTGGACCGGCAACTGAAGATCCGCGGCCGGCGGATCGAACCGGGCGAGGTCGAGTCCGTGTTCGAGAGTCACCCCGAGGTGGCCGCGGCCGCCGCCTTCGCGCTGGCCGACCCGGACGGGGAGACCACGCTGGCCGTGGCGGTCCGCCCGTCCGACCCGGCGGACGACACCGGGCCGGACGACACCGGGCCGGACGACACCGGGCCGGACGACACCGGGCCGGGCGACACCGGGCCGGGCGACACCGGGCCGGACGACGCGCTCGCCGCGCGGCTGCGGGAGCACGCCGGACGGTTCCTGGCCGGCGGTGCGCTGCCGACCCGGATCCTCGTCGTCGGGTCGTTCCCGCTGACCGGCAACGGCAAGGTCGACCACGGCGCGCTCGCCGCCGCGGCGCGGACCGGGGCCGCGGAGTCACCGGAACTCCCGGCCGACCCCGTCGTCCGCACGATCGTGGACGTCTGGCGCGAGCTCCTCGGCGACCGGCGGATCGGCGCGTCCTCCCATTTCTTCCTCAGCGGGGGCCACTCGCTGGCCGCGGTCAGGGCCGCCGAACGGCTCACAACGATCCTCGGCACCGAGATCGGCTTCGACGCGGTCTTCAGCGAGCCGACCCCCGTCCTGCTCGCCGCACGCATCGCCGAGACGAGGTGTTCACGATGACCGACGACCAGGACTGGTTCGTCCCGCTGTCCGCCGACAGCGACCGGCGGCTGTTCGGTTTCCCCCACGCCGGGGCGGGCTGCGCCCAGCTGGCCCCGCTTGCGGACCGGCTGGCCGGGCACGGTGTCGCGGTCTGGGCGGCCAACCTGCCCGGACGCCAGGCACGACTGGCGGAGCCGCCCCGGACCGCACTGCCCGAGCTGGTCGAGGAACTCACCGACGCCCTCGTCGAGCGGACCGGCGACCGGCCGTACGACCTGTTCGGCTACTGCGGCGGCGCGGTCCTCGCCTTCGAGGTGGCCCGGAGGCTCCGCGCCCGCTCGGCGCGCCTGCCGGACCGGATGTTCGTGGTCTCCTTCGAGGCGCCGGACATCGCCTGGCGACCCCGCCGACTGCCGTACCTGCCGTCCGACGTCCTCTGGGAGTACCTCACCGAGCGCGGTGGCGTCGCCGGTGGACTGGCCGTCGACCCGACCGTGCGGCGTCTGGCGGAACCGGCGATCCGCGCCGACTTCGCCTGGCTCGGGGCCTACCACTGCGAGCCCGCCGAACCGCTGCCGGTACGCGTGGTGGTCTTCCACGGCGTCCGGGACGAGGACACCCTGCACGGCGCGTTGCTCGGCTGGCGTCGGCACAGCACCGAGAGGGTCGCCCTGCACTCCCTGGACGGTGGCCACTGGCTGCTGGAGGACGCCTGTGCCGAACTCGCCGAGGCGACCGCGCGGGAGATCACGGCCGGGCGGCCGGCCGACCCGCAGGACCCGTTGACCACCGGAGACCCGGATGACTGACCTCACAACCGCAGCCCCGGACGGCCTGACCGCGGTCGACACCGGATCACAGGCCCTCTGGATGCTGCAGCGCCTGGTGCCCGACGCCGGCGTGTCGAACGCGGCGGTGGCCATCGAGATGACCGAGCAGGTGCGCTGGTGGCCACTGCAGGAGGCGCTGACCTGGCTCGCGGCCCGGCACCCGGCGCTGGCCGCCGAGTTCGTGCTGCACGACGGTGCCGTGCGCCGGCGCCGCTCCGCAGCGCCGGCCCTCGAACTCGACCTGGTCAGCAGCGAACCGGACCGGATCGAGGCGGATCTGACCGCGTACGCGGCCCGGCCGTTCCGGCTGGACCGGGCACCTCTGGTCCGGGTCGGTCTGTTCACGGTCTCGGCCGAGCGGTCGGTGATCTGCCTGGCCGCCCACCACATCGTGGTCGACGCGGCCAGCCTCGGTCTGCTGGTCGCCGAGATCGGCCAGGCCTACCGGTCGATCGCGGAGACCGGCGCACCGCCGGAGCAGCCGCCGCCGGTCGAGGTGCCCGAGTCCGATCCGACCGACGCACTGAACTACTGGCGGGCGCGCACGGCGGGATTCGACCCCGCCTCGATGCGGCTGGACGGTGCGCGCGAACCGGCCGCCGTCCCGACCTTCGCGGGAGCGATGGTCGAGCGGGAGCTCTCCGCGGAGGCAGTGGCCGGTCTCGCCAGTCTCCGGCGTGCCTGCCGGGCCACCGACGCGATTGTCCTGCTCTCCTGCTACCACCTGCTGCTGCGTCGGCTCGGTGCCGCCGAGGACCAGGTGGTCGGGGTGATGGCCGACACCCGGGGCGGACGCTCCGCCGACGCGGTCGGCTACCACGTCGCGACGGTGCCGCTGAGGGTGCGGGTCGAGGACGGGACCGGCTTCGACGGACTGGTGCAGCAGGTCACCAAGGCGATGGTCGCCGGGTTCGAGCACGGGCGTGCCCCGTTCGAGGCGGTGGCCGCGGCAGGGCCGGCCGATGCCGAGGATCCGGCATGGTGGCGTTCCCGCCTGGTCCGCCAGCTGTTCAACTTCCGGCCGGAGCACCCGACCACCCGGCCGGCCGGGGACGGCTCGCTGTTCCGCGAGGTGGCGACCGGGCTCAGCCGGTTCGATCTCGAACTGACGGCCCAGCCGGCCGACGGCCGGGTCACGCTGAAGCTCGTGGTCAGCACCGAGGTCTACGGCGTGGAGTTCGCCGAGGCGTTCCTGGAGCGCCTTGACACGGTGATCCGGATCGCGGTCACCGATCCGACCCGGCCGGTGGGGGAGTTCGACGTCCGCTCCGACCGGGACCTGCGGATGACGGCCGAGACCAACGACACCGCCGCGGTGTGGTCGGGCCCGGCGACGGTCGCCGGTCTCTTCGCCGCCGCGGCGCGGGCCCGGCCGGACGCGGACGCGATGGTGGAGGCCGCGTCGCCGGAGCCCACCACGGTGAACTATCGCGAGCTCGCCGAACGGGCGGCGGCCTACCGGGCAGCGGTCGTCGCGGCCGGCGGCGGCCCCGGAACGGTCGTCGCATTGGCCGGCCCCCGGAGCTCCGACACGGCGGCCGCGGTCCTCGGGGTGTGGGCGGCCGGTGCCGCGTACCTCCCGCTCGACCCGGGCCACCCGGTCGAGCGACTGGCCCACCAACTGGACGACGCCGACTGCCGGCTGGTGGTGGGCGCGGAACACCTGCCGCCGGAGTGCCGCGCGGGCCGCACCGCAGTGGTGGCCGGAACGGGCGCCCCCGAGGTCGAGGACTTCACCTCCGCGGCGGCGGCACTGGACCCCGACGCCTGCGCGTACCTCATCTACACCTCCGGTTCCACGGGGGTGCCCAAAGGGGTCCGCCTCTCCCACCGCAACCTCGCCAACGTCGTCCGGCACTTCGCCCGGGAGCTGGACCTCGGCCCGGACGCCAGCACGCTCTGGCTCACCACCTTCGCCTTCGACATCTCCGCCCTCGAACTCTGCCTGCCATGGGCGGTCGGCGGCCGTGTGGTCGTCGCCCCGGACCAGGCGCGCGGTGAACCGGACCAACTGGTCCGGCTGATCGAGCGGGAGCGGGTCTCCGTCGTCCAGGCGACCCCGACCACCTGGCGGCTGGCCGCCGCGGCGCTCGGGGGCCGGCTGCGCGGCCGGGTCGTGCTCTGCGGCGGCGAGCCGCTGCCGGACGCCCTGGCCGAGCGGCTGCTGTCGACCGGGGCCGACGTGTACAACGTCTACGGTCCGACCGAGACGACGATCTGGTCGACCACCGCCCGGGTGAGTCCGGGCGAGCCGGTGACCGTCGGCCGTCCGCTCGCCAACACCCGGGTCCACGTGCTCGACGAAGCCGGCCGGCCGCTCCCGGCCGGGCGGACCGGTGAACTGTGCATCGCCGGCGAGGGGGTGGCGCTCGGCTACCACGAGCGCCCGGAACTCACCGCGGAGCGCTTCCGCGAGGACCCCGAACTCGGCCGCTACTACCGCACCGGCGACCTGGCCAGGGTCGGCCCGGACGGAACCCTCGAACTGGCCGGCCGCGCCGACCGACAGGTCAAGCTGCGCGGCCACCGGATCGAACTGGGCGGCGTGGAAGCGGTGCTGGAGGAGCACCCGGAGGTCGTCGCGGTCGCGGTCGTCCCCCAGGGCGACGCCAGCGGGGACGGCCACCTGGCGGCCTTCGTCGTGGCCGCCGAGCGCCCGGGACTGGTCGCGGACCTCTGGACGTACGCCGGGCAGCGACTGCCCGGATACTGCGTGCCGGCCCGGATCACGGTCCTGGACCGGCTGCCGACCACCGCCAACGACAAGGTGGACGTCAAGGCCCTGGCCGCGCTGCCCTGGGAGCAGCCGGAGCCGGGCGGCCCGGGTGCGCAGGAGGAGGAGACCGCCGACCCGGTCGAGGAGCTGCTGGTCCGGTTGTGGTCGAGCGCCCTCGGCCGCAGGGGGATCGGGCGGACCTCCAACTTCTTCCTGTCCGGTGGCGGGTCGCTGCGTGCCGTGCAGCTCGCCGAGGCCGCGAGCGAGCAGCTCGGCGTCGCCGTCACGATGGCGATGATCTTCCGGGCACCGACCCCGGCGGCGCTGGCCGAACAGGTCCGGCAGTCCGGCGAGCCGGTACGGGTACCGGCGCCGGCACCCACGCCCGGCGAGGAGGCGCCCCTGCCCGACGCGGAGGCACCGGCGGTCCGCACGGAGCCGCCGACGGTTCGCGCGGAACCACCGGCGGGCCGTGCCGGGGCATCGGTGCCCGGGACCGAGGCGGAGACGGTCGCGGCGACGATCCTGGCGGTGACGGGCCTGGCCATTCCGATGGAAGCGAACTTCTTCGAAGCCGGGATGACCTCGCCGAACGCCGTCGCCCTGCACCAGCGGCTCACGGTGGAACTGGGGCTGGAGTTCCCCGTGACCGACGTGTTCAAGCACCCCAGCCCGGGAGCCCTGGCGGCCCACCTCGCGGCGCTCCGACGGGCCCCCGACGGGCCGCCGACCCGGCCGGCGCTCGCGCCGGCTCCGTCCGCGTCCGCGGCGGGCTGGACCGCCGGCGCGCGCCGGGAACTCCGAGCACGAATCCGAGAGCGGAAGGGATGACGGCCGTGGCCGACAACGTTGAGCCGATCGCGGTGATCGGCATGGCCTGCAGGCTGCCCGGGGCGCCGGACCTGGACGCCTTCTGGCAGAACCTCGCGGACGGTCGGGAGAGCATCGCCTCCTTCGGCCCCGAGGAGCTGGCCGCGGCCGGGGTCCCGGCGGCCGAGGCCGCCGACCCCGACTACGTCCCCGCGGCGCCGATGATGCCCGAGGTGGACCGCTTCGACGCGGAGCTGTTCGGCATGACCGCGGCGGAGGCGCGGTTGTGCGACCCGCAGATCCGCACGTTCCTGGAGCTGTGCCACGCGGCCGTGGAGCACGCCGGCCACGACCCGTTCGCGCTGCCCGACAGCGTGGGCGTGTTCGGCACCACCGGCCCCAACACCTACCTGCGGCACATCCTGACCACCCGGCCCGACCTGGTCGAGGGGTCGCCGGGCATGACGCTGTTCACCCTGAACAACGCCGACTACCTCGCCACCCTGGTCTCCTACAAGCTCGACCTGCGCGGTCCGAGCATGACCGTGCTCACCGCCTGCTCCAGCTCGCTGGTCACCGTCCACATGGCCGCCCAGGCACTGCGGGCAGGGGAGTGCGACGCGGCGCTCGCCGGCGGTGCGACCGTCGAACTCCCCCTCGGCCACGGTCATCTGTGGACCCCCGGGGGCGTGCTCACCCGCGACGGCCACTGCCGTCCCTTCGACGCCTCGGCGTCCGGGACCGTCTTCGGCAGCGGCGCCGGTGTGGTGCTGCTCAAGCGCCTGGACGACGCCCTCACGGACGGGGACCGGGTGCTGGCGGTGATCCGTGGCAGCGCGGTCAACAACGACGGCAGCGACAAGGTCTCGTTCAGCGCTCCGAGCGTCGGCGGACAGTCCGCGGCGGTCGCCGAGGCGATGCTGATCGCCGGGGTCTCCCCGGGCGAGGTGGACTACGTGGAAGCCCACGCCACCGGAACCGCCCTCGGCGATCCGATCGAGGTCGCGGCACTCACCGAGGCCTACGAAGCCCTGAGCGACGGTCCGGTCACCCGCGGGCGTACCGCGATCGGCTCGGTCAAGTCGAACATCGGCCACATGAACTCGGTGGCGGGCGTGGCGGGTCTGATCAAGACCGTGCTGATGCTGGAGCACGAGACCATCGCGGCCGGGATCAACATCACCGAGCCCAACCCCAGGCTGGAACTCGACCGGACGCCGTTCGACCTGGTCACCCGCCCGCGGTCGTGGCCGCGCCGGGAGGGGCGCCGGCGGATCGCGGCGGTCAGCTCGCTCGGCATCGGCGGCACCAATGCCCACCTCGTGCTGGAGGAGGGCCCGGTCGCGCCCCTGCTGCCGCCCCGCGAGCAGCCGCGACTGGTGGTCTGGTCCGCGCGGGACGAGGAGGGCATCGACCGGCTGCGCGGCCGGCTCGCGGACCGGTTCGCCGCGGCCGGGGAGACGGACTTCGGGGACGCGGTGGGGACGCTGCAGCGCGGACGGACGGCCCACCAGGTGCGGGCCGCCCTGGTGGCCTCCTCCTCCGCCGAGGCCGCCGCCGGACTCGCCGACGGCGGACCCGGCGTCGCGCACGGGCGGATCCGTCCGGGCGCCCGCCGGGCGTTCCTCTTCCCGGGCCAGGGCGCGCACCGGGCACGCATGGCGGCCGGCCTGTACGGGACCGTCCGGTCCTTCAGCGTGGCGATGGACGAGTGCCTGGAGCTCTTCGAGCAGTCCGGAGTGCGCCTGGACGAGGCATGGCTGGGCGAGGAGCGGCCCGAGGCGACCGAGACGGTCCAGCCGCTGCTGTTCGCCGTCGAGTACGCGCTGGCCGAGATGTGGCGCGCCTGGGGGGTCGTCCCGGAGGCGGTGATCGGCCACAGCCTGGGCGAGCTGGCGGCGGCGGCCGTCGCCGGGATCTTCGACCTGCCGGACGCGGTGCGCCTGGTCGTCGCCCGGGCCGCCGCGATGGCCGACCACCCGTGCCCCGGCGGGATGCTGGCGGTGGCGGCCGACAGCGAGGCGATCGGCGACCTGCTGACTCCGTCACTGGCGGTGGCGGCCGTGAACGGTCCGGCGCAGACCGTGGTCTCGGGGCCGCACGAGGCGCTCGCCGAACTGTCCGAGCGGCTCGGGGACCGGCGGATCGCGAACCGGCCGCTGCCGGTCGCCCAGGCGTTCCACCACCCCGGCTGGGCGGCGGCCGCCGAACGGTTCACCGAGGCGTTCGCCACGGTGGCCGTGCGGGCGCCCGTCGTCCCGCTCCACTCCGTCCGGACCGGACGTCCGGTCACCGTCGACGAGGCGAAGGACCCGGCGTTCTGGGCCGGTCAACTCACCGGGCCCGTGCTGTTCGGGCCGGCGCTGGAGACGCTGACCGCCGAGGGCGAGTGGACGCTCCTGGAGACCGGACCCGGCCGGACGCTGACCACACTGGCGCGACGGTCGCCGGCGGCACGCGAGGGCCGGGTCCACGCAGTGGCCGCCCTCGGCACCGGCGACGACGAGGCCGCCGCACTGACGGCGGCGGGCCTGCTCTGGCTCGACGGAGCGGCACTCGACTGGGAGGCCCTCGGCCAGCCCAGGGCCCTGAGCCGGCGCCCCGTGCCGGGGTACCCGTACCGCCGGGACCGGCACTGGATCGATCCGCTGGAGCCGACCCCGGGCCCCACGGCCACCGCGGACCGGATCTCCGCGGCCCCGGAGGTCGCGAGCCCCGACGCCCCCGACGCCCCCGCCGCGGACCCGCGGCCCATCGGCGCGGAGAACTCCGGGGACGCGCCGAGCCCACTGAGTGTCGTCGACTGGCTTCCGGCACCGGTGCCGCCCCCGGCCCCGGTCGCCGGCGGCACCGCACTGGTCCTGCTGCCCGCGGCCCCCGAATCCGCCCTGACCGTTGTGCTGGCCGCCGAGCGGGCGGGCTGGCGCACCGTCCGGCTGCGGCCCGCGGACACCCCGGGCGAGGCCGATGGCGAGTTCCGGATCCGGCTCGGCGAGCCCGCGGACCTCGCCGAGGCAGCGGCCACGCTGGCCGAGCGCGGCGTCCACGCCGACCTGGTGCTGCACGCGGCCGGCTTCGACTCCTCCGCCCGGCCGGTCGAGGAGCCGCTCGCAGGGCAGCTCGACACCGCCCTGCACAGCCTGGCGGCGCTCGCCAGGGCGGCCATGACGCGGCCGCCCGGCCGGCCCGCGCCCCGCTTCCTCGTCCTCACCAGCGAGGCGGTGGACGTGAGCGGCGGCGAGCAGCTCGCCCCGGCCCGCGCCACGGCGGTCGCGTTCGCCCGTACGCTCGCCGCCGAGGAGCCCGGCATGCGGGTCGGCGTGGTGGACGTGGCGAGGCGGACCGGAATCGCCGAGCTGGCCGCCGAACTGGCCCGGCCGACACGGGAACCGGTGGTCGCGCTGCGCGGCTCCCGGCGCTGGGTGCCCGTCGAGCAGCCGCTGCCGCTGCCGGCGCCGGTCCGCGAGCCGCTCCGCGAGCGGGGCGTCTACCTGATCACCGGCGGGTTCGGCGGTCTGGGCCTCGCCCTCGCCCGCCGTCTCGCGGGCTCGGGTCTGCGCCCGAGACTGGTGCTGCTCGGCCGCCGGGACCCGACGGCCCCCGGGGCGGACCCCGACGACCCGTTCGTCCGGCGGGCCCGCGCCGCGCTGACCGAGATCGCCGCACTCGGCGCCGAGGCGCTCGCGGTCGGCGGCGACGTCGCCGAACCCGGTGTGGTGTCGGCCGCCCTCGACGCGGCCCGGGACAGGTTCGGTGCCGTGAACGGCGTCTTCCACCTGGCCGGTGTCGGCGACGGCCGGATGGTGGCCTTCCGGGAACGGGCGCACGCCGAGGCGGTGCTGGCCCCGAAGACGGCCGGTGCGGTGCTGCTGGCGGAGGCCCTCGCCGACCGTCCGCTGCTGGACTTCGTCGTACTGTTCGGCAGCCGCGCCGCGGCCGAGGGACTGGTCGGTTCGGGCGACTACGCCGCGGCCAACGCCTTCCTCGACGCGGCCGCCCAGGCGCTGCCGTTCCACGCCGCCCGGGTGCTCGACGTCGGCTGGCCGGTCTGGCTCGGCGAGGGGATGGTCGACCCCGACGGTCCCGACCTCGGCGGCCTGGCCGAGCTGGTCGCGCGACTCGCGGACGGCCGGCCGTCCGAGGACCCGGAACCCGCCTTCAGCTGGGAGAAGGACTTCGGCGCCGCGACCCACTGGATCCTGGACGAGCACCGGGTCGGACGGGTGCCGCTGCTGCCCGGATCGGGCTACGTCGACCTGGTGGTCAACCTCTTCACCGAGCACCTCGCCACCCCCGGCGGCGCGGTCGAGCTCTGCGACGTCGTCTTCCGGGCACCGTTCTCGGACGAGCGGGTCCGCCGACTGCGGGTGGTCTTCACCGGGGCCGCGGACGGGACCGGGTACGACTTCACCGTCGCCTCCCGCCCGGCGGACCGGCCCGACGAGGCGTGGACCGAGCACGTCACCGGCCGGGCCGCGACGGTCGACGCCGCGCCGCGCCGCGTCGACATCGAGGGCCTGCGCGCGGGTCTGGAGGCGACCGGTACCCGGCCCGTCGACAAGGTGCCGACCGACCTGGCCTTCACCATGGGCCCGCGCTGGCGCAACATCGAGGACGTCCAACAGCGCGACGAGGAACGGCTGCTGCGGCTGGCGCTGCTGCCGGCCCTCGTCGACGACCTGCGTGAGCACCGCCTGCACCCGGCCCTGCTCGACACCGCCACGGCCGGGGTGCGTTCCTCCGGCGAGGGGGCCTTCGTGCCCTTCCTCTACCGCCGGCTGGTCGTCCACGCCGACCTGCCGGCGCAGCTGTACAGCCACGTCCGGCGAGCCCCGTCCGACCCGGACACGGCGGTCGGCGACATCGACCTGATCGCCCCGGACGGCGCCGTGCTGGCCCAGGTCGAGGGCTTCACCATGCGACGGGTGGAGTTCGAGCCGGGCTGGGACCGGCCGCAGTCCGCCAGGCCCTCGGCCCGGGGGAGCGGTGCGGCCCCGGCGGAGCCGAGCGGGACCGAGGGGCTTGCCCCGGAGGCCGGTCTGCGGCTGCTGCTGCGGCTGCTCGCCGGGGACAGCCCGAGGTCCGTCCTGGTCCGGCCGCACCTCGACGGTGTGCCGGTGCCGATTGCCGGCGCGGTGTCCCGGCCGGAATCGATTCCGGTGCCGTCGGATCCGTCGGGTGCCGCGGCGGACGGGCACCGGGAGCCCCCGGCCACCGCCGCGGCGGTGACCGTCGCCCCGGCCCCGGCCCCGGCCCCGGCCCCGGCCCCAGCCGCCGTGCCCGACGGGCAGCCTGCCGCGTCGGGACTGGCCG
>NZ_JBEXPY010000039.1:0-75992 GCF_040612315.1 Streptomyces sp. NPDC006435
CTATCAGATCCTTCCGGACCCGATTCCCAGTCAGCGGGATTCGCCTTCCAGGTCCTCCGCTTCCGCGTTTTCCCTTTCCGGCCCTTCCGACTCTATCAGATCCTTTCGGGCCTGATTCCCAGTCAGCGGGATTTGTCTTCCCGGCCGTTGGGCCGTTCCGACTGGTGAGACTTTAGCGGAATCCAGGGCCCCGACACCAATCGGGGCTGCGTTCCTTCGAACGCGGTTTCCTCATTCCACAAATGCACACGGAAAACCGGGCGACAGATGTCGCCGACTCGATGTGAATACTGCGGAATGGTCGTCCGGGGCCGACCGGAGTCGGTTCTCACGTCGGACAACTCGGAGCACACTACGGATCGGGGCAAGCAGTGTCAACCCCGGGATCGCGTCGTGTCCTGGTGGAAGGCCAGGCGGTAGGCACGGGGGCTGGTGGAGAGGTGGGTCGCGAAGTGCTGGCGCATGGTGACCTCGCTGCCGAAGCCGGTGCGCCGGGCGACCTCGGGGAGGGGGAGGTCGGTGCGTTCCAGGAGCTTCTGGGCCGCTGCGACGCGTTGGGTGATCAGCCAGCGCAGAGGGGTCGTCCCGGTGCCGGCCTGGAAGTGGCGGGCGAAGGAACGGGGGGACATCCCGGCGCGGGCGGCGAGGCCGGCGACCGTGTGGGGCTCGGACAGGTGGGCCAGGGCGAAGGCCCGTACCGAGGCGAGGGCGTCGGCGTCCCGGTCGGCCCGGGGTGTGGGGTGCTCGATGAACTGGGCCTGGGTGCCGGTGCGGAACGGGGCGGTGACCATGGCGCGCGCGACGGCCGCGGCGGCCTCCGCGCCGTGGACGGTACGGACGAGGTGGAGGCAGAGGTCGATGCCGGCGGCGACGCCCGCGGAGGTCCAGATGCCGGTGTCCTCGACGAAGAGGGCGTCCGGTTCGACGCGTACGTGGGGGTGCCGGGCGCTCAGGCGGTCGGCGAGGTACCAGTGGGTGACCGCGCGGCGGCCGTCGAGGAGGCCGGCCCGGGCGAGGACGAAGGCCCCTGCGCAGAGCGCGGCGAGCGGGGTGCCGGCGGCATGGGCGCGGCGCAGGGCGTCGAGTACGGGCTCGGGGACGTCGGCGTCCGGGTCCTCGACACCGGGGACGACGACGAGGTCCGCGCGGTCCAGCCAGTCGAGGCCGCGGTCGGCGGTGAGGGAGAGGAAGCCGCCCAGGGGGACGGGCACGGCGGGGTCGGCGGCGACACGGCGGAGTTCGAAGGGCGGTACGCCGCGGGGGGCGCGGTCACGGCCCCAGACCTCCTGGACGACGGAGACGTCGAAGGCCCGGACGCCGGGGAAGGCGAGGAGGGCGATGCGCTGAGGCGCTGGCCCCGGTGTCGGTGTCGGTGTCGGCACCTTGGCAGTAAACCATCGATCGCCGTCTTTTCTGCCTCTGGGACCCCGGCCCGCGGGTCAGCAGGATCGAGGACATGGAGAACACGGAGATCAACAACAACGCGGCCCTGATCGTCATCGATGTGCAGAAGGGCTTCGAGCACGAGTTCTGGGGACGGCGGAACAACCCCGACGCGGAGCGGAACATCGCGGCGCTGATCGATGCCTGGCAGGAGACGGGGCGTCCGGTGGTGTTCGTACGGCACGACTCGTTGCACCCCGGGTCGCCGCTGGAGCCGGGCACCGGGGGGAACGAGTTCAAGGACTTCGTCGAGGAGCGGCGCGGGAAGGGTTCCGGGCCGGAGGTGCTGGTCCGGAAGACCGTGAACTCGGCGTTCTACGGGGAGCCGGATCTGGACGCCTGGCTGAAGGGTGCGGGCGTCTCGCAGTTCGTGGTCGTGGGCATCCAGACGAACATGTGCAACGAGACCACCGCGCGGATGGGCGGGAACCTCGGGTACGACGTGCTGTTCCCGCTGGATGCGATGCACACCTTCGACCTGGCCGGGCCCTTCGGCTGGACGCAGACCGCGGAGGAGCTGACCCGGGCGACGGCGGTGTCGCTGCACGGCGGGCGGTTCGCCCGGGTCGTGACCACGGAGGACGTGCTGAGGGGCGCGTCCGCCCGGTAGGGGCTCAGCCGTTGCCGGAGGCGAGTTCGCGGCTGCGGTCGCGGGCGGCTTCGAGGGCGGCGATGAGCGCGGCGCGCACGCCGTGGTTCTCCAGCTCGCGGATGGCGCTGATGGTGGTGCCGGCCGGGCTGGTGACGGCCTCGCGGAGCTTGACCGGGTGCTCGCCGCTGTCGCGGAGCATGACGGCGGCGCCGATGGCGGCCTGGACGATCAGCTCGTGGGCCTGGGCGCGGGGCAGGCCGAGCAGGATGCCCGCGTCGGTCATCGCCTCGACGAGGAAGTAGAAGTAGGCGGGGCCGGAGCCGGAGAGGGCGGTCGCCGCGTCCTGCTGGGACTCGGGGACACGGAGGGTCTTGCCGACGCCGCCGAAGATCGCCTCGGCGGCGTCGAGGTGGCCGGTGGTGGCGTGGCTGCCCGCGGAGATGACGGACATGCCCTCGTCGACGAGGACGGGGGTGTTCGGCATGACGCGCACGACCGGGGTCCCCTCGGCGAGGCGGTCCTCGATGAAGGCGGTCGTGATGCCCGCGGCGGCGCTGATGACCAGGCGGTCGGCGGTGACATGCGGGGCGAGTTCGTCGAGCAGCCGGCCCATGTCCTGGGGCTTGACCGCGAGGATGAGGATGTCGGCGCGGGCGGCGGCATCGGCGTTGGTGACGGACTCGACGCCGTAGCGGTTGTGGAGTTCCTCGGCGCGCTCGGAGCGGCGGGTGGTGACCAGCAGGTTCCCCGGGCGCCAGCCTGCCCGGATCATGCCGCTGAGCAGGGCCTCGCCGATCTTTCCGGTGCCGAGGACTGCAACTGTCTGGGTCATGTGGTTCACCCTCCGGGCGGTGCTCGCGGATCTCGGTGCGTCGTGCCGACGGCGCGTCGTGGTGACGGTGTGTCGTGGTGACGGTGTGTCGTGGCGTCGTGCCGACGCCGTCATCCTCGCACCGGGGCGGCTCAGGCCGTGCGGCGGCGGAGGGTGGCGGCGCCGAGGGCGAGGACCAGGACGGCGCAGCCCGCGACGACCACGACGTCGCGGACGAAGTCGCCGGTGACGTCGGGATGGTGGAGGACCTCGTTCATGCCGTCGACCGCGTACGACATGGGCAGGACGTTCGAGAGTGCTTCGAGGGCGGGGGCCATCCGGTCGCGGGGGACGAAGAGTCCGCAGAGCAGGAGCTGCGGGAAGATCACGGCGGGCATGAACTGGACGGCCTGGAACTCGGACGCGGCGAAGGCCGAGACGAACAGGCCCAGGGCCGTGCCGAGCAGCGCGTCGAGCAGGGCGACGAGGAGCAGCAGCCACGGGGAGCCGATGACGTCCAGGCCGAGCGCCCACACCGAGACCGCGGTGGCCAGCAGGGACTGGAGGATCGCGACGGCGCCGAACGCGAGGGCGTAGCCGGCGATCAGGTCGCCCTTGCCGAGCGGCATCGCAAGGAGGCGTTCGAGGGTGCCGGAGGTGCGTTCGCGCAGGGTGGCGATCGAGGTCACCAGGAACATCGTGATCAGCGGGAAGATGCCGAGGAGCGAGGCGCCGATGGCGTCGAAGGTGCTGGGGCTGCCGTCGAACACGTACCGGAGCAGCGTGATCATCAGGACCGGGATCAGGAGCAGCAGGGCGACGGTGCGGGGGTCGTGGGCCAGTTGGCGCAGGACCCGGGCGGCGGTGGCGAGGACGCGGGCCGGGCTCATTCGGCGGTCTCCTGACGGGTGGCGGCGCGGTCGACCAGGTGGAGGAAGGCCGCTTCGACGGTGTCGGCGCGGGCGGCGGTGCGCAGTGCCCCGGGGGTGCCGTCGGCGAGGATCGCGCCCTCGCGCATGAGGAGCAGCCGGTGGCAGCGTTCGGCCTCGTCCATGACGTGGGAGGAGACGAGGAGGGTGGTGCCGTGCTCGTCGGCGAGGCGGTGGAAGAGGTTCCACAGGTCGCGGCGGAGCACGGGGTCCAGGCCCACGGTCGGTTCGTCGAGGACCAGGAGTTCCGGGGCGCCGAGCAGGGCCACGGCCAGGGAGACCCGGGCGAGCTGGCCGCCGGAGAGGGCTCCGGCGAGGGCGTCGGCGCGGTCGGCCAGGTCGACCTCGGCGAGGACGCGCGCGACGTCGGCGCGGCGGGCGTCCCGGTGCCGGCGCCCCGGTCGGAGGATCGCCGCGAAGTAGTCGAGGTTCTGCCGGACGGTCAGGTCGGTGTAGACCGACGGGTCCTGGGTGACGTAGCCGACGCGCGGGCGGAGGGTGGGATGGCCCGCGGGGCTGCCCAGCACGAGGAGGGTGCCGGCGACCTTGGCCTGGGTGCCCACGACGGCACGCATCAGGGTGGACTTGCCGCAGCCGGAGGGGCCGAGGAGGCCGGTGATCCTGCCGGGCCGGACGGTGAAGTCGAGGCCGCGGAGGACGGTGCGGTTGCCTCGTACGACGGTGAGGCCGCGGGCCTCGACGGCGACGCCCGAAGAATTCATCATGCGATGAATATTTCTCCGGGCTCATCCGCCCGTCAAGGAAGCCGACAGGACGGAGCGCGGGGCGGGACGGGGCGAGCGCGAGCGGAGTACGGGGGCGGGGCGGGAGTGCGGGTTACTTGCGCTTGGGGCGCTTGCCCTTGGTGTTCTTGCGGGCCGCCGGGTTCCCGGTGCGGGCCGAGCGGCGCTTCTCGTAACGGGCCAGGGCCGTCTCGTACTCCGTGCGGTGCAGTCGCTCGCCCGGCGCCTCCCGGAACGTACGGAGGAAGTACGCGACCAGCGAGCCGACGAAGCCGATCGTCTTGAGGCCGCGCAGATTGGCCTCGCGCACCGGGTCGGCGGGGCGGCGGCCGAACCCCTCCCACGTCTTGCGGAAGGCGATGGCGCTGCAGATGGCGAACATCAGGACCACCAGCATGCCGACGAAACCGCCCACGTCGGCGATCTCCAGCCCCTGGTAGGCGAAGCGGAGCACGAATCCGGCGGCGACCGCGGCGGCCAGGGAGCCGATCGAGACCCCGACGCGGCGCAGCCCGTAGCCCCCGCTGTGGTCGACCCAGGTCGTACCGAAGAAGCGCAGGGGCTCGGGCTGCGGGCCGGGGGCGGTACCGGGCGCGGTGCTGCCGGGCGTGGTACCGGAACCGGGGGCTTCGCTGTTCTCGCTCACGGGGTCGATTATCCCCGTGCCGTCGCCGCCCCGGCCGCGATCCCCGTCACGCCCGCGCCCTCCCCCGCGCCCCGTGCCCGCCGGGCGTCGTCAGTCGCAGCGCGGGGCGATGTAGCCGTCGCTGCCGGTGTGGACGTAGGCGTCCGCCACGAACTGGCCGTTGGCGATGTTGTCCCAGAGGTTCGAGGTGCCGTACGGGCCGGTGACCCGCTCCCCCGGCTTCTGGCAGTAGACCGGGACCCGCATCCCGTACGGGAGGGTCCTGACGATCCCGTACTTGGTGCCCGGTCCCCGGCGGACGTTGACGCGGTAGCCGGGTGCGATCGGGTACCTGGTGACGTCGTCGGAGCCGGCCGTCGCCAGGTCCTCGGTGTCGTCGGCGGCGGTTTCGGCGACGTGCTCTTCCATGCGTTCTTCCGTGGCCATGCGGCCCTCCCCCGTTGAGAGACGGTGTACGACGCGCAGGCTACATAGCTCCACCCGGATCGCACGCACCATCGACTAGGCTCCGTGCGTCGCGCTTGCGGACGAACACACGGGGGTGGGCGATGCCGCCGCTGCGAGGTACCGGGGCCAATCCGGAAGCGGAGCATCCGGAGTACGCCGGGCAGTACTGCCTTGAGGCGCGTCTCGGCGCGGGCGGCATGGGCGTGGTGCATCTGGCGCGCTCCGCCTCCGGCCTTCAGCTCGCCGTCAAGGTGGTGCACCAGCAGTACGCGTCGGATCCCGAGTTCAGGGCGCGTTTCCGGCAGGAGGTCGGGGCCGCCCGGCGGGTCAGCGGCGCCTTCACCGCGCCGGTGGTCGACGCCGATCCGGACGCGGTGCTGCCCTGGATGGCCACCCTGTACGTACCCGGCCCCACCCTCGCCGACCAGGTGAAGCGGAACGGACCGATGGCCCCCGCGGAACTGCGCAGGCTGACGGCCGGACTCGCCGAGGCGCTGCGCGACATCCACCGGGCCGGGGTGATCCACCGCGACCTCAAGCCGAGCAACGTACTGCTCTCCGACTCCGGCCCCAAGGTCATCGACTTCGGGATCTCCCGGCCCTACGACAGCGATCTGCGCACCGAGACGGGCAAGTTGATCGGCTCGCCGCCGTACATGGCGCCCGAGCAGTTCCAGCGACCGCGCGAGGTCGGGCCCGCCGCCGACGTGTTCGCCCTGGGGGGCGTGCTCGTCCACGCGGCGACCGGCCGGGGGCCCTTCGACTCGGACAGCCCGTACATCGTGGCCTACCAGGTGGTGCACGACGAGGCCGATCTGGCGGGCGTGCCGGAGGACCTGGCCCCGCTGATCGGGCAGTGCCTGGCGAAGGACCCCGCCGGGCGGCCCACCCCGGACGAGATCATGAAGGCGCTGCGGCCCCCGTCGTACGAGGCCGCCGCGTTCATACCGTCGCAGCGGCGACCGGCTGCGGCCTTCGAGCCGACGGCGGCGGTGTCGGCGCTGGTGCCGGGGAGCGACGCGGACGCCGGCCCGGACACCGACACGCATGTGGGCGCGGGCGCGCCGGGCGGCGGGAAGGCGGACGGGGGCGACCGGACCGGCGGGGCGGTCGGCAGGACGACGGGCAGGGGGGCCGGCAAGGGGCCCGGGCGGCGGTGGCTGGCGGCCACCGCGGCTCTGCTGGTCGTGGGTGCCGGTGGGGTGTGGGCGGCCGGTGCGGTGGGTGGTTCCGGAGGTTCGGGCGGTACCGGTGAGTCGGGTGGGGCCGGCGGGGCCAAGGGTGTGGCGGACTCGTTCGCGCCGTGGCGGACGTCGCTGCGTACCGCCGGAAGCTCCACGCCGGTCTGCTCCCCGGCAGGAGGGGCCGACGGGACCGACGGGGCGGAGGCGTCGGACGGTGCCGGTTCGGGCGGTGCCGGCGGGCAGGACTCCTCGGGCGGCTCCGAGGCATCGGACGGCGGATCCGGAGGGACGGACGACGACGGCCCCGTCGCGCTGTACTGCGCGGCGGGCGGTGTCGGTGTCGCCCGGCTGGACCCCTCGGACGGCCGGGTGCTGTGGTCCCGTACCGCCTCGGCGACCGACGGCGATTCCGGTCCCGGGGCCGACTCCGGCACCGGGGCCGACGACGCCTCGGCGGTCGGTGTCGTGTCGGTATCCGGCGGCCTGGTGCACACGGCGGTGCCGGGCGGGAAGCTCCGGGCGTACGACCCCGCCCGGGGCGAGCAGGTCTGGGACGCGGATCTCTCCGCGTACCTGGGCACGCCGTTCGCCGCGGGCGACTCGCTGCTGCTCGTCGCCGAGGACGGCACGACCGAGGCGCTCGACGCGGCGACCGGGGTGTCCCTGTGGCGGCATCCGCTCACCGGCCACCAGCGCCCGGACTACGCGCTGTACGACGGGGCGACGGGGCTGGCCTACGCGTTCGAGCACTCGGCCTACGGTTCCACCACGCTGATCACGGCCGTGGACGCGAAGACGGGGCGCTCGACGTGGCAGCGGCGGCTGGACGGGATGCTGACCCCGGTGGGATCAGCGGCCGGAACGCTCGTCCTGACCGCCATGAACGGGGACGCCCAGACGGTCGGGCTGGTCCGCTACGACCCCGGGCGGCGGCACGTCGAACGGGTGGCGCTGCCGTTCCGGATGAACGAGCCGGAGGTCGTGGTGGGCGGCGACACCGCTTATCTGCTGGCGCACGGCGGGACCCTGGTCGCCGTCGACACCCGCCCCGGGGACGAGGAGAAGGCGGTGCGCTGGCAGCTGGAGACCGCTGCCGGACGGACCTCGGCCCCCGTGCTCGCCGCCGGGAACCGGCTGTACTTCTCCGCGGCGGACGGGCGGCTGCTCGCCGTGGACACCGAGCGCGGCACGTTGCTGGGCCAGACGGGTCCGCGGCTGCGGGGCGGGAGGCTCACGTACTCCTCGGCGCTGCCCGCGCCCGTGGCCGCCGAGCGGACCGTCTTCGGGACGGCGCCCGACGGGTCGGTGTTCGCCGTGGACGGGAAGGACCCCGCCGGCTGGTGAACGCGGGGCGGGGCCGCCGGGGCGGTGGCCCCGGGACCCGGGACCGTTCGTGGGAGAGGCCCGGTCCCCGGGTGGAAGCGGGGGCCGGGCCTTCCCGGTCGGCGGGCCGACGGGCCCTCGGGCTCGGGGCCGTCGTCGGATCGTCAGCCGAGCCTGGTCACGTCCCGCACCGCGCCCCGGTCCGCGCTCGTGGCCATCGCGGCGTACGCGCGCAGCGCCACCGAGACCTTGCGCTCGCGGTTCTTCGGCGCGTACACGCCGTTCAGCGCCTCGCGGCGACCGGCCAGCTCGGCCTCGGGGACCAGCAGCTCGATCGAGCGGTTCGGGATGTCGATCCTGATCCGGTCGCCGTCCTCGACCAGCGCGATCGTGCCGCCCGACGCGGCCTCCGGCGACGCGTGGCCGATGGACAGGCCCGACGTGCCGCCGGAGAAGCGGCCGTCGGTCACCAGGGCGCAGCTCTTGCCGAGGCCGCGGCCCTTGAGGAAGGAGGTGGGGTAGAGCATCTCCTGCATGCCGGGGCCGCCGCGCGGGCCCTCGTAACGGATGACGACGACGTCGCCCTCCTTGATCTCCTTGCGGAGGATCTTGTCGACGGCCTCGTCCTGCGACTCGCAGACGACCGCCGGGCCCTCGAAGGTCCAGATCGACTCGTCGACGCCCGCCGTCTTCACGACGCAGCCGTCCACCGCGAGGTTCCCCTTGAGGACCGCCAGGCCGCCGTCCTCGGAGTACGCGTGCGCCAGGTCGCGGATGCAGCCGCCGGCGGCGTCGAGGTCGAGGGAGTCCCAGCGCTCGGACTGCGAGAAGGCGGTGGCGGAACGGACGCATCCGGGGGCCGCGTGCCACAGCTCGACGGCCTCGGGGGACGGGGAGCCGCCGCGGACGTCCCAGTTCTTCAGCCACTCGGCGAGGGAGCCGGAGTGGACCGAGTGCACGTTCTCGTCGAGCAGTCCGCCGCGGTGCAGCTCGCCGAGGATGGCGGGGATGCCGCCGGCCCGGTGCACGTCCTCCATGTAGTACGTGCCGCCGGGGGCCACGTTGGGCGCGACCTTCGCCAGGCAGGGGACTCGGCGCGAGACCGCGTCGATGTCGGCGAGGTCGTAGTCCAGCTCGGCCTCCTGCGCGGCGGCCAGCAGGTGCAGGATCGTGTTGGTGGAGCCGCCCATCGCGATGTCGAGCGCCATCGCGTTGTCGAACGCGGCCCGGGTGCCGATGGAGCGGGGCAGGACCGTCGCGTCGTCCTGCTCGTAGTAGCGCCTGGTGATCTCGACGACCGTGCGGCCGGCCTCCTCGTACAGCGCCCGGCGGGCGGTGTGCGTGGCGAGGACCGAGCCGTTGCCCGGCAGGGACAGGCCCAGGGCCTCGGTCAGGCAGTTCATCGAGTTGGCGGTGAACATGCCGGAACAGCTGCCGCAGGTGGGACAGGCGTTCTCCTCGATGCGGAGGATGTCCTCGTCCGAGATGCTCTCGTCCACGGCGTCGCTGATCGCGTTGACCAGGTCGAGCTTGCGGACCGTGCCGTCGACGAGGGTGGCCTTGCCGGCCTCCATCGGGCCGCCGGAGACGAAGACCGTCGGGATGTCGAGGCGCATCGCGGCCATCAGCATGCCGGGGGTGATCTTGTCGCAGTTGGAGATGCAGATCAGCGCGTCCGCGCAGTGCGCCTCGACCATGTACTCGACGGAGTCGGCGATCAGGTCGCGGGAGGGGAGGCTGTAGAGCATCCCGCCGTGGCCCATCGCGATGCCGTCGTCGACGGCGATGGTGTTGAACTCGCGCGGCACGGCGCCCGCGGCCGTGATGGCCTCGGAGACGATCCGGCCGACCGGCGCCAGGTGGGTGTGGCCGGGGACGAACTCGGTGAAGGAGTTGGCGACCGCGATGATCGGCTTGCCGATGTCCTCGCTCGCTACGCCCGAGGCCCGCATAAGGGCGCGGGCGCCCGCCATGTTGCGGCCGTGGGTGACAGTGCGGGACCTCAGCTGGGGCATCGTCTCTCGCTCCTTCGACATCAAAGACTGCCTCCGAGCGTACGCCCCCGGCTCCAAGATCTGGACACGTCGTCCGCCATGCGGGACGGGTTGCTCGATGGGTGGGCGGGACGGAAACGCTACGGGACCGGGGGCGGGACGGGCGACCGGGCGGGTCACGAAGTGCCGTGCCCGCCGTGCCGCGGGGCTCAGGTCTCCGTCAGATAGCGCTGGAGCGTCGGCGCGACCAGCTCGACGATCCTCTCGGGCGGCGCCGACGCCAGCGGCTCGGTCCGGAGCACGTAACGCAGCATCACGATCCCGATCATGTGCGAGGCCGCCAGCTCCGCGCGGAACGTGGCGTCCGGTACGTCCAGTGCCTCCGCCACGCGTTCCAGGAGCCGGCGCAGCACGAAGCCCCGCAGCACCTTCGCCGCCGCCTCGTGCGTCAGCGCGGACCGCATGATCGCCAGCAGCGGGGCCCTGGACGCCGGGTTCTCCCACACGGAGAGGAAGTAGCGGGCCAGCCGTTCCCCCAGGCCGTCCGTGCCCTCGCCCAGGACGGCCGGGATCACCAGGGCCGGTTCGAAGGAGAGCTCGACGGCGGCGGCGAAGACCTCGTCCTTCGTGCCGAAGTAGTGGTGGACCAGGGCGGAATCCACGCCCGCCGCCCTGGCCACGCCTCGGATCGACGTCCTGTCGTAGCCGCGCTCCGCGAATTCGGCGCGGGCCGCGTCGAGGATGCGGGTGCGCGCGTCGGGGCCGCCGGGAGCGGTGGTGCGGGAGGGGCGGCCGCGGCGCTTGGGGCCGTCGGTCACGGGCGCGGCGCCCGGTCCGGGGACGACGCCAGGTGGAGCCGGGTGAAGGCGAGGGCCTCCGCCAGGTCGGCCTCGCGTTCGGCGGTGGACATGGCGCGGCGGGTGTTGACCTCGATGACGACGTGGCCGTCGAAGCCGGTGCGGGCCAGGTGCTCCAGGAGTTCGGCGCAGGGCTGGTCGCCGCGGCCGGGCACGAGGTGCTCGTCCTTGTTGGAGCCCTTGCCGTCGGCGAGGTGGATGTGGGCGAGGCGGTCGCCCATCCGTTCGACCATGGCCATGCCGTCGGTGCGGGCCGTCGCGGTGTGCGAGAGGTCCACGGTGAAGTGGCGGTAGTCGTTGTTGGTGACGTCCCAGTCGGGGGCGTACGCGAGCATCTCGCGGTCCCGGTAGCGCCACGGGTACATGTTCTCGACGGCGAACCGCACGTCGGTCTCGTCGGCCATGCGCCAGATCCCGTTGACGAAGTCGCGCGCGTAGTTGCGCTGCCAACGGAACGGCGGGTGGACGACCACGGTCGTCGCCCCCAGCTTCTCCGCGGCGTTCCGGGCCCGCTGGAGCTTCACCCACGGATCGGTGGACCAGACGCGCTGGGTGATCAGCAGACAGGGCGCGTGGACGGCGAGGATCGGTACCCGGTGGTGGTCCGAGAGCCTGCGCAGCGCCTCGATGTCCTGGCTGACCGGATCGGTCCACACCATGACCTCGACGCCGTCGTAACCGAGACGCGCGGCGATCTCGAAGGCCGTCGCCGTCGACTCCGGGTAGACGGAGGCCGTCGACAGGGCGACCTTCGCATCCGGGATGCGCACCACTGGTTCTGCCACTGGAACAGCGTACGGGCAGCCGTACGCCGGACCGAGGGCTCCGGGCGGAAAGTGAGAAGGGCCATGTGACGGATTCCGGCCGCCGCACGGCCCCCGGAACCGCCTCCCGCACGGGCCCGGCCGGACCCCCGTACAGTCCCCGGACCAGGCTTCCGTACGGGCTCCGACCGGCCCTCCGTACGGGCTCGGCGCTTCCCGCACGACCCCTGCGCCCCCGGCCGGCGCGCCCCCGCCCAGCTCAGCGCATCCCCGCTCAGCTCAGCGCGGCCCGTTCCGCCGGCAGGTGGTCCAGGCGGCGCAGGATGACGCCCTCGCGCAGCGCCCAGGGACAGATCTCCAGCTCCTCGACCCCGAACAGGTCCATGGCCCCCTCGGCGACCAGCGCCCCGGCGAGCAGCTGTCCGGCCCGGCCCTCGGAGACGCCGGGCAGGGTGCTCCGCTGCTCGACGGTCATCGTCGCCAGCTTCGGCACCCAGTCCTCCAGCGCCTTGCGGGTGAGGCCGCGCTGCACGTACAGGCCCTCGGTGGAGCGCGCGGCGCCCGCGATCCTGGCGAGCTGCTTGAAGGTCTTGGACGTGGCCACGACATGGTCCGGGCGGCCGAGGCGGGTGAACTCCCCGACGCTGCGGGCGATGCCGGCCCGCACGTGGCGGCGCAGCGCCTTCACCTCCGCCGGGTCCGGCGGGTCGCCCGGCAGCCATCCGGCGGTGAGCCGGCCGGCCCCGAGCGGCAGCGACACCGCGGCGGTCGGCTCCTCGTCCATGCCGTAGGCGATCTCCAGCGAACCGCCCCCGATGTCCAGCACCAGCAGCCGCCCCGACGACCAGCCGTACCAGCGGCGGGCGGCGAGGAAGGTGAGCCGGGCCTCCTCCGCGCCGCTGAGGACGGTGAGTTCGACGCCCGTCTCGTCGCGCACCCGGGCCAGCACCTGGTCGACGTTGCTCGCCTCGCGCACCGCGGACGTGGCGAACGGCAGGACGTCCTCGCACCCCTTGTCCTCGGCGGCCTGGAGCGCGTCGGTGATCGTCGCGACCAGCCGGTCCACGCCCTCGGGACCGATCGCCCCGTCCCCGTCGAGGAGTTCGGCCAGGCGCAGTTCCGCCTTGTGCGAGTGCGCGGGCAGGGGGCGCGCACCGGGGTGCGCGTCCACCACCAGCAGGTGCACCGTGTTCGAACCCACGTCGAGGACTCCGAGTCTCATACCCGGAACGCTACCGGCCCCGCGGACTTACCCTTGGCGCGTGCCAAAGACGAAAAAGGCGAAGCCGGGCAAAAACACGAAGAAGCAGAGAACGAAGCAGGAGATGCGGCAGGAAGTGAACGGGCCGGACCGGGTCGAGGACGAGAAGGGGATCGATTTCGCGCGCGCCTGGGTCGAGTTCCCGGACCCCGCGGACGACGAGCAGATCTTCCGTTGCGACCTGACCTGGCTGACCTCCAGGTGGACCTGCATCTTCGGCAGCGGCTGCCAGGGCATCCAGGCGGGGCGCGCGGACGACGGGTGCTGCACGCTGGGCGCGCACTTCTCGGACGAGGGCGACGAGGAGCGGGTGGCGGGGCACGTCGCGCGGCTGACCCCCGAGCTGTGGCAGTTCCACGACGTCGGTACGGAGACGGGCTGGGTCGAGGTCGACGACGACGGGGAACGCCAGACGCGGCGCTGGAAGGGCTCCTGCATCTTCCAGAACCGCCCCGGCTTCGCGGCGGGCGCGGGCTGTTCGCTGCACATCCTGGCGCTGCGGGAGGGGCGGGAGCCCCTGGAGACCAAGCCGGACGTCTGCTGGCAGCTGCCGATCCGGCGCACGTACGACTGGATCGACCGGCCCGACGACACCCGGGTCCTCCAGGTGTCGATCGGCGAGTACGACCGCAGGGGCTGGGGTCCGGGCGGCCACGACCTGCACTGGTGGTGCACGTCGGCGACCTCGGCGCACGGGGCCGGGGAGCCGGTCTACGTGACCTACCGCCCCGAACTCGTCGAGCTGATGGGCAAGAAGGCGTACGCGCGCCTGGTCGAGCTGTGCGAGGAGCGCCTGTCCGCGCTCCTGCCGATGGCCCCGCACCCGGCGGACCCGGTCGATCCGGAATGACGGCCCGCGGGTGACCGTACGGGCGTGAGGACGTGACCGGGCCGGGTCGCCCCGGTCGTCCGGGCGGTCCGGGTCGTCCGGGTCGTCCCGGCGGTTCCGGCGGTCCGGGCGGTCCCGGCGTCCTCAGTCCGGTGGTGCGGAGCCGCCCGGGTCGGTGGGGGTCGGGGTGTGGGACGGGTCCGGGGACGACGGGTCGGTCGGGCCCGGGTCCGTCGGCGAAGGTGCGGTGTCGCTGGGGCCGGGGGTCGGCCCGGTCGACTGCGTGGGCCGCGGCGAGGACGCGGGCGGAACGGACGGGCCGGGGGTCACGGAGGGTTCGGCCGGGCCGGGTTCGCCGGGCGACGGCTCCGCCGCCCCGTGCCCCCGGATCACCACCGCGGCCCCCGACGGGGCGAGTTCGACGCGTGCGCTCCACGGGCCGGGCGGTTCCCGCCGGTGGTCCACGAGGACGCGGATCGTGACGCTCTCGCCCGCGGCGAGCGTGCCCGAGTAACGGCTCAGGCCCAGCCAGGACGCGTTGGCGCGGGCCGACCAGGCGACGGGGGCGCCGCCCGACGCGGTCAGCCGGATCAGGGTCGTGTTGCCGGACGAGCGGGCCTCGACGGTGAGTCCGCCGGCGCCGTCCCGGCCCGCGCTGACCACCTCCGCCGAGACGTCCGGGGCCCGGCCGTCCTCGAAACGGGCGTCGGGCCGGGGCCGGGCGTTGCCCGCGTTCTCGTACCGACCGCCCGAGGCGCCGTCGTGATCGTGCCGGGCGTCGGTCTCGGTGGCGGCGACCGACGAGCCGTCGCGGCCCCCGCCGGTCTGCGGCGCGCCCCGGTAGGCCGTCCACAGCGCGATCATCGGGGCCGCGACGACCGTCGCGACCACCGTCGTCGTGACGACCCCGGCCCGCAGCCGGTCCCGGCGCGCGGCGTGGTCCTTCGGGTCCATGGGGAAGCCCGCCCGGTCGAACCGCGGGCCGCCCGAGCGGTTCCGCCGGGCGTGCGCCAGCGCGACGTACGCGGAGGGCCGGGGCGCCTCGACGACCGGCAGCGTGGCGGCCTGGGCGACCGCGGCGCCCGGCCACGGCCCCCGGGCACCGGCCCGCTCGGCGGCCCCGCGGCAGCGGGGGCAGTCGTCGACGTGCCGGACGAGCTCGCGGCGCAGGGTGGCGGAGAGCAGGACGCGGCGGTCTCCGGTGAGCCGGGCGACGAGTGGGCAGTTGCCGGTCTCGGCGACGGCTAGGGCGGCGCGGGTGCGTTCCACCTCGCAGGCCGCGGCGGCCAGGAGCTCGCGGGCGGCCGCCGGGGCGAGGCCCAGGACGGAGGCGACGGCGCCCGGGGCGAGGCGGTGGCGCACCGCGAGTTCGAGCGCCTCGCGCTGCTCGGGGGTGGTGCCCGCGGCCTCGGGCCAGGCCAGCTGGGCGAGTTCGCGGCGGTGCGCCTCGGCAGCCGCCTCGGACTCGGGGGCGCGCCCGGGACCGCCCTGCGCACCGGCCGGTACGAGGGGGGCGGCGGGGGTCTTCGCGGCGGCGGCCGGGGGCGTACGGCGTCCGGTGCGCGACCCCGGGGCGGCCGTACCGCCCGGTTGCTTGGCCGGGGGACCGCCCGGGGAGCCGCCCGACTGCTTGCCGGGCGGGCCGCCCGCCCGCTTCGTCTCCTGCTGCGCCGGCAGCCTCCCCGGCCGCTTCCCGGCCTTGTGCCGGTGCGGCCTGCTGTCCTGCTTCTGCTCGGCGAGCCTGCGCATGCACATCCACCTGGCCAGGGCGTAGAGCCAGGATTTACGTTCCTCCTCGCCCGACGGACAACGGCCCTCCTGTCGCTCCGCGATCGCGAGCACCCCGCCGAGCGCCTCGACGGCGGCGTCGTGGTCGCAGAGCACGGAGAGGCAGTAGGTGAACAGGCCGTCGAGATGTGGTTCGTAACGAGCGGGCGGGCGGCACGGCGAGGAGTGCGTCGAGAGGTGGGGCGCACCGTGCCTCGCCCGGTGTGCGCCGGTGGTGTGCGTGGGTGGCTCCAGACTGCTGCTCGTCACCTTGCGACCGTAGGCAGCGCAAGGCACACCTTTGGCCACCCTTCGGCAGTTTTAACCCTTACGGGTGAACGTATCCCTCGAAAGGGGACAGGAATGCCTCATTCCGCCGAAGCCGAGCGGCTCCGGGCGCGCACCAGGACGCTCCGGCGCGGGCGGATGTGCGCTCCGGAGCGTCCCGGTGCGCGCCGGGCGACCTCCCCGAGGCCCTCCGGGCGGCTCCGGACCGGCGGCGCCCGGCGGCACCCGGCGGGACTGTCCGACCCCACCTATACGGTTGCGACATGGCTGCCCGTACGAAATCCGCGAAGGACCGGCCGTCCTACCGCTGCACCGAGTGCGGCTGGACGACCGCCAAATGGCTCGGCCGTTGCCCCGAATGCCAGGCGTGGGGGACGGTCGAGGAGTTCGGCGGCGCCCCCGCCGTGCGGACCACCGCGGCGGGCCGGGTCAGTGCCGCCGCGCTCCCCATCGGCCAGGTCGACAGCCGGCAGGCCACCGCCAGGTCGACCGGCGTCGGCGAGCTGGACCGGGTGCTCGGCGGCGGCCTCGTGCCCGGGGCCGTGGTGCTCCTGGCGGGCGAGCCGGGCGTCGGCAAGTCGACGCTGCTGCTGGACGTCGCCGCGAAGGCGGCGAGCGACGACCACCGCACGCTCTACGTCACGGCCGAGGAGTCCGCGAGCCAGGTGCGGCTGCGCGCCGACCGGATCAAGGCGATCAACGACCACCTCTACCTCGCCGCGGAGACGGACCTGTCCGCCGTCCTCGGCCACCTGGACGCGGTCAAGCCCTCGCTCCTCGTCCTCGACTCCGTGCAGACCGTCGCGTCGCCCGAGATCGACGGGGCGCCGGGCGGCATGGCGCAGGTCCGGGAGGTCGCCGGGGCCCTCATCCGGGCCTCCAAGGAGCGCGGCATGTCCACGCTGCTGGTCGGTCACGTCACCAAGGACGGGGCGATCGCGGGCCCCCGGCTGCTGGAGCACCTCGTGGACGTGGTGCTGTCCTTCGAGGGCGACCGCCACGCCCGTCTGCGGCTCGTGCGCGGCGTCAAGAACAGGTACGGCGCGACCGACGAGGTCGGCTGCTTCGAGCTGCACGACGAGGGCATCACCGGCCTCGCCGACCCCTCCGGCCTCTTCCTCACCCGGCGCGACGAGCCCGTGCCCGGCACCTGCCTCACCGTCACCCTGGAGGGCAAGCGCCCGCTGGTCGCCGAAGTGCAGGCGCTGACGGTCGATTCCCAGATCCCCTCACCCCGGCGCACCACCTCGGGCCTGGAGACGTCCCGGGTCTCGATGATGCTCGCCGTGCTGGAGCAGCGCGGCCGGATCAGCGCGCTCGGCAAGCGGGACATCTACAGCGCGACGGTCGGCGGCGTGAAGCTCTCCGAGCCCGCGGCGGACCTCGCGGTCGCGCTGGCACTGGCCAGCGCGGCGAGCGACACCCCCCTGCCCAAGAACCTCGTGGCGATCGGCGAAGTGGGCCTCGCGGGCGAGGTCAGACGGGTCACGGGCGTCCAGCGCAGGCTGGCCGAGGCACACCGGCTGGGCTTCACGCACGCACTGGTCCCGACCGACCCGGGCAAGGTCCCGGCCGGTATGAAGGTCACAGAAGTCGCCAACATGGGTGATGCGCTGAGGGTCCTCCCGCGCCGGTCCCGCGCACAGGCCCCGCAGGAGGAGAACGCGCGCCGGTAGACTTTGCCCTGGTCTCGACCGTCCGTACGAACGGAACGAGGGACGCAAGGGCACCGCGAACCTGTGACCGGAGGAGTGCAGTGGCAGCCAACGACCGGGCAGCAGCACCCGGAAAGTCCGGCCAAGGCACCGGTAACGAGGCGCTGATGCGCGCCTCGCTGAGCGCCGTCGCGCCCGGAATGGCGCTGCGGGACGGCCTGGAGCGCATCCTCCGCGGCAACACCGGCGGACTGATCGTGCTCGGCATGGACAAGACCGTCGAGTCGATGTGCACCGGCGGATTCGTGCTGGACGTGGAGTTCACCGCGACGCGCCTGCGCGAGCTGGCCAAGCTCGACGGAGCCCTGATCCTCGACAAGGACATGACCAAGATCCTGCGGGCCGGCGTGCAGCTGGTCCCGGACGCCTCCATCCCCACCGAGGAGACCGGCACCCGCCACCGCACGGCGGACCGGGTCTCCAAGCAGTGCAACTTCCCGGTCGTCTCGGTCTCGCAGTCGATGCGCCTGATCGCGCTCTACGTGGACGGGGAGCGCCGGGTCCTGGAGGAGTCCGCCGCGATCCTCTCCCGGGCCAACCAGGCGCTCGCCACCCTGGAGCGGTACAAGCTCCGGCTCGACGAGGTCGCGGGCACGCTCTCCGCGCTGGAGATCGAGGACCTGGTGACGGTCCGGGACGTCACGGCCGTCGCCCAACGCCTCGAAATGGTCCGCCGGATCGCGACCGAGATCGCGGAGTACGTGGTCGAGCTGGGCACCGACGGCCGGCTTCTCTCGCTCCAGCTCGACGAGTTGATCGCGGGCGTCGAGCCGGAGCGCGAGCTGGTCGTGCGCGATTACGTGCCGGAGCCGACCGCGAAGCGCTCCCGCACGGTCGCCGAGGCGCTGACCGAGCTCGACGCGCTCTCCCACACCGAGCTGCTCGAACTCCCGGTCGTGGCACGGGCGCTGGGCTACAGCGGCTCGCCCGAGACGCTGGACTCGGCGGTCTCGCCGCGCGGTTTCCGGCTGTTGGCGAAGGTGCCCCGGCTGCCCGGGGCGATCATCGACCGGCTGGTGGAGCACTTCGGCGGCCTGCAGAAGCTGCTCGCCGCCAGCGTGGACGACCTCCAGACCGTGGACGGCGTCGGCGAGGCGCGGGCCCGGAGCGTGCGCGAGGGCCTGTCCCGGCTGGCCGAGTCGTCGATCCTCGAACGGTACGTGTGACGGCGCGCGCGTACCCGTGCGCGCCGTGACCTCGTAGCCCCCGTACCGCGTACCCGTGAGCCCGTGGCTCCTCGTGTACCGCGTACCCGTGCGCGTCGTGAACCCGTAGTCCCCCGCGCCGTCCGGGAGTTCGTCCCGGCCCCGGACCAGGGCCGGCCCGGTCCGGGAAGGCCGTCGCCGGAATCCCGCCCGTCGACCCCGTCGGCCTGTCGGCTCCGGCGGCTTTGGCGGTCAGTCCTTCGCGAGGACGAACGACGCGCGCTGCACCGGCTCGCCCGGCGCCTTCGCCTCGACCAGGTACGTGCCCGGACCCGCCGTCGCCGCGGGCGGCGTCGCGCACTTCGGGGAGCTCTTCCGGCGGTCCCACTCCACGACGTGCACGACGGTCCGGCCCGCCGGCACCTCCAGCAGCAGGGTTCCCGCGTCGCGCGGGCAGTCCTCGGACGACCACACCTGGCTGTCGTCGCCACCGGCCTCGGTGACGGTCAGCACCGCGCTCTTCGGGCCGAGGTCGGCCTTGCAGGCGGTGGCCGAGGTGTTCTTGGCGATCAGCCGGAACTCCGGCTTCTCGCCGGGTCCGTAGTCGAGTTCGGTGCGCAGGCTCAACCGGAGCGCCGCGGGGGTGCAGTCGGGGAGCGGGGAGGACGCGGGAACGCGTCGGCCGACCGCCGCGCCGTCGCCGCCCGCACCGCCGGGCCCGACGTCCGTGCCGTCGCCGGTCCCGGTACCGCCGTTGCCGCCGGAACCCCCGGTCGCGCCGTCACCGGAACCCGCGGACGCACCGCCGTCGCTTCCGGCCGACTCGTCCGACTCGTCGCGCCCGCCAGGCTGTTGGGTGATGGCCGGGCCGGAACCGCCGGGTCCGGGCGTGATCGCATGCGCGGGACCCGAGCCGCCCGGCCGTGAGTCGTCCTTGTCCTCCTTGCCGCTGCCGGAGGTGACGACCCACGCGATCAGCAGGGCGAGGAGCGCGACCAGCGTCGCCGCCACCGCCCTCCGCCGCCAGTAGATGCTGGAGGGAAGCGGCCCGATCGGATTACGCAAAGATCCCACGGCTCAAACTGTACGAGAGATCGGCGCGCTCTCCCGCCCACCCGCCGCCCCGAACCCCAAGTTTTACGGATCATCATCCCGGGATGGCCGGTTCTCGCCCCTGACTTCGACCGGCCGGAGCCTCGAATTCCGCCGATCGGCACCGCTGCCTCCGCCGGCCGGGGCCCCTGCGCCCGTCGGCCGGAGTCTCTACGGCTGTCGGCCGGAGTCTCTACGCCTGTCGGCCGGAGCCCCGGATTCCATCACCCCGGTCCCCGATCGACGGCCCCCGTCGGTCTTCCGTTTCCACTCACTACCCTCTCTGTACATGGACAGTTCAGTTACCGCCCCGCTCTACCGGGACATCACCGACTTCGCGCATGACATGCCGTCATGGGTCCAGCACCTCGCCGAGATATGGACGGAGCTCGGGCTTCTGGTCTTCGGTGTCCTGTTCGTCACCGGGTGGTGGCGGGCCCGCCGTCAGGGGGACGCCGCCCTGGCGCTGGCGGTGCTCGCCCCCGTAGCGACGGCCTTCGGCTACGTCTGCAGCGAGGTGCTCAAGTCGGTGGTGGACGAGGAGCGCCCCTGCCGGACGGTCGCCGGGGCGGCGGCCTCACTGGTGACGTGCCCGCCGACGGGCGACTGGTCGTTCCCCAGCAACCACTCCGCGATCGCCGGTGCCGCGGCCGTCGCCATCGCCGTCGCCCGGCCCCGGCTGGCCTGGCTCACCGCGCCGCTGGCCCTGCTGATGGCCTTCTCCCGGGTCTTCGTCGGGGTGCACTACCCGCACGACGTGGCCGTCGGCCTGCTGCTGGGCGCCGCGGTGTCGGCCGCCACGATCGCCGTGCTGAACCGCCCGGCACGGGCACTCGCCCGGACCGTACGGGACAGCGCCGCACCGGTCGCCGCCTGGGCGTCGGGCCCCGGCACGGGCGGCACGGGCGGCACGGCCGGGCGTTCCCGGCGACGGCACGGACGGGGCTGACACCCCGGAGCGGGCGGACGGGGAGGCGGACGGCCGGAGGGAGGCGTCCGACGCGGAGCAGCCGACGCGGAGCGGCCGGAACGACCGGCGGGAGGGCGGCTGGGCCGGTTGGCCGGAGCCGTTTGGGCCGGTTGCCGGACTTCGGGGCGCGGATGGGTGGCGTTATCACCCCAAGGGCCCCCAGGAGGGGCGACACCACCGTACGCGGAACCGTCTTCCGTTCTTCCGTGCCAGGATCGGCAGTGCGATGACTGCCATGACTGCGACACAGACGCCCCCCACTTCCCTCCATTCCCCCGTGATCGGGTGGTTCGAACAGCACGCCCGCGATCTGCCCTGGCGCCGCCCCGAAGCGGGCGCCTGGGGTGTGATGGTGAGCGAGTTCATGCTGCAGCAGACCCCCGTCAACCGGGTCCTCCCGGTGTACGAGCAGTGGCTGGCCCGCTGGCCCCGCCCCGCCGACCTGGCCGCCGAACCGCCCGGCGAGGCGGTCCGCGCCTGGGGCCGGCTCGGCTACCCGCGCCGGGCGCTGCGGCTGCACGGGGCCGCGCAGGCCATAACGGAACGGCACGGCGGCGACGTACCGAGCGAGCACGGCCAGCTGCTCGCCCTGCCCGGCATCGGCGAGTACACCGCCGCCGCCGTGGCCTCGTTCGCGTACGGGCAGCGGCACGCCGTGCTCGACACGAACGTCCGCCGGGTGTTCGCACGGGCCGCGACCGGCATCCAGTACCCGCCGAACGCGACCACGGCCGCCGAGCGCAAGCTGGCCCGCGCGCTGCTGCCCGACGAGGACGAACGGGCGGCCCGCTGGGCCGCCGCGACGATGGAGCTCGGCGCCCTCGTCTGCACCGCCAGGAACGAGGACTGCACCCGGTGCCCGATCGCCGCGCAGTGCGCCTGGCGGCTGGCCGGGAAGCCCGCCCACCAGGGGCCCCCGCGGCGCGGCCAGACCTACGCCGGCACCGACCGGCAGGTGCGCGGACGGCTGCTCGCCGTGTTGCGCGAGGCCGTGACACCGGTGCCGCAGTCGGCGTTGGACGCGGTGTGGGACGAGCCGGTGCAGCGTGCCCGCGCGCTGGACGGCCTGGTCGCCGACGGCCTGGTGGAACCGCTGGCCGGCGGGCTGTACCGACTGCCGCTGACCTGAGCCCCGCCCCCGTGCGACCCGCGGTCCGCACCCCCTGCGGACCCTGATCCGTACCCCTTCCGGTCCAGCGCTGTTACACAACCGATGGACAGCCGTGCGTCGGCGTATGGCTGCTCCGCACAACCTCGTGACAACAGCTCCGTAGCGTCTTCGACGTCAGCCCGACCGAACGATGGCTGACGGCGGTTCTACGGGGATACACGGGGACGGAGGCGGTTGGAATGGCGCACGGCGAGGTGCTCGAATTCGAGGAGTACGTACGCACCCGGCAGGACGCGCTGCTGCGCAGCGCACGTCGGCTGGTGCCCGACCCCGTGGACGCGCAGGACCTGCTGCAGACCGCGCTGGCCCGCACGTACGGCCGCTGGGACGGCATCGCCGACAAGTCCCTCGCCGACGCCTACCTGCGCCGCGTCATGATCAACACCCGTACCGAGTGGTGGCGGGCCCGCAAGCTGGACGAGGTCCCCACCGAGCAGCTGCCCGACGCCAGCGTCGAGGACGGCACCGAGCAGCGCGCCGACCGCGCCCTGCTGATGGACGTGCTGGGCGTGCTGGCTCCCAAGCAGCGCAGTGTCGTCGTGCTGCGACACTGGGAGCAGATGAGCACGGAGGAGACCGCCGCGGCGCTCGGCATGTCGGCCGGTACGGTGAAGAGCACCCTGCACCGCGCGCTGGCACGGCTGCGCCAGGAGCTGGAGAGCCGTGAGGCGGCGAGCAGGGAGGACCGGCTCCGCGAGGAGCGGGCCACGACGGCCGACCGTGCTCCGGCCGCCGGCGCCCCGGCACGTGCGCGGGAGACCGCGCGGGTACGGGCGCAGGCGGGCAGGCGTATGGACGAACGGGGGCGGGAGCGGTGCGCGGCCTGACAGCCAGCGACGACAGCGGCCACGGCGGCGACCGTGGCGGCGAAAGAGACGACGGTGGCCGCACGGCCACCGTCAGACGGAGCCGGTCGCTGACCGGCCGGGCGGCGAGCGCCACGACCCTGGTCGGGCTCGCCGCCTTCGGGCTGTTCACCGCCGGCTGTTCCACCGGCGGGACCGGCACCCGGGACGAGGGCCCGGCCGGCACCCAGCCGATCGTGCAGGCCACCCCCAGCGCCGGCGGCTCGTCGCCGGCGCGGCCCCCGCGGGTCGACCCCGTGACGCTGCTCAAGGGCGATCCCAAGGTCAGCGAGCGGGTCCGGACGGACCTGAAGCCCTGTACCGGTTCCGAGTACCCGGTGGACACCTCGTACGGCACCCTGACCGGCGGCCCCTCGGCCGATGTCGTGGTGAACGTGATGACCTGCGGGGACTCGGTGGGCGTCGGCACGTACGTGTACCGCTCGCGGGGCAGCGGCTCGTACGAGAACGTCTTCGCCATCGAGCAGCCCGCGGTGTACGGCACCATCGACCGCGGCGACCTCGTGGTGACGACGCAGGTGTACGGGCAGAAGGACTCGGTCTCCTACCCCTCCGGCGAGGAAGTGATCACCTACCGCTGGACGACCAACCGCTTCACCGAACACGACCGGGTGCACAACGACTTCAACCGAGCCGTCGGCAACGGGGACGCAGGCCTCTCCGCCGAACCGGCGGAGAACTGAGAGCTGTTCGATGGCCGAGACCCACGTCCTGTTCGTCGAGGACGACGACGTCATCCGCGAGGCCACCCAGCTGGCGCTGGAGCGCGACGGCTTCGCGGTCACCGCGATGCCCGACGGACTGTCGGGCCTCGACGCGTTCCGGGCGAACCGCCCGGACATCGCCCTGCTCGACGTGATGGTGCCGGGGCTGGACGGGGTCAGCCTCTGCCGCCGCATCCGCGACGAGTCGACCGTCCCCGTGATCATGCTGTCGGCCCGGGCCGACTCGATCGACGTGGTCCTCGGCCTGGAGGCCGGCGCGGACGACTACGTCACCAAGCCCTTCGACGGGGCGGTCCTGGTCGCCCGCATCCGGGCCGTGCTGCGCCGCTTCGGCCACGCCTCGGGCGGGCAGCCGGGCAACGGGGAGCCGGAGTCGCAGACCGTGGGCGGGGTGCTGGTCTTCGGCGACCTGGAGGTCGACACCGAGGGCATGGCGGTGCACCGCGGCGGCGAGCGGGTCTCGTTGACGCCGACCGAGATGCGGCTGCTGCTGGAGTTCTCCGCGGCGCCCGGCACGGTGCTCTCCCGCGACAAGCTCCTGGAGCGGGTCTGGGACTACGGATGGGGCGGTGACACCCGGGTCGTGGACGTCCATGTGCAGCGGCTGCGCACCAAGATCGGCCAGGACCGGATCGAGACGGTCCGCGGCTTCGGCTACAAGCTGAGGCCATGAGGCTGCCGGCGCTGCGGACCGGGGTCCGCTGGAAGATCAGCATCGCGATCGCGGCGGTCGGCGCGCTGACCGCGGTCGCCCTCAGCTTCGTCGTCCACAACGCCGCCCGGGTCTCGATGCTGGAGAACGCCCGCGAGGTGCAGCTGGAGCGGCTGACGCACGCGCAGTTGCTGTACGAGGCGACGAAGCCCCGCAAGGCCGACCCCCGCTTCGGCGCCAAGCTCAACGACCCGACGATGCCGCGCAGCCTGCGCGCGGAGACCAGCCGGAACCGGCGCGCCACCCATGTCGAGGAGCTCGAGAACGGCACCCCCGACGTGTGGGCGGCCGTCCCCGTGGGCAACGGCAACGTGCTCTCGCTGCACACCCCGTTCGCGGACCGCAGCGCCACGATCATGGGCGACCTCGACCGGGCGCTGATCATCGGTTCGGTCTCGGTGGTGTTCGGCGGCTGCGCGCTGGGCGTGCTGATCGGCGGGCAGCTGTCGCGCCGGCTGCGCAAGGCGGCGGCAGCGGCGGGCCGGGTCGCGCAGGGCAACACGGACGTACGGGTCAGGGAGGCCGTCGGCGGGGTCGTCCAGGACGAGACCGATGAGCTGGCCGGTGCAGTGGACGCGCTGACCGACGCGCTGAACGAGCGGATCGAGGCGGAACGCCGGGTCACCGCGGACATCGCGCACGAGCTGCGCACCCCGGTGACGGGTCTGCTGACGGCTGCCGAGCTGCTGCCGCCGGGCCGCCCCACGGAGCTGGTGCGGGACCGGGCGCAGGCGATGCGGACGCTCGTCGAGGACGTGCTGGAGGTGGCCCGGCTGGACAGCGCGTCGGAGCGGGCCGAGCTCCAGGAGATCGCGCTGGGCGAGTTCGTCAGCCGGCGCATCGCGCTGCTGGACCCGGACGTGCGGGTGCGGGTCGTCCACGAGTCCTGGGTCAACACCGACCCGCGCAGGCTGGAGCGCATCCTCGGCAATCTGCTGGGCAACGCCGCCAAGCACGGCGCCACCCCGGTGGAGGTCACGGTCGAGGGCCGGGTGGTGCGGATCCGCGACCACGGCACCGGGTTCCCGGCGGCGCTGCTGCGCGAGGGGCCGAGCCGGTTCCGTACCGGGAGCAGCGACCGGGCCGGGCGCGGGCACGGCCTCGGGCTGACGATCGCCGCCGGTCAGGCGCGGGTCCTCGGGGCCCGGCTGACCTTCCGCAACGCGGCGCCCGAAGGGGCGGCGCAGGGCACGGGCGGGGCGATCGCCGTGCTGTGGCTGCCCGAGCACGCGCCGACGAACACCGGCAGCTTCCCGATGCTCCCGCTGGCCGAGCAGCGCAGGCCCGAGGAGGACGACGGGGCGGACGGGGACGGCGGGCCGAAGAGGACCGGCCGGGCGGGCAGGGCGGGAAAGTCGGTCAAGGCGGGCAGGGCGAGCAGGAGCGGCAAGGAGTCGGCCGGCCGGAAGCCGCGGTCCGGCGACTGATCCGAGGGTCCGAAGCCGGTCACCGAACGACGGGAGGCTCCCGGGGCGTGTGCCCCGGGAGCCTCCTCGTACGACCGTCACCGGTCCCCGCGCGGCGGGATCAGACGGACTCGGCCTGCCTGACTCCGGCGGGCGGGGCGTCCGACGGCGACTTGGCCTCCGGGCCCGCCCCGCGCAGCGGAACCTCCTTGACGAAGACCGAGGCGACCAGCGCGATCACACCGACCGAGGCGGCCACCAGGAACGCGATGTGCGTGCCGGACGAGACCGCGAACTGGTAGGCCTCGCGCATCGCCTCCGGCAGCTTCGCCAGGCTGTCCGCGTCCAGCTGCGCGGACTGCTGGGTGGCCGCGCCGCCACCGCGGGCCACCATCTCGTCCTGCACCCGGCCGGTGAACAGCGCACCCATGATCGCGACGCCGAAGGAGCTGCCGAGCGTGCGGAAGAGGGTGGTCGCGGAGGAGGCGACGCCCATGTCCCGCATCTCCACGCTGTTCTGCGCGACGAGCATCGTGATCTGCATCAGGAAGCCCATGCCCGCGCCGAGCACCGCCATGTAGACGCCGGAGGTGAGCCGCGTGGTCCCGACGTCCATCCGCGAGAGCAGGAACAGGCCGACCACCATCAGGGCGGAGCCCGCGATGGGGAACACCTTGTACTTGCCGGTGCTGGTGGTGATCCGCCCCGCGACCAGCGAGACGACCATCATCGCCAGCAGCATTGGCAGGAGCAGCAGGCCCGAGTTGGTCGCCGACGCGCCCTGGACGGACTGCTGGTACAGCGGCAGGAAGAGCACCGCGCCGAACATCACGAACCCCGAGATGAAGCCGAGGACGGACATCAGGCTGAAGTTGCGGTTGCGGAAGATGTGCAGCGGCATGATCGGTTCGGCCGCCTTCGTCTCGACGAAGAGGAAGCCGACGAGCGAGGCGACGCCGATCGCGATGAGCTCCATGATCACGGCGGAGTTCCAGTCGTACTCCGAACCGCCCCAGGTGGTGACCAGCACGATCGCGGTGATGCCGATGGTCAGCAGCGCCGCGCCGAGGTAGTCGACCTTCACCTCGGTGCGCTCCCGCTTCGGCAGGTGCAGCACGGCGGTGACCATCGCGAGGGCGACCGCGCCCAGCGGCAGGTTGATGTAGAAGCTCCAGCGCCAGCCGAGGTGGTCGGTGATGGTGCCGCCGACCAGCGGTCCGCCGATCATGGCGATGGCCATGACGCCGGCCATCATGCCCTGGTACTTGCCGCGCTCACGGGGCGGTACGAGGTCGCCGATGATCGCCATGACGCCGACCATCAGGCCGCCCGCGCCGAGCCCCTGGACCGCCCGGAAGCCGATCAGCTGGCCCATGTCCTGGGCCATCCCGCTCAGCACCGAGCCGATCAGGAAGATCACGATGGACGTGAGGAAGATGCCCTTGCGTCCGTACAGGTCGCCGAGCTTGCCCCAGATCGGGGTGGAGGCGGCGGTGGCCAGGGTGTACGCGGTGACGACCCAGGACAGGTGCTCCAGACCGCCGAGGTCGCCGACGATGGTCGGCATGGCCGTGCCGACGATCAGGTTGTCCAGCATGGCGAGCAGCATCGTGATCATCAGGGCGAGCATCACCACCCGGACGCTGCGTTGCGGCGCCCCGGGCTCCCCCGTCCGGCGGTCGGCGCCTGCCGCCTCCCCGCCGGCCGCCTTCTTCAGATCGGTCATTCGGTCCCCACTCCCCTGATCCCCTGCACCGGTCCGCAGACTTACTTGCCGCCCGGCTAGTTGACTACACTGGGGAAAGTAGACCCCCAACTAGCCGGGCGTCAAGTAAGTTTTTTGAGGGAGAGCTTCATGGGCAGCACGCCGCAGCCGCGCCGTGGCAACACGCGTCAGCGCATTCAGGACGTTGCCCTGGAACTCTTCGCCGAACAGGGCTACGAGAAGACCTCGCTCCGCGAGATCTCCGAGCGGCTGGATGTGACGAAGGCCGCACTGTATTACCACTTCAAGACCAAGGAAGACATCCTGATCAGCGTCTTCGAGGACCTCAACCGTCCGCTGGAGGAGCTGATCGTCTGGGGCAAGGAGCAGCCCCGCACCCTGGAGACGAAGAAGGAGATCCTCCGGCGCTACAGCGAGGCACTGAAGGACGCCGCCCCGCTCTTCCGGTTCGTGCAGGAGAACCAGGCGTCCGTGCGGGAGCTCAGCATCGGCCGGACGATCAAGGAACGCGTCATGAGCCTGATCGACCTGTTCATGGACCCCGGTACGTCACTGGCCGACCAGACGCGCTGCTTCACCGCGCTCCTGGCGATGCACTCCGGCATGTTCGCTCTCAGGGACGCCGAGGGCAGCGCCGAGGAGAAGCGCGCGGCCGTCCTCGAGGTCGCCTTCGAACTGATCACCCGGGCGCACGGCCCGGAACCGGAGTCCGGGAAGTAGCGCGGGTACGGGCACGGGGCACGGCCCGAGCGGGCCCAGGGGCGAGGCCCGGGCGGGCCCGGAGGTACGGGCCCGGAGGTACGGGCCCGGAGGCACGAGGACACGGTACGGGCCGAGCGGGCCCGGAGGTGCGGGCCCGGAGGCACGAGGACACGGTACGGGCCGAGCGGGCCCGGAGGTGCGGGCCCGGGTCAGACGCGCACGCCCTTCTTGTGCAGGAAGCCGACCGGGTTGACCGCGGAGCCGTAGTCGGCGGTGTGCCGGATCTCGAAGTGCAGGTGCGGGCCGCTGGAATTGCCGGTGTTGCCGGAGAGCGCGATCTTCTCGCCGGTCTTCACGGCCTCGCCGATGCGCACCTCGATCTTCGACAGGTGGGCGTACTGCGAGTACGTACCGTTGGCGTGCTTGATCACGACGGCGTTGCCGTACGCGGGACCGTCGCCGCCGCCGTTCGGGCCGGCCTTCACGACGGTGCCGCCGTGCGCGGCCTCGACCTCGGTGCCGACCGGCACGGCGAAGTCCTGGCCGGAGTGCTTGTGGGCCCAGCGGCTGCCGTCGTTGCCGAAGCTCGCGCTGAGCTCGTAGCGGTCCACCGGGGCCGACCAGCCGTGGGCCTTCTTCAAGGCGGCCTTCTTCGCCGCGGCCGCCTTCTTCGCCGCCTTCTTGGCCGCCGCGGCCTTCTCGGCCGCCACCTTGCCCTGCACGGCCGCCTGCTCGGCGACCGACTCGGCCGCGGTGGCGCCGGTCAGGTCCGCGAGGTTCAGGTCCGGGGCGCCCGTCGTACCGCCCGCGAACGCAGCGCCCGCGCCGAGGACCATCGACGTACCCAGACCGGCCGCCACGACGGCGCCACGGACACGGGACAGGGACGGGCGGCGGGAGTGCTGGAACGAGACACGCTTCGACATGGGCGGGAATCCTCCAAGAACGACTGATCCCGGCACTCCGGCCGGGCTGGCCATCCCTTGGTAACCCCCACCCCCACTTCCACTCAAACACCCCACCTACGAACAAAAGCCGTACATGGGGCACAAGGAATTCGCCCGTACCCACCGGGCGCACGCCCGGCTCGCACCCGTCGAAAGTCCTGCCGCGGAGAGGTTTGGGCCCAGTTCCGAACCGCTCGAAACGGACAGGTTCCAGCGATTCGGCCCCGTCTCTCCCCGAGGCCGAGCACCCCCGCCGCCCCGGGCCCGAATCCCTCCGCACCGGCCCCGGCACCGCCTACTGCCGCCGCTAGTAGGCCCCCGACGGGCTGTGCGCCTTGTCACCGCCGGCGGGCCGGAAGCCTGTCCGTTTCGGGACCTTCGGCCCGCGCCCTGGCTAGGGTGACGGGACCAGCTCGGCTCCAGGGGGGAACAAGACCATGACCAGTGACGCCGCAGGCACCAACGACCTGGACGGCATCGAGCTCGCCGATGCCGTCGAATCGATCCGCAACCAGCTCGTCGACGCCGCGGGCCGCGCCACCGACCGCCCCCTGGCCTTCGAGGTGGGCGACATCCAGATGGAGTTCACCCTCGAACTCCGCAAGGAGATCAAGGGCGGCGGCAAGGTCAAGGCATGGGTGGTCGAGGCGGGCGCCGACGCCTCCCGCGCGACCGGCCGCACGCACCGGGTCGCGTTCACCCTGAAGCCGCGCGACACCGCGACCGGCGGGGCCTGGCGGATCGGCAACGACGAGCAGGGCAGTACGGCGAACTTCGGCGGTGGGGCCGACCGGCCGTGAGCCCCGCACCGCCCGCCGCACCCGCGATCCGCACGATCGTCGTCCTCGGCGCCGGAACCGCCCAGGGCAGCGGCGTCCTGCTCACCGACCGGCTCGTGCTGACCTGCGCCCATGTGGTGAAGGGCGGTGGCCGGGCCATGATCGCCCACCCCCGGCGGGCCGACAGCACGACGGCGACGGTCGCCTGGGTGGACCACGACCTCGACGCCGCCCTCCTGCTCGCCGACGACCCGGTCTTCCCGGTCCTCCCGACCCGGCTGGGCCTCCTGCGCACCGGGCACGCGGTCCCCGGCTGCGAGATCACCGGCTTCCCCCACATCCAGCGGTACGGCCCCGAGGGGCACCTGGAATCCGACCAGTACACGGCCACCGCCCTGCCGACGGCCGGGCAGCCGCGCGGGCTGCTGGTCTGCGAGCTGGACGGCCCGCCCCCAACGAACGACACGCGGGCCCAGGCCCTGCGCGGCCTGTCCGGCGGCCCGGTCTTCGCCGGCGACGTCCTCATCGGCATCGCCCGGCAGGTCCCCCGGCAGCGCGACGGCCGGCGCGTGGAGTGCGTACCGCTCGCCCCGCTGCTCGCCTCGAAACCGTTCCGGCTGGTCCACGAACAGACCGGCACGCCCCTCTCCCGCCCCGAGCCGGTGCACGGCCACTTCCCCGGGGACGCGCGGTACGAGGAGGAGTACGCGGCGGCGCTCGGGGCCGCGTACCGCCGCACGAGGATCTTCGGCCTCGACGAGCTGGGCCGGCGCGAATCCGAATGGGACCTGGACACCGCGTACCTGAGCCTGGAGGCCCAGCAGACCTCCGGACACACGGGTCCGCCGCCCCGCCGGATCGACGCGCTGCTCCCCGACCGCCCCCGGGTCCTGCTGCGCGGCGACGCGGGCGCGGGCAAGACCACTCTGCTGTGGTGGCTGGCCGCGCACGCCTCGGCCTGCACGCTGAGCCCGGAGCTGGCCCCGCTCAACGGCCTGGTCCCCTTCGTCGTACCGCTGCGCACCCTGCGCGCCGAGGGCGGCACGTTCCCCTCCCCCACCCAGCTGCCCGACGCGGCCCGGCTGGTGGTCGACCGGGCCCCCGAGGGCTGGGTGGGCCGGGTCCTGGAGTCCGGCCGGGCCCTGCTGCTGGTCGACGGCCTGGACGAGGTCCCCGCCGAGGACCGCGAGCAGGCGCACCAGTGGCTCTCCCGCCTCCTGGACCGCTACCCGGACATCCGCTGCGTGGCCACCGTGCGCCCGCTGGCCGTCGAGCCGGGCTGGCTGGACTCCCAGGACTTCGAGGAACTGCGGCTGCTGCCGATGGGGGACCGGGACGTCGAGTCCTTCGTCGCCGCCTGGCACCGGGCCGCCCGGCTGGACGACGACGACCACGAGACGCTCGGCATGCTGGAACGGGACCTGGTCCAGCAGTTCGCCCAGAACCCGGCCCTGCGCGACCTGGCCCGCACCCCGCTGCTCTGCGCGGTGATCTGCGCCCTGCACCGGCGCCGCCAGGGCATCCTGCCGGAGACCCGCTGGAGCCTGTACGACTCGGCCCTCGGCATGCTGCTCGGCGACCGCGACAAGCAGCGCAGGATCGACGCCCCCGAGGGCATCACGATGAACGTGGAGGAACAGGCCCAGCTCCTCCAGCGCATCGCGGTCTGGCTGGTGCGGTGCGGCCAGTCCGAGCTGCAACGCCCGGCGGCGCTGCGCCAGTTGGAACGCGCCCTGCCCGGCATGGAACGGCTGCGCAACCAGGGCCCGCCCGACAAGGTCCTGACCCATCTGCTGAACCGCAGCGGGGTCCTCCAGGAACGCGCCGACGGCGTCTACCAGTTCGCCCACCGCACCTTCCAGGACTTCCTCGCCGCGAAGGAGTTCGTCGAGGGCGACCACCTGCACGAACTGCTCGGCCGGACAGGCGACCGGAACTGGTACGACGTCATCCTGCTCGCCGCCGGCCACTGCGACCGCCGGGACCACCCCGTACTGGTCAACGGCCTGCTGGACTTCGCTCCCGGCCCGGCCGACACCGTCACCCGCGACGAGATCGTCGTCCTGGCCGCCCTCTGCGCGCAGCACGCGACCTGGCTCGACGAGACGACCCGGGACAGGGTCCGCACGGCCGTCGCCGGACTCTTCCCGCCGAGGTCCGCCGAGAGCGTGCACCTGCTCGCCCGCCTCGGCCCGGCCGCCCTGACCCACCTGCCCGACCCGGAGGAGGTGGGCGACGGGGAAGAGTCCCGTCCGTTCGTCGACCTGATCAACGAGATCGGCCGGGCGGAAGGCCTGCCGCACGCCCGCCGCTGGGCACTCGCCCACCCGGAACACGACTACGCGTTCACGAGGCGCTGGGACAGATATCCGGTGCGGGCATACGCCCGGCAGGTCCTTGCCCTCTTCGACCTGAAACACGACGACCTGCGGATCGACACCCGGGAAAAGCTGGCGGCACTGCGCGACCTGCCGTCCGTCAGGAGCCTGGAGCTCGCCGGGGACTTCACCGCCGCCGAACTCCACTCCGCTCTGCACGACACCCCGTGGACCGGACTGTCCTTCTGGCGGAACTCCTGTCTGGCCGACCTCTCGTTCCTGACGCAATGCGCCACGCAACTCAAGTCCTTGTCACTGAGCGGCTGTCCCGGCGTACGGGACCTCGGACCGCTCACCGGGCTCCCCGCACTGAGACATGTCGAGCTGGACATGAGCTGTCTCCCCAACACCGCACTGACCGCCACGGCTTCGAAAGAACTGCGTTCCCTGTGGCTCACTCACCTGACCGCCGAACGGTTCTCCCAACTGCCCGCCCATCCCGAGCCGAACTCGCTGAACATCGAGCGGACGACTTCGCTGGAGATCGACTCGCTCGACGGCTGGACGAACCTGAGCCGGCTGCAGCTGAGCGGCCGCACCCCGGCCCGGCCGCTGCTCGCCGCTCTCCGGCGGGCTCCGCAGGTGACCCACCTCACCCTGTCCCTGCCGTCCGCGACGGAGTTCGCCGACGAACAGCCCGTACCTTCCATCGCAGGTCTCACCCTCTTCCTCGAAACCGACGTACTCGGGCTGGACCGGATCCCCCGGGTCTTCCCCGCTCTGAAGCGGCTGACGCTCGCCACGGCCTGGCAGATCGACCACATCGACCACATCGACATTTCTCCGGTCCGGGCAATCCCCGGCTGCAAGGTGAGAGTGCTGGGCTCCGCGACGGTCACGGGAAACGACGCCCCATCCCCCTGACCCCGCACCGCACCGCACCGCACCGCACCAAAAAGGGGCTGCCCCGGACCGTTCGCACGGTCCGGGGCAGCCCCTTCAGTCACTCAGCTCTGCTCGGCGGCGGAGCCTCACACGTCCTTCGACATGTTCGGGCCCGTGCCACCGGCGGCCTGCTCGATCGGCGGGACGTCGGGCAGGGCCGACTTCTCCTCGCCGCGGAAGGTGAACTTCTTCTCCTCACCCTCGCCCTCGGTGCCGACGACCACGATGTGGCCGGGACGCAGCTCGCCGAAGAGGATCTTCTCGGAGAGGACGTCCTCGATCTCGCGCTGGATCGTCCGGCGCAGCGGCCGGGCGCCCATCACGGGGTCGTAGCCCTTCTTGGCGAGGAGCGTCTTGGCCTCCGCGCTGAGCTCGATGCCCATGTCGCGGTCCTTCAGGCGCTCGTCCACCTTGGCGATCATCAGGTCGACGATCTGGATGATGTCTTCCTGGCTGAGCTGGTGGAAGACGACCGTGTCGTCGACACGGTTGAGGAACTCGGGGCGGAAGTGCTGCTTCAGCTCTTCGTTGACCTTGTTCTTCATCCGCTCGTAGCCGGTCTTGACGTCGCCCTGGGCGGCGAAGCCCAGGTTGAAGCCCTTCGAGATGTCCCGCGTCCCGAGGTTGGTCGTCATGATGATGACCGTGTTCTTGAAGTCCACGACCCGACCCTGGGAGTCGGTCAGGCGACCGTCCTCCAGAATCTGGAGCAGGGAATTGAAGATATCGGGGTGGGCCTTCTCGACCTCGTCGAAGAGGACGACGGAGAACGGCTTGCGGCGCACCTTCTCGGTGAGCTGCCCGCCCTCTTCGTAACCCACGTAACCGGGGGGAGAACCGAAGAGCCGGGAAACCGTGTGCTTCTCGCTGAATTCCGACATGTCGAGGGAGATCAGCGCGTCCTCGTCACCGAAGAGGAATTCGGCGAGCGTCTTGGAGAGCTCCGTCTTACCGACACCGGACGGGCCGGCGAAGATGAACGAGCCACCGGGGCGCTTCGGGTCCTTCAGACCGGCCCGCGTACGGCGGATCGCCTGCGAGAGGGCCTTGATGGCGTCCTTCTGCCCGATGACGCGCTTGTGGAGCTCGTCCTCCATGCGCAGCAGACGGGAGGACTCCTCCTCCGTCAGCTTGAAGACCGGGATGCCGGTGGCGGTGGCCAGGACCTCGGCGATCAGCTCGCCGTCGACCTCGGCCACGACGTCCATGTCGCCGGCCTTCCACTCCTTCTCGCGCTTGGCCTTCGCCGCCAGCAGCTGCTTCTCCTTGTCGCGGAGGGAAGCCGCCTTCTCGAAGTCCTGGGAGTCGATGGCCGACTCCTTGTCGCGGCGGACGCCCGCGATCTTCTCGTCGAACTCGCGGAGGTCCGGCGGCGCGGTCATCCGGCGGATGCGCATCCGGGAACCGGCCTCGTCGATCAGGTCGATCGCCTTGTCCGGCAGGAAGCGGTCCGAGATGTACCGGTCGGCCAGCGTCGCGGCCTGGACCAGCGCCTCGTCCGTGATGGAGACGCGGTGGTGGGCCTCGTAGCGGTCGCGCAGACCCTTGAGGATCTCGATGGTGTGCGGCAGCGAGGGCTCCGCGACCTGGATGGGCTGGAAGCGGCGCTCCAGCGCGGCGTCCTTCTCCAGGTGCTTGCGGTACTCGTCGAGCGTGGTGGCGCCGATGGTCTGCAGCTCGCCGCGGGCCAGCATGGGCTTCAGGATCGAGGCCGCGTCGATGGCGCCCTCGGCGGCACCCGCACCGACCAGCGTGTGGAGCTCGTCGATGAACAGGATGATGTCGCCGCGGGTGCGGATCTCCTTGAGGACCTTCTTCAGGCGCTCCTCGAAGTCACCGCGGTAGCGGGAGCCGGCGACCAGCGCGCCGAGGTCGAGGGTGTAGAGGTGCTTGTCCTTGAGGGTCTCGGGCACCTCGCCCTTGACGATGGCCTGCGCCAGGCCCTCGACGACCGCCGTCTTGCCGACGCCGGGCTCGCCGATGAGGACCGGGTTGTTCTTGGTACGGCGGGACAGCACCTGCATGACCCGCTCGATCTCCTTCTCGCGCCCGATGACCGGGTCGAGCTTGGATTCGCGGGCGGCCTGGGTGAGGTTCCGGCCGAACTGGTCGAGCACCAGGGACGTGGAGGGCGTGCCTTCCGCGGGGCCGCCCGCGGTCGCCGCCTCCTTGCTGCCCGAGTACCCGGAGAGCAGCTGGATGACCTGCTGCCGCACCCGGTTCAGGTCGGCGCCCAGCTTCACGAGGACCTGGGCGGCGACGCCCTCGCCCTCGCGGATCAGGCCGAGCAGGATGTGCTCGGTGCCGATGTAGTTGTGGCCGAGCTGGAGGGCCTCACGGAGCGAGAGCTCCAGGACCTTCTTGGCCCGGGGCGTGAAGGGGATGTGGCCGGACGGGGCCTGCTGGCCCTGGCCGATGATCTCCTCCACCTGCTGGCGGACCGCCTCGAGCGAAATCCCGAGGCTCTCCAGGGCCTTAGCGGCGACACCCTCACCCTCGTGGATAAGGCCCAGGAGGATGTGCTCGGTGCCGATGTAGTTGTGGTTGAGCATCCGGGCTTCTTCCTGAGCCAGGACGACAACCCGCCGCGCGCGGTCGGTGAACCTCTCGAACATCGTTAATCGCTCCTCAGAGCGGTCAGGCAGTTAGGGGTCGGTCCCCTCCCTGTCCTTCCGCAGCTTAGTCCCGCAAGCGGGGACCGCTCATTCCAACTGCCGACACCGTCCTTGGCCTCCTGCCCCGAACGCCGACAACTTCTCCAACCCGATGGTGCGAGACGATGTTCCCGCAGGCCAGGCAGATACCCCTTTCGCCAGTACGCCGATGGCGAACGTGAGATGCCCGAACCTGCGTGTCGCCCCTCCCCACTAGGGATGTCTTACCCGCAATTACAGACAGTCCATGCGGCGCGCGCCGGTTCCCTCCGCTACGGGCGAACATCTTCACGCTCCCGAATACGTCCCTACGCCCCCATCCCGGACACATTGCGCACCCGACGGTGGACCCTGCGTAACCCTTGGGGCGTCCGGGCCGTTCTTCCGGCATGGCCATCACCATCCCGTCTCCCCCGCCGTCGGTCAGCGGCGGGCGGGAGATCCATGGCGACCGCGCCCGATGGGCGCAGTGGTACGAACGAGAGCTCGGCTGGGCGACGGCGGGCACCGAGCCGGTGCGTCTGCTGACCGGGCTGCGGTTCGACGTGCTCCAGGTGCCTGCGGCCGTCGGCCACGCGGTGCTGCGGCGGGTCGACCGCACCGGACCCGTGGCGCTGTCGGGTGCGCGGATGAACCTGCTGGTGGCGGCGGGAAGCGCCGAGGAGCTGCCCGGACTGCTCGACTGGCTGGAGTGGGGAGGAGTCGCCCTCTCGCTGGCCGCCTTCGGCGCGGGCGGCCGGATCACCGCCCCCGCGCCGCCGGGACGGGCGGCGGGCCGGCCGGGGGCCGCCGTGTGGCTGCGGCCCCCCGGGCTGCGGCACGGGGAGGGGCCGGGGCTCCCGGCCCTCACCAATCTCGGGAGCAGGGGCGGGAGTGCTCCCGATCTCGTACGGCTGGTGGACTCGGTGGCGACGGAATGCCACCGCGCCCGGTTGATGCGTGCCCGAACGGGGCGGTCGACCGGTGGATCGACCGCTCAGCCGTTGGCCTTCTCGTAAGCTTCGCGGATCTCCGCGGGAACACGGCCCCGGTCATTCACATTGTGGCCGTTCTCGCGGGCCCACTTACGGATCTCCGCGGTGTCCTTGTTGCCACCCGTGACGGCGCGGCCCTTGCCGCGACCGGCCGCCGCACGGCCACCCGTCCGCCGGCCACCCTTGGTGTACGGCTCGAGAAGGCCACGGAGCTTGTCCGCGTTGCTGGTGGTGAGGTCAATCTCGTACGTCTTGCCGTCGAGCGCGAACGTGACCGTCTCGTCCGCCTCGCCGCCGTCGAGGTCATCGACAAGAAGGACCTGAACCTTCTGTGCCACTGGATTCCCTTTCATCGAAAATGCAGTACGCGGAAAGGAAACCGCTTTTCCTCGAAAAACACAAACCCCCGGGAGAGGTTCAGGATCCCGGGAGCACGGGAAACATGCGCGATTCGGACATAGGGTTCCGGCTTCTTGTGGTGCTCGCAGATGGCGCTCACAGATGCAGAAGCATCCGGCTGTTGCCCAAGGTGTTCGGCTTCACTCGTTCGAGACCCAGGAACTCTGCTACACCCTCGTCATAGGAACGCAGCAGCTCACTGTAGACATCTCCGTCGACCGGTGTCTCTCCGATCTCGACGAAGCCGTGCTTCGCGAAGAAGTCCACTTCGAAGGTGAGACAGAAAACCCTGCGCACACCCAGCCAGCGAGCGGTCTGCAACAACTTGTCGAGCACTTGATGTCCGACTCCGGCACCCCTGATGCTGTGATCCACGGCGAGAGTACGCACTTCGGCGAGGTCTTCCCACATCACGTGCAGTGCGCCGCAGCCGATGACACGGGCGTCCTCGTCGCGTTCCGCGATCCAGAACTCCTGGATGTCCTCGTAAAGCGTCACCGTCGCTTTGTCGAGCAGGATGCCTTCGCGTACGTACCCGTCGAGGAGACGACGGACCGATGCCACATCGCTGGTCCTGGCACGGCGGACCGTGATGGCTACGTTTATGGCGGACGGTTCGGTACGGGAATCGGCTGAGGGAAGCTCTGAGGACATACCCCGACGCTATCGCCCGGTCTCCGCGCCCGCCCCATCGGCCGGATCTCCGGCCGTCGTACCGGACGCTTCTCCGGGCGCCTCTCCGGCCGGGTCCCCGCCCCGCTCCCCGTCGTTCCCACCGGCCGGTCCGGCGGCCGTCGCGCCGTCGTGCTCCCCGGTCCGTCCGCCCTCGTCCGCCGGTTCGTCCGCGGGTGCGTCACCGGCCTCGCCGGCCGGTGCTCCGGAGGGTCCGGCGAGATCGGGAAGAATGATCCGCATGGCGTCCTGGAGGGCCTCGCGCTGCTCGGGGGACATCATGCCGAAGAAGGCGACAAGAGCGGCCGCCGGGTTGTCGCTGTGCGACCATGCTTCGTTCATCAGTGCGGCCGAGTAGGCGGCCCGGGTGGAGACCGCCGTATATCTATATGCGCGGCCGTCGACTTCCCTGCGCACCCAGCCCTTCTGATGGAGATTGTCCATTACCGTCATGACGGTGGTGTAGGCGATGGAGCGTTCCTGCTGAAGGTCCTCCAGGACTTCCCGCACGGTGACCGGACGGTTCCATTGCCAGACCCGCGTCATCACGGCGTCTTCGAGATCTCCCAATTGGCGGGGCACAATGTCACTTTAGTGCCATACGCCCGGAATGCCCGGTTATTCATGCGACAAAAGGGCGCACGGCTCAAGACGAGCCGTGCGCCCTTCGCATGCTGCGGGGTGCGGGACGACCGGACACTCAGTCGTCCGCCGAGGACTGCCGGGCCGGCCCGGAGCCCCCGATCACGATGTCCACGATCGCGTCCTCCTTCGCCTTGTTGGGACCGCCCTGGCTCTTGACGATCGTCACGACGAGGCCGATGAAGAAGGCGGCCATCACCACGGGGGGCACGAGCGCGGATACGTAGTCCATGCCGTCCAGGGTAGCGAGGCCGGTACGGGCCGCCCGCGCGCCCCCTCCCGCGTCGCGGCCCTCAGCCCGCGGCGCGCCGGCCCACCGGCGGGACCGGGCGGCGGCGCGGCGGGAAGACCTCCGAGGGCTTCGGCGCGGGACGTTCGGGCGGTACGGCGGGGCCGGGCGGCGCGGCCGGGGTCTTCGGCCGTTCGGGTTCGTCGTCCGCCGCGGCCCGGCCGCCCGGCAGGGCGAGCAGCCGCCCGCGCGAGGCGGGGACCGGCACCGGTGCGGCGCGGCCGACGAGGCGGGTCCGCACCGACCGTTCCGCGAGCGTCCGGCAGCGCTCCAGGAGCGCCTCGGCCACCGGCCGGTGACGCAGGGCGCGCAACGCGGCGAGGTCGTCGGGGACGGGGTCGTACCCGCCGGCCAGGGCGTCCTGGAGCAGTTCCAGGTAGCCGGCGGCGGAGCCGGGGAGGGCGCCCCGGTAGCGGGCGAGGTCGGCGAGGAGGAAGGCGCGCATCCGTCCCGCCTCGCCGACCGCCTCGTCCACGGCGCCGGCCAGTCGCAGGCAGTCCTGGACGTCCTCGTCGGGCAGGGGCATGGGGTGGAGGACGGTGGCGAGGGCGCGTCGGAGCACACGCAGCTCGTCCGCGCCGAACGCCATGCCGCCCCGTGTTCCGTAAGGCGTGGGCATGACGCGACAATACGTGCTAAATGGACAAAATCGGCTTAACGGGTCGTCGGCGGCGCGGCGGCTCCACCCCGCGCCGCGCCGCGTTCCCGCAGGTACGACCCGTTTCCGCTACAGCCGGGAGGCGTTGCGCTCGTACACCAGGCGCAGGCCGATGAGGGTCAGCCAGGGCTCGTGCTCGTCGATCACGGAGGACTCGCCCAACACCATCGGAGCAAGGCCCCCGGTCGCGATGACCGTGACGTCCTCGGGGTCGGCCGCCAGCTCCTTCTTCATCCGGGTGACGACGCCGTCGACCTGGCCGGCGAAGCCGTGGATGATGCCCGACTGCATCGCCTCGACCGTGTTCTTGCCGATCACGCTGCGCGGCCGGGCCAGCTCGATCTTGCGGAGCTGGGCGCCCCGGACGCCGAGCGCCTCGACGGAGATCTCGATGCCGGGAGCGATGACGCCGCCGGTGTACTCGCCCCGGGCGGAGACCGCGTCGAAGGTGGTGGCCGTGCCGAAGTCGACGACGATCGCCGGACCGCCGTACAGGTCGACGGCGGCGACCGCGTTGACGATGCGGTCCGCGCCGACCTCCTTCGGGTTGTCCATCAGGATCGGCACCCCGGTCTTGATGCCGGGCTCGACGAGGACCGCGGGGACGTCGCCGTAGTAACGGCGGGTCACCTCGCGCAACTCGTGCAGCACGGTCGGGACCGTGGAGCAGATCGCGATGCCCTCGATGCCGTCGCCCAGCTCCATGCCCAGCAGCGGGTGCATGCCCATCAGGCCCTGGAGGAGGACGGCGAGCTCGTCGGCGGTGCGGCGGGCGTCGGTGGAGATCCGCCAGTGCTCGACGATCTCCTCGCCGTCGAACAGGCCGAGGACGGTGTGGGTGTTGCCGACGTCGATGGTGAGCAGCATCAGGCGTCGGCCCCGTCGGTGTCGTCGTCCGCGGCGTCGCGGAAGTCCAGGCCGATGTCGAGGATCGGCGAGGAGTGGGTGAGCGCGCCGACGGCCAGGTAGTCGACGCCCGCCTCGGCGTAGGCGCGGGCGTTGTCGAGGGAGAGCCGCCCGGAGGACTCCAGGACCGCGCGCCCGGCGACCAGGGCGACCGCCTCGGCCGTCTGCAGCGGGGTGAAGTTGTCCAGCAGGATCAGGTCGGCGCCCGCGTCGAGGACCTCGCGGACCTGCTGGAGCGTGTCGACCTCGACCTCGATCGGTACGTCGGGGAACTCGTCCCGCACCCGCTTGAACGCCTCGGCCACGCCGCCCGCGGCGACGACGTGGTTGTCCTTGACCAGCGCCGCGTCCGCGAGGGACATGCGGTGGTTGACGCCGCCGCCGCAGCGGACCGCGTACTTCTCCAGGGCGCGCAGGCCCGGGGTGGTCTTGCGGGTGTCGCGGACCTCGGCCCCGGTGCCTTCGAGCGCGTCGGCCCAGGCGCGGGTGGCGGTCGCGATGCCGGAGAGCCGGCAGAGCAGGTTGAGCGCGCTGCGCTCGCCGGTGAGCAGGTCGCGGGTGCGGGTGGTGACCGTCAGCAGCTTCTGGCCGGGGGCGACCCGGTCGCCGTCCTCGACGTGGCGCTCGACCTCGAACTCCTCGGTGCAGACGATGGACAGGACGGCCTCGGCGACGCGCAGCCCGGCCACCACGCCCGCCTCGCGGGCGGTGAAGTCGCCGGTGGCCCTGGCGTCCTCGGAGACCGTGGCGACGGTGGTGACGTCCACCCCGCCGTCCAGGTCCTCCTCGATCGCGACGTGCGCGATGTCCTCGACCTGCACCGGGTCCAGGCCCGCGTCGGCCAGCAGCCCGGCGAGGGCCGGGTCCAGGCCGCACTCCATGGCGTCGGGCCCGTAGGACTCGCCGCAGCCGCAGCCGTCCCCGCAGCCGCCCTCGGAGGCTGCGGGCGCGCCGATCTGGATCAGCGGTACGTCCACGGGGGTGGGGTGCGGGTTCTCTTCGGGCGTGCTCACGGTTACGGCTCCTCGGTGACGTCGGCGGGGTGGGTCTGGGGTGCGGCCGCGCGGTCCGGTTCCCGCGCGGGGTCCACGGGGCCGAATGCCTCGGTCCGTGTCGTGGTGAGGACCGGCCGGCGCCCCGGGGCGATCCGGACGACGACGTGGCGGCGCCAGTTCTCGTCGTCGCGCTCGGGCAGGTCCTCGCGCCAGTGGCAGCCGCGGGTCTCCTCGCGCCGCAGCGCGGCGGCGACCAGGACGCGCGAGACGAGCAGCAGGTTGGTGGCCTCCCACGCCTCGACGCCGGGCACCGCGACCTTGGGCTCGGCCGTCTCCACCGCCGAGGCGGCGCCCTCGTGCAGGGCCTCCAGCTCGGCCGCGGCGGTGGTCAGGCTCGCGGCGGAGCGCAGCACCCCGGCGCCCCGGGTCATGGTCCGCTGGATCGCGGTCCGCGACTCGGGGGCGATCAGCGGGGTGGGGGCGGAGCCGGGCTCCGTGACCGGGGCGCCCGCGCGGGGCCGGTCCGCGACGATGTCCGCCGCGATGCGCTCGGCGAAGACGAGCCCCTCCAGGAGGGAGTTGGACGCCAGCCGGTTCGCGCCGTGCACACCGGTGCAGGCGACCTCGCCGCAGGCGTACAGGCCGGGCACCGTCGTACGGCCCCGCAGGTCGGTGCGGACGCCGCCGGAGGCGTAGTGCGCGGCGGGGGCGACCGGGATCGGTTCGGTGACCGGGTCGATGCCGTGGGCGCGGCAGGCGGCCAGGATCGTGGGGAAGCGGCGCTCCCACATCCCGGCGCCGAAGTGGCGGGCGTCGAGGTACATGTGCTCGGTGCCGTGCAGTTCCATCCGGCGGGTGATGGCCTTGGCGACGATGTCGCGCGGCGCCAGCTCCGCCAGTTCGTGCTGCCCGAGCATGAAGCGCGTGCCGGACGCGTCGACGAGATGGGCGCCCTCGCCCCGTACCGCCTCCGACACCAGGGGCTGCTGGCCCTCGGAGTCGGCGCCGAGGAAGAGGACCGTGGGGTGGAACTGGACGAATTCGAGGTCGGAGACCTCCGCGCCGGCCCGCAGCGCCAGGGCCACGCCGTCGCCGGTGGAGACCGCCGGATTGGTCGTGGCGGAGAAGACCTGGCCCATGCCGCCGGTGGCGAGGACCACCGCGGGGGCCCGGACCGCGCCGACGCCGTCGTGCTGGCCCTCGCCCATGACATGCAGCGTGACGCCCGCGGTACGGCCCTCGGCGTCGGTGAGGAGGTCCAGGACGAGCGCGTTCTCGACGGTGTGCAGGGCGGCCGCGCGGACCGCGTCGACCAGGGCGCGGGAGATCTCGGCGCCCGTCGCGTCGCCGCCCGCGTGGGCGATGCGGCTGCGGTGGTGGCCGCCCTCGCGGGTCAGCGCGATGTCGCCGCCGTCCGTGGTGTCGAAGCGGGCGCCCGTCGCGATCAGCCGGCGCACCGCGTCGGGGCCCTCGGTGACCAGGGTGCGCACCGCGTCCTCGTCGCACAGCCCGGCACCCGCGACCAGGGTGTCGTCCAGGTGCTGCCGGGGGGTGTCGCCCTCGCCGAGGGCCGCCGCGATGCCGCCCTGCGCCCAGCGGGTGGAGCCGTCGTCGAGGCGGGCCTTGGTGACGACGACGGTGGCGAGGCCTGCGGCGGCGCAGCGCAGTGCGGCGGTGAGACCGGCCACGCCGGAGCCGACCACCACGACGTCGGCGTCGATGGACCAGCCGGGGGCGGGGGCGGTCAGCCGTATTCCGGTCACGGGGTGGCTCCGAAGGTCAGCGGGATGTTGTCGATCAGGCGGGTGCGGCCCACCCGTGCGGCGACCGCGAGGATCGCGTCGCCGGTGGTGCGGTCGTCGGGGATCTCGGTGAAGTCGGCCGGGTCCACGAGCGCCAGGTAGTCCAGGGCGAGCGGCGGCTGCGCGGCCGCCGCGTCGTCGAGGATCAGGGACGCCGCGGCGCGCACCGCCGACGGCCCGTCGACCGGGCGGGCCAGGGCCACCGCCTGGGTGTCGGCGGCGGCGCGGGCCTCGCCGAGCGCGGTGAGCGCGGCGGCCCGGCCGGTGGTGGCCGTGGTGATCTGCGCACGGGCGTGCAGCGCCTGCTGGGCGGCGAGCCGGTCGCGGGCCGCGAACAGGGCCCGGGACAGGGCGAGGGCGGTGCGCCGCTCCGCCGCGTCCAGGAAGCGGTTGCGGCTGGAGAGCGCGAGGCCGTCCGGCTCGCGGACCGTCGCCACGCCGACGATCTCCACGGGGAAGTTCAGGTCGCGCACCATGCGGCGGATCAGCGCCAGCTGCTGGGCGTCCTTCTGTCCGTAGAACGCGAGGTCGGGGCGGGTCAGGTGGAGGAGCTTGGCGACGACGGTGAGCATCCCGTCGAAGTGGCCGGGGCGCGAGGCCCCTTCGAGCCGCTCGCCCATGGGGCCCGCGGAGATCCGGACCTGTGGTTCGCCGCCGGGGTAGACCTCGTCGACGGACGGCGCGAAGACCGCGTCGGCCCCGGCGGCGCCCGCCACGGCGAGGTCCGCGTCCAGGGTGCGGGGGTAGCGGTCCAGGTCGGCGGCCTCACCGAACTGGAGCGGGTTGACGAAGACCGTGACGACGACCTGGCCGTCCGGGCCCGCGGCCCGTCGGGCGGCACGGATCAGCGTGGCGTGCCCCTCGTGCAGGGCGCCCATGGTCATGACGACGGCCCGCGGCCCCCGCAGGGGGGCGAAGGCGCCGAGCTCGGCGGCGGTGCGGAGCAGGGCGGGCGCGGGGGCGCCGGGCCCGGTGGTCGCGGGGGTCGCGCCGGTCGTGGTGGTCACGTCGTTCGTGGTGGTCACGTCGTTCGTGGTGGTCACGTCGGCTGCGTCGGTTGCTTCGGTCGCGTCGGTCATCGGGACTCCTGGGGGCCGGTACCGGTGCCCGTGCCGTCGGCCAGGACCCCGAGCAGGGCCTCGGCCGGCTCCGGCTTGAGCATGCCGTGGGCGAGTGCGCGGTCGGCGGTGGCGCGGGCCATCGCCACGTACCCGGCGACGGTCTGCGGCGCGTGCCTGCGCAGCTCGTCGAGGTGCGCGGCGACCGTGCCGGCGTCGCCGCGGGCCACCGGGCCCGTCAGGGCGTCGTCGCCGGAGCGCAGGGCGTTGTCGAGCGCGGCGCCCAGGAGCGGGCCGAGCATCCGGTCGGGGGCCGACACACCCGCCGTGCGCAGCAGCTCCATCGCCTGGGCGACCAGGGTGACCAGGTGGTTCGCGCCGAGGGCGAGCGCCGCGTGGTAGAGCGGACGGGACTCCTCCGCGATCCATTCGGGCTCGCCGCCCATCTCGATGACCAGCGCCTCGGCGGCGAGCCGCAGCTCCTCGGGGGCGGTCACGCCGAAGGAGCAGCCGGCCAGCCGCTGGACGTCGACGGGGCTGCCGGTGAACGTCATCGCCGGGTGCAGGGCCAGCGGCAGGGCACCGGCCCGCAGCGCCGGGTCCAGGACCCGGGTGCCGTACCGCCCCGACGTGTGGACGATCAGCTGGCCCGGCCGTACCGCACCGGTTTCGGCGAGGCCCTCGACCAGGCCGGGCAGGGTGTCGTCGGGGACGGTGAGCAGGACCAGCTCGGCGCGCGCGAGGACCTCGGCGGGCGGCACCAGGGGGACGTCGGGGAGCAGGGCGGCGGCCCTGCGCCGGGAGGCGTCCGAGACGCCCGACACGGCGACCGGCCGGTGCCCGGCGAGCTGCAGGGACGCGGCGAGGGCGGGCCCCACCCGGCCCGCGCCCACGACGCCGACGGTCAGACGGGCTGGGCGGTCCCTCGCGTCGAGGGGTTCCTTGGGAACTGTTGCGTTCACGCGGCGATGGCCTTCCGTTCCAGTCCGCAGGGGGTACCGGACGATTTCTTTGCATGCTACGCCAGCGTTTTCGCCCGGTCCCCGGCCGTCCACAGCCTGTGGGAAACTCCGGGTCGCCCGCCGCCGCGGAGCCGACGGCCGGCGGCCACGAAAACGAGGTGGCTTCCGCCGGGCCCTGCGTGATGATCGTCCCATGACCGAGACGGATGAGCAGGCACGGCAACGGCGGGAGCAGGGTGCGGAACAGGGGCCGGAACGGGGTTCCGGACCGGGACGGGAGCGGAGTCCGGAGCAGGGGCGGGAACAGGGGACGGGGCCGGAGACCGCACAGGACCCGGAGGACGCCCAGTGGCTGCGCAGGCTGACCGCCTGGCGGACGGCCGAGCGGTCCCTGGCCCGGCCGTCCTCGGACCTTCCGCTCGGTGAGCGGCTGGCCGGGCTGGCGGCCGGGGCCGGTACGGTCACCGCGCTCGACCGGTCCACGGACTTCTACGGCAACGGCGTCGTCGCCGACCTGGAGGAACGCATCGCCGGCCTGCTGGGCACGGAGGCCGCCGCGTTCTTCCCGACCGGGACGATGGCGCAGCAGGTCGCGCTGCGCTGCTGGGCGGGGCGGACCGGCAACCCCACGGTGGCGCTGCACCCGCTCGCCCACCCCGAGGTGCACGAACGCGGGGCGCTGGAGTCGCTGAGCGGGCTGCGCACCGTCCACCCGACGCACGAGCCCCGGCTGCCCACGGCGCAGGAGGTCCGCGACTTCGCCGAGCCGTTCGGCACCCTGATGCTGGAACTGCCGTTGCGCGACGCCGGTTTCGTGCTGCCCACCTGGGACGAGCTGGAGACCGTGGTGGCGGCCGCGCGGGAACGCGACGCGGTGGTGCACTTCGACGGCGCGCGGCTGTGGGAGTGCGCCCCCCACTTCGGGCGGGAGCTGCCGGAGATCGCGGCGCTCGCGGACAGCGTGTACGTGTCGTTCTACAAGACCCTCGGCGGGATCTCCGGGGCCGCGCTGGCAGGCACCGCGTCCCTGGTCGAGGAGGCCCGTACCTGGCGCCACCGGTACGGCGGCCAGATCTTCCAGCAGTTCCCGGCTGCGATCGCCGCGCTGATCGGACTGGACCAGGAGCTTCCGCGCCTGCCGTCGTACGTGGCGCAGGCCCGGATGGTGGCCGGGGCGCTGGCCGAGGGCTTCGCGGCGGCCGGCGCCGGATGGTTCCGGGTGCATCCGGAGCCGCCGCACACCCACCAGTTCCAGGTGTGGCTGCCGTACGGGGCGGACGCCCTGACGGAGGCGGCGGTGCGGATGGCGGAGGAGACGGGCGTGGCGCTCTTCCGCTCGTGGCACCCCGCGCCCTCCGGCCCGCCCGGCCTGTCCTTCACCGAGGTCACGGTGGGGCGGGCGGGGCTGGAGTGGACGGCGCGGGACGTGCGGGACACGGTGGGGGAGTTCATGGAGCGGCTGGCCTAGCGGGCGCCCCGGGCCCGGTCGGTACGTCACCGGGGCGGCCGGGGGCTCCGGCCCGGGCCGTCCCGGGCCGCAGCGCCGCCCGCAGTGCCGCCCGGAGCCGGCCGCGTGCCGGGCGGCCCGCGATCACCGCCCCGAAGCGGCGGTGGTCCCGGATCCCGCGCACCACCGCCCAGTCGTGCCGTCCCGGTTCCGGCGGCGGCACCTCCCCCAGTCGGGCCGCGCGGTAGCTGTCGAGCATGTGCTGCTGAATGGCGTCCATGGCCTCAGCGTCGTCCGGGCCGGTCCGGTCGGCCCGTCACTTGACGAGCCCCGTCAAACGACCGGGCGCTTCCCCGGGCACCCCGCACCATGGAGGGGTGAGCGTGCACATCGACATCGCCGGGCTGGCGCCCGAGCACATCGTCTTCCGGACCTCTCCCCTGGCCGAACTGGGGCTGGCCCTGCACGCCCTCGCCGAGCCCGGCCACCACCCGGGGCTGCACGGCTGGGCGACGGCGACCGCCAGCGCGCTGGAACCCGACCTCGCCGACCGGCTCCACGAGGCCGAATTCCTGTGGCGCAACACCTTCTCGGACGTCTTCATGGCGTTCGCCGGGGTCCCCGACAGCGGTGGCAGGACGGGCGCGACCCTCGCCGAGGACCTGGACGTCCTCGACCGGATGGACGACGAGCGGTTCGCCTCCGCCGCCCTGGAGTTCACCTGCTCCCGGCGGTACGGGGAGGGCGCGCCCTCCCCGCTCAGCGACGCGACGATGCGCGCCCGCGCCCTGGACATGGCGGCGGCGCGCGGCCCCAGGCAGGTGGAGTTCACCCAGCAGCTGCTGGCCGACCCCGCCCCCGTGCGCCGCTGGGTCCGGCGCCTCTTCGAGGACTGCGACCAGGCGTTCTTCGCCGACACCTGGCAGCGGGTGCGGGTCCAGCTGGTCGCCGACGCCCGGCACAAGACGGACCTGCTGCGGCGCAAGGGCATCGGCGAGGCGATGGCGGCGGTCTCCCCGGCGCTGTCGCTCGACGAGACCGGGACCCGGATCAACGCCGACAAGCTGATCGAGGGCCGGACCAGCGCGGTCGACCCGGACACCGGCCCCGGGCTCACCCTCATCCCGTCCACCTTCGGCTGGCCGCACCTGAACCTGCTGCACGCGCCGGGCTGGCGGCCGGTGATCCACTACCCGGTGCACCAGCCCGAGCTGCCCTCCCCCGCCTCCGTGGAACTGCTCCAGCTGCGCATGGAGGCGCTGGCCCACCCGATGCGGATGCGTCTGTGCCGCCACCTCGCCCGTTCCCCGTACACGACCGGGGAGCTCGCCGACACGCACGGCATCACCGCGCCCGAGGTCTCCCGGCACCTCGCGGTGCTGAAGAGGGCCGGTCTGGTCACCACCCGGCGGCGCGGCTGGTACGTGCTGCACCAGCTGGACCTGACCTCGGTGGCGCGGCTCGGCAGCGACTTCCTGGAGGGCATCCTGCGCTGACGCCCGACGGCGCGGACCCGGCCCCAGGTCCTTGTCCGGGCCCGAAACCGCCGGACGGCCCGCGGTTCAGCCCGCCCCGCCCCCGGCCCGGACCATCCCCGTCTCGTACGCGAGGACCACGACCTGCACCCGGTCGCGCAGGCCCAGCTTGGTGAGGATGCGGCCGACGTGCGTCTTCACGGTCGCCTCGGAGAGCACCAGGCGCGCCGCGATCTCGCCGTTCGACAGGCCCTGGGCGACCAGCAGCATCACCTCGCGCTCGCGCTCGGTGAGCCGGGCGATGTCCTTGTGCTGCGGCTCGCTGCTGCCGGTCGGCAGCAGCGCGGAGAACCGGTCGAGCAGCCGGCGGGTGGTGGACGGGGCGACGACCGCGTCGCCGCTGTGCACGGAACGGATGGCGGCGAGCAGTTCGGCGGGCGGCACGTCCTTGAGCATGAAGCCGCTCGCCCCGGCCTTCAGCCCGGAGAACGCGTACTCGTCGAGGTCGAAGGTGGTCAGGATGAGCACCTTGGGGGCGTTCGGCTGCGCGCAGATGCGGCGGGTGGCCTCGACGCCGTCCAGCCTCGGCATCCGCACGTCCATCAGCACCACGTCGACGGCGGTGGCCCGGAGGATCTCGATCGCCTCCGCGCCGTCACCGGCCTCGGCCACGACCTCCATGTCCGGCTGGGCCGCGAGCACCATCCGGAAGCCGGTGCGCAGCAGCACCTGGTCGTCGACGAGCATCACGCGGATCGCCATGGGTGTCCTGTCTCCTGTCTGTCCCGCGGCCCGGGGATCGGGCTCGCGGTTCGGGCGCACGGTCCGGGCCGGCCGTGCGGACCCGTGGTCCGGGCCCGGGGTCGTCGGGACCGGACCGCCTAGTGGGCCGGTTTCAGCGGCAGCAGCGCGCTGATCCGGAAGCCGCCGCCCGGTCGTGGCCCGGCGTCCAGTGTGCCGCCGACCATGCCGACCCGCTCCCGCATGCCGATCATGCCGTGCCCCGCGCCGTCGGCGCCGCCGTCCTCGTACAGCTCGTGCGCCGCACCCCGCCCGTCGTCCTCGACGAGCAGTCCGAGACCGTCGTCGAAGTAGACCAGCCGCACGCTGGCCCCGGCGTCCGGGCCGCCGTGCTTGCGGGTGTTGGTCAGGGCCTCCTGCACGATGCGGTACGCGGTCAGCTCGACGCCGCTGGGCAGCGGGCGCGGGGTCCCCTCGACCCTGAAGTCGACGGGCAGGCCGGTCTGCCGGACCTGCTCGATCAGGTCCTCGATCTGCTCCACGTCGGGCTGCGGGACGTACTCCCCGCTCTCCTGGGCGTCACCGGTCCGCAGTACCCCGAGCAGCCGCCGCATCTCGGCGAGCGCCTGCCGGCCGGTGCCGGAGATCGTCTCCAGGGCCTGCTTGGCCTGGTCCGGGGCCGTGTCCATGACGTATGCGGCACCGTCGGCCTGCACCACCATCACCGACACGTTGTGCGCCACGACGTCGTGGAGCTCGCGGGCGATCCGGGCCCGCTCGGCCGCCACCGCGACCTTCGCCTGCGCCTCGCGCTCCCGCTCCAGCCGGGCCGCGCGCTCCTCCAGCTGACTGAAGTAGGCGCGCCGGGTCCGCATCGAGTCGCCGAGCACCCAGGCGAGCACGAACGGCACGGTCAGCACGATGACGACGAAGACCGCCTCGGCCCAGCTGTTCTGCTGCACCTCGTCCCGCCAGCGCAGCTTGGCCAGGCCCGCCGCGCACAGGCTGCAGACCAGCGCGAGCCGGGACGCCCAGCGCTCCCCCACGGTGGCCACGGTGAAGACGATGACCAGCATGGCGAAGTTGTGGAGGCCCGGCCCGAACCCCGTGACCAGCTGTGCCACCCCCATCGCGATGGCGAGCAGCAGCATCTTCTCCGGCATGCGCCGGCGCAGCGCGACCACGACGCAGAGGCCGAGGATGATCGGGAAGGCAGCGGCCCGTGCCGTACCGCGCTCCGGCATGCCCGCCAAGGACACGCCGGAGGCCCCGAAGAGGACGACGGCCCAGAAGCAGTCGACGCCCAGCGGGTGTCTGCGGAGAAAATCGTAGAGACGCTGCACGTGACCCAGCGTAGGGACAGGCGACGGGTGCCGGGGTCAGTCGAAGGGTCGATCCGGTTTCCGGGACCGTACTCCCCAAGGTGGAGACTTGGCCCCGTGACGGATGAGTGGCGTGGGTGGCGTGCGGCGGCGGAGACCGCCCTGTACGGGGACGGGGGGTTCTACCGGAGCCCCGAGGGGCCCGCGGGCCACTTCCGCACCTCCGTCCACACGGGCCCGCTCTTCGCCTCGGCCGTGGCCGCGCTGCTGGTCCGGACGGCGCGGGAACTGGGCACCGGCGAGGTCGACCTGGTGGATCTGGGGGCCGGGCGGGGCGAGCTGCTGACCGGGGTGCTGGCGGCGCTGCCGGCCGCGGGCGCCGGGGACCTCGTCGTACGGGCGTACGCCGTGGAGCTGGCCGACCGGCCGCCCGGCCTGGATCCCCGGATCGAGTGGCGCGCCGCGCCGCCGCCGGGCACCCGCGGCCTGCTGTTCGCCAACGAGTGGCTGGACAACGTCCCGACAGAGGTGGCCGAGACCGACGCGGACGGCGTCGAGCGGTACGTCCTCGTGCGGACGGCGGACGGCGCGGAGCGGCTGGGCGCACCGGTGGCCGGGGCGGACGCCGAGTGGCTGCGCCGCTGGTGGCCGTCGTCCGGTCCGGGCGGCCGGGCGGAGATCGGCCGCCCCCGCGACGAGGCGTGGGCGGCGGCGGTGTCCACGCTGGCCGCGGGGCTCGCGGTGGCGGTGGACTACGCGCACCGGCGGGAGACCCGGCCCCCCTTCGGCACGCTCACCGGCTTCCGGGCCGGGCGCGAGGTCCGGCCGGTGCCGGACGGCCGCTGCGACCTCACCTCGCACGTGGCCCTGGACGCGTGCGCGGCGGCGGGCGGGGCGGCGGCCGGCGTACCGCCCGACATCCTGACCCAGCGCGAGGCGCTGCGCGGGCTCGGCGTCGACGGCGGGCGCCCGCCCCTGGCCCTGGCGTCGAGCGACCCGGCCGGTTACGTGCGGGCCCTCGCCTCGGCGGGCGAGGCGGCGGAGCTGACGGCCCGGGGCGGCCTGGGCGACTTCGGCTGGCTGATGCAGCGCAGGGGCTGAGAACCGACGCCCCGGGCCCGGAGTCCGGGCCCTTTCACGCGATACTGGCCGCATGACGGAGACGACAGTCGGCATCGGCGGCGCGGCGGAGAGCACCGACATGGTGCTCAACATCGGCCCCCAGCACCCTTCCACCCACGGCGTGCTCCGTCTGCGCATCGTCCTCGACGGCGAACGCGTCCAGCACGCCGAACCGGTCGTCGGCTACATGCACCGGGGTGCGGAGAAGCTGTTCGAGGCCCGTGACTACCGGCAGATCGTGATGCTCGCCAACCGCCACGACTGGCTGTCGGCGTTCTCCAACGAGCTGGGCGTCGTGATGGCCGTGGAGCGGATGCTCGGCATGGAGGTCCCCGAGCGCGCGGTCTGGACCCGCACCCTGCTCGCCGAGCTGAACCGGGTCCTGAACCACCTGATGTTCCTCGGCTCGTACCCGCTCGAACTCGGCGGCATCACCCCGATGTTCCACGCGTTCCGGGAGCGCGAGGACCTCCAGGCCGTGATGGAGGAGATCTCCGGCGGCCGGATGCACTACATGTTCAACCGCGTCGGCGGCCTCAAGGAGGACCTCCCGGCGGGGTGGACCGGCCGGGTGCGGGACGCCGTCGCCGCGGTCCGGTCCCGGATGGGCGTGTACGACGACCTGGTGCTCGGCAACGAGATCTTCCGGGGCCGCACCCGCGGCGTGGGCGTGCTGTCCGCCGCGGCCGTGCACGCGTACGGGGTGTCCGGGCCGATCGCCCGCGCCTCGGGCGTCGACTTCGACCTGCGGCGCGACGAGCCGTACCTCGCGTACGGGGAGCTCCGGGACACCCTGAAGGTGGTCACCCGCGACGCGGGCGACTGCCTGGCCCGCTTCGAGTGCCTGCTGGAGCAGACGCACAACTCCCTGCACCTGGCGGACGCCTGCCTGGACCGGATGGCGGACCTGCCGCCCGGCCCGATCAACCAGCGGCTGCCCAAGGTGCTGAAGGCCCCCGAGGGCCACACCTACGCCTGGACCGAGAACCCGCTCGGCATCAACGGCTACTACCTGGTGTCGAAGGGCGAGAAGACCCCGTACCGGCTGAAGCTCCGCTCCGCCTCGTACAACAACATCCAGGCGCTCACCGAACTGCTGCCGGGCACGCTGGTCGCCGACATGGTGGCGATCCTGGGCTCGCTCTTCTTCGTCGTCGGCGACATCGACAAGTAGCCGACGCCCACCGGGGCCGGTGGCCCGGCGCCCGGTGGGCGCTACGAGATCGCGCTGCGCAGCTCCACCACGTCCAGCTGCTCGGTCTCGTCGTGCGCGGTGAGGTCGATGACCTTGCCGACGGCCCGGTTCGCGGCCGTGCCCGTGCGGTGCGCGGCCAGGGCCTCCTCGCCGACCACGTCCGCGAGGTCCTCGTCCTGCACGGACTCGATCGCGGCCCGCGCCGCCTTCTGCGTGCCGAAGAAGTCGAAGCTGCCCTGCGGCACCGGCTGGCGGCGGGCGGCCGCCTGCGGGGCCACGGGGCTCGCGGCCGGCACGGCGCGCGCCGCGGGGAGCGCGGCGGACGGCCGGGAGGCGGGCGGCAGCGGGGCCGCCTGCCGGGCGGCGGGCAGCGCGGCGGTCGGACGCAGGTGCTGGGCGCCCGTCGCGTCCTGGTCCGCCGGTTCCCGGTCGGCCGCGTCCCGGCCGGTCGTGTCCTGGTCCGCCGCGTGCCTGCCGCGCCGCTCCTCGGTGTCCCGGGCGCGCTCGGCGAGATCGCGCTCCCTGGCCTGCTCGGCGGTGCGGCGCGCCTCCTGGAGCGCCCGGTTGCGCGAGAGGTCGTCCAGCGCCTGGGCGGCCCGCAGATAGGCGCCCGGCGTCGGCGTGCTGCGCGCGGCCGGGAGCTCCCGGGGCGCGGAGGCGGCCTCGATGGCGAGCCGACGGCGGCCTTCGAGCGCGCTGGCCCGCTCGGTCTCGGCGTTGGCGTACCGGCGCAGCAGCGCGGCGTGCTCCCCGCGCAGGTTGGCGAGCTCCACGCGCTTGCGGCGCAGCTTCGTCTCCAGCCGGGCCCGCAGCTCCCGCGACTCCTCCAGGTCGGACTCCAGCTCGGCCAGCCGCTCCTCGGCCCGCCACTCGTCACCGGCACGGGCCCGGGTCAGCTCCGCGACCCGACGCCCCGCCTCCCGGTCCCAGCTGCGCATCAGATACGCACCGGTCACGGCGGAAGCCGCCGCGACGCCCACCAGCGCGCGCAGGACCAGGGGCTCGGCGAAAAACCAGGCGCCCCCGGCGCTCAGGACCGAGACCCCGACGACCACCGAAGGCGGAAGGATTCTGTGCAGAGGTGGCGAATGACGATGACGTCCACGTGGCATGGCCTGAAATTTACCGTGTGTACGGGGCACTTGGGGGGCCGCCCGGCAATCTGTTCTTGGTTGGTTACCTGACGGCCCCGGTCCTCTCGCCCGACGGCCCCCGTTCTCCCCGATTCCCGCTTCCGTTCCTACTTACCGACAAGGCCCTTCGACCGCAGATAGTCCCCGGCCACATCGGCGGGTTTTGCGCGCTCCGCGTCGACCTTGCGGTTCAGTTCCGCGAGATCCTCCGTGGTGAGCGCCTCGGTGAGCTTGCCGAGGGCGTCGGCGACGTCCTGTGCGCCCGCGTCCTTCGCATTGACCACCGGCAGTACGTTGTCCGCGTTCTGGAGCTTCTTGTCGTCCTCCAGGAACACCAGGTCGTAAGTGTCCAGCACCGCGTCCGTGGTCGTGGTGAGGACCAACTGGTCCTTGCCGTCCTTGACCGCCTGCTTGGCCTGCGGCGTACCGACTCCCTTGGGATCGATACCGGTGACGTCGATGCCGTAGGTCTTCTTCAGACCCGGTGCGCAGAACGGCCGCACCTCGCACTCGTCGCCCGCCGCGATCTTCACCCCGATCTTCGCCCGGCCGAGGTCGGAAAGGGTCTTGAGCTTGTTCTTCGCGGCGAATTCCCGCGTCACCGCGAAGGCGTTCTGGTCGACGGCCCGACCGGCCGGGAGCACCTTCAGTCCGCGCGGTCCCGCGAGCTTCTCCAGGGCCGCGACCGTGGCCGCCGGGTCACCGGAGGCGACCGGCTTCTTCTCCGCCTCCTTCGCGCCGTTCACCTTGGCATTGAGGAATTCGGCGATCGTCGCGGCGTATTCCGGGACGATGTCGATCTCGCCCTTCTCCAGGGACGGTTCGTACAGTTCCCGGTTGGCCACCGTGGTGACGGAGGTGCGGTATCCGGTGTCGCGCAGGATCTGCGCGTACAGCTCCGCGAGCACCTTGGACTCGGTGAAGGAGGCCGCGCCGACGACGAGCGACCCCTTCTCGCCGGAGCCCGCGGAGCCGCCGGAGGAGCCCTGGCCGCTCTTCTCCTTCTCCAGGCTGTCGCCGCCGCAGGCGGCGAGCGACCCGGCCAGCGCGACCATGCCGATGACCGCACCGGCTATGCGCGAGGTCTTGCTCATCGTTGTTGTTCTCCGTCCACAGCGACAGGGCTGTACGAGATGTGATCCGGGCAGGTCGGTACGAGGCTTGCGGGGAGTACGAGGTGCGCAGGGCACGCGGGGCGTGCGAGGAACGGCGGGGAGCCGGGGCGCACGGGGCACGGGTGCGGGCGGCGGAGGGCTGTCATGCGGCCGTCACGCCGTCCGGCGGCGGCGCAGCGGCGACAGCAGCCGGTCCAGGCCGATCAGCACCGCCTCCACCAGCAGCGCGAGCACGGCGACCAGCAGCGCCCCGGCGACCACCTGGGGCGTGTCGTAGGTGTTGAACCCGGCGGTGATGATCCGGCCCAGGCCGCCCAGACCGGCCAGCGCGGCGATCGTGGCCGTGGCCACCACCTGGACCGCGGCGGACCGCACCCCGGTCATGATCATCGGGTAGGCCAGCGGGAGCTCGACCCGTACGAAGAGCTGCCGGCCGGACATCCCCATGCCGCGCGCCGCCTCGGTCACCGACCGGTCCACCTCCGTCATCCCGACGTAGGCGTTGGTCAGCAGGGGCGGCACGGCGAACAGCACCAGCGCGATGATCGTCGGCGCGTATCCGGCGTTGCGCAGCGGCGAGACCATGAAGAGGGACAGCACCGCGAAGACCGGGATCGCCCGCCCCACGTTGGAGATGTTGACGGCCAGCGCACCGCCCTTCCCGATGTGCCCGAGGTACAGCGCCGTCGGCAGCGCGATCGCGCACGCCAGGACGAGCGCGACGCCACTGACGTACAGGTGCTCACCGAGCCGGTGGGACACGCCGCTCTCCCCCGACCAGTTGGCGCCGGTGGTGAGCCAGGTCCAGGCCCCGCCGAGAACTCCCATGGATTCAGACCGCCTCGGCCGCGGCGGCGGTGTCCGCCCGCGGGGTGCGTATTCGGGTCCAGGGGGTCAACAGCCGCTGCACACCGAGCAGCAGCAGGTCCGCGGCCACCGCGAGCAGCACGCACAGCACCGAGGCCGTGAGCACCTGGGCCTTGAAGAAGCTGGGCAGCGCGTCCCCGATGAGATTGCCGAGGCCGCCCTTGCCGATGATCGATCCGACCGTCGTCAGCGCGATCGTCGAGACCGTGGCGATCCGCACCCCGGCCATCAACGCGGGCAGCGCCAGCGGGACTTCCACCTCCCACAGCAGCCGCACCGGCCCGTACCCCATGCCCTTCGCGGCTTCCTTCGCCTCCGGCGGAACGGCCTCCAGGCCCGCCAGGATGTTCCGCACCAGGACGGTCAGCGAATACAGCACCAGCCCGGTGACCACCAGCGCGGCGGAGAGCCCGAACAGCGGCAGCAGCAACGAGAACATGGCGAGCGAGGGCACCGTGTAGAGCACCGTCGTCAGCCCGAGCACGGGACCGGCGAACCGGCGGCCGCGGCGCGCGAGCAGCGCCAGCGGAAAGGCCACCACGAGTCCGATCAGCACCGACACCGCCGTGATCCAGATGTGCTGGACCGTCGCATCGGTCAACTCCTGGCTCCGGGAACGGAGATACTCCCCGCAGATCCAGTCGTTCGTCACCAGGCAGTTCTGTCCCGCGGCCATCGGTCCCCCTCCCGCATTGCCCACTCGCACCGAACTCCGGCGAGCCTATCCTCGACCACTGACAATCACCGAGGCCCGTTGTATTTCAGCAACACGTCCTTCACAGAACACGCGCCACAATGGGGAACCATGATCCGATTCGAGCACGTCACCAAGCGGTACGCGGACGGCACCACCGCCGTCGACGACCTTTCCTTCGAGGTCGCCGAGGGTGAACTGGTCACGCTCGTCGGACCGTCGGGATGCGGCAAGACGACCACCATGAAGATGGTGAACCGGCTGACCGAACCGACCGAGGGACGGATATTCCTCGACGGGGACGACATATCCGCCATCGATCCCGTCCGGCTGCGTCGCCGTATCGGCTATGTGATCCAGCAGGTGGGACTCTTCCCGCACCGCACGATCCTGGAGAACACCGCGACCGTCCCCCATCTCCTGGGCTGGAAACGGGGAAAGGGACGGGAGCGCGCCGCGGAACTCCTCGACCTTGTCGGACTCGATCCTTCCGTTTATGGCGACCGCTATCCGGAACAGCTCTCCGGCGGTCAGCGCCAACGTGTCGGCGTGGCCCGGGCACTGGCCGCGGACCCGCCGGTACTGCTGATGGACGAGCCTTTCGGCGCAGTCGATCCGGTCGTACGGGAACGCCTGCAGAACGAATTCCTGAAACTCCAGGAAAAGGTCCGCAAAACCGTGCTGTTCGTCACCCACGACATCGAGGAGGCGGTCCGGCTCGGGGACCGCATCGCCGTCTACGGACAGGGCTCCATCGAGCAGTTCGACTCCCCGGCCACCGTGCTCGGCGCACCGGCCACCCCGTACGTCGCGGACTTCGTCGGCGCCGACCGCGGACTCAAGCGGCTGTCCGTGACCCCCGTCGAGGAGAGCGACCTCGACCACCCGCCGGTCGTCCGCCTCGGCGACCCCCTGGCGAGGGCGACCGCACGGCTGCGGGCCGAGGGGGCGCGCTGGGCCGTCGTACTGGACGGCGAGGACAACCTGTACGGCTGGCTCCCGGCCGACGCCACCGGCGCGGACACCGACGCGACGGTGCGCGCCCACGCCCGCGCGATGGAGGCGCGGCTGCCCCTCGGCGCCCCGCTCAAGCAGGCGTTCGCCACCATGCTCCAGCACGACGCAGGCTGGATCGCCGTCGTGGACGGGACCGACGGCGGCCGTTTCCTCGGCGTTCTCACCCCGACCCGGCTGCACGAGGCGCTGCGCCGCTCGATCGACGCGGACGCCCGGGACGTCCCGCGCGCCGGGGTGGCGGTCGAGAGCGTGGCGAGCACCCGCTCGTCCTGAGCCCCGGACCCCGGACCCGGGCCCCGTCAGTTCTCGCTGAGCCGGCTGCTCATCCAGTCCAGCGCCGAGGGGATCTCCCGCCGCCAGGTGTTGAAGTTGTGCCCCCCGCTGTCCAGCACGATCGACGAGACCCGGGCGGGCGGCTTCACCCCGTCGACGAACTGCCGCGTGGCACGGTAGTTGTCCTCACCGTGCCTGGACGTGGTCACCAGGAAGGACGAGGCGGGCTGCTTCGGCATGTGGTCCAGGCTCCACAGCAGGTCGGCCCGGTTGCGCGCCCCCTGGTCGCCGTGGAAGAGGTCGCCGGTCGTCGGGTCCTCGGCCGCCTTGTAGTACGCGGAGAGCCCGGCACTCGCGGCGAACCGGTCCGGGTGGTGGAGCCCGATCTTCAACGCGCAGTAACCGCCGGTCGAGTTGCCCATGATGCCCCAGTTGCGGGCCTGCCGGCCGACCCGGTACACGTCCGGGACCACCCGCGGCAGGTCCTCGGCGAAGAACGTCTCGGTCCGCGGCCCGTTCTCGATGTCCACGCACTCGGTGTCCCGCGGGGGCGCCAGCGTCGGCCGCAGCATCACCAGGATCATCGGCTGCGCCCGGCCGGCCTTCACCCGTTCGTACGCCGTCTTCGGGTAGTTGAGGCCCTTCAGGAGGTTCTCCGCGATGCCCGGGTAGCCGGTGAGGACGACCACGGCGGGGAACTTCCGGCGGGCGAACGCCGGCTGGAAGTACTCCGGCGGCAGGTACACGTACGCCGAGCTCTCGATCCCCGACTTCCGGCCCGAGATCACGATCTTGTCGATCCGGCCCTTCTTCTCCGGCCGCGGGGCGCCCGGCACGTCCGGCAGCTCCGCCCCCACCCGGACGATGCTCCTGGCGGCCAGTGTCCCGGCCGCGTGGTCCGTGACGACCCCCAGGTCCTGCTCACGGCCGAGCAGGTCGTCCCACGAGCCGTAGAAGAGGAAGGAGTTGTTGGCCAGCAGGCCGACCGAGGCGAAGAGCGTCACCTGGGTCACCAGCAGCAGACCGATCCGGCCGAGCACCGCGCGCACGCCGCGGCGGGCCAGCCGGGGCCAGAGCCAGACCGTGGCGGCGAAGAACACCACCGCCAGCGCGACGACCAGTCCCAGGAACACATTGCTGGTGAGACCCATGCGGGTGAGCTTTCTTGTGCGGAAATTTCCGGCCGACGGGTGAACCCGCGCTCCGGAAGCCTCGTCCTACAGGGCGCACATCGTCCGGAGGGCTACGACCGAAGGACACAAGAATCTCTCGCGGAGCCACGGGAAGCGATGTCTGTCACGCTAGATGGGGATAAATCAGGATCGGTTCCGAGTCCGGTACGCAGGTTCGTACGCGGCCCGCGCCCCGAGTCCGTACCGGCCCTGGTCGGCACCGCCTGCACCGCCGTCGGTCTGATCGACATCGCCGCGGGCGTCTTCCCGCGCTTCCGGCACAGCCGGATGCACACCCTGGCCGAGGTGCTGCCCGGTGCCCTCGGGCCGTTCGCCGCCGCCCTCTCCCTGAGTGCGGGCATCCTCCTGCTGCTGCTCGCCCACGGCCTCAAACGGCGCAAGCGGCGGGCCTGGCGGGCCGCCGTCGTCCTGCTGCCGGCCGGGGCGCTGGCACAGTTCGCCTACCGGCACTCGGTCCTCGGCACCCTCGTCTCGCTGGCCCTGTGCCTGCTGCTGGTCCGGCACCGCGGCGAGTTCGCCGCCCTGCCCGACCCCCGGAGCCGCTGGCGGGCCCTGGCCAACTTCGTGCTCCTCGGCGCGGGCTCGATCGCCCTCGGGCTCGTCGTCGTCAGCGCCCACCCGGGCCGGGTCGTGGGCAACCCCAGCATCGCCGACCGCCTCCAGCACGTGCTGTACGGGATGTTCGGCCTCGAAGGACCCGTCGACTACTCCGGGGACACCTCCTGGACCGTGGCGTACTCCCTCGGCGCCCTCGGCCTGCTGACCGCCGTCACCACCGTCTACCTCGCCTTCCGCCCCGAGCACCCGGCGGCCCGCCTCACCGAGGACGACGAGGTCCGGCTGCGCGCCCTGCTGGAGAAGCACGGCGGCCGCGACTCGCTCGGCCACTTCGCGCTCCGCCGCGACAAGGGCGTCGTCTTCTCCCCCAGCGGCAAGGCCGCCGTCTGCTACCGCGTCGTGTCCGGGGTGATGCTGGCCAGCGGCGACCCGATCGGCGACGTGGAGGCGTGGCCCGGCGCCATCGAACGGTTCATGGACGAGGCCAGGGCCCACTCCTGGACCCCGGCCGTGATGGGCTGCAGCGAGACCGGCGGCGAGGTCTGGACCCGCGAGACCGGCCTCGACGCGCTGGAACTCGGCGACGAGGCGGTGGTGGACGTCGCGGATTTCTCGCTCGCCGGGCGGCCGATGCGCAACGTACGCCAGATGGTGAAGCGCATCGAACGGCTCGGCTACGAGACCCGGGTCCGCCGCGTCCGTGACATCGGCGAGGCCGAACTGAACCGCATCCGCCGCGCCGCCGCGGACTGGCGCGGCACCGACACCGAGCGCGGCTTCTCCATGGCGCTCGGCCGGATCGGCGACCCCGCCGACGGGGACTGCGTCGTCGCGACCGCCCACAAGGCCGGCGAGCACACCGCCGACTCCCCGTACGGCGACCTGAAGGCCGTGCTCCACTTCGTCCCGTGGGGCGACGACGGCATGTCCCTCGACCTGATGCGCCGCGACCGCTCCGCCGACCCCGGCATGAACGAGCTGCTGATCGTCGCCGCCCTCCAGGCTGCCCCCCGGCTCTCGGTCGGACGCGTCTCGCTGAACTTCGCGATGTTCCGCTCGGCGCTCGCCCGGGGCGAGAAGCTGGGCGCGGGGCCGGTGCTGCGCGTCTGGCGCGGGCTGCTGGTCTTCCTGTCGCGCTGGTTCCAGATCGAGTCGCTGTACAAGTTCAACGCCAAGTTCCGGCCACGCTGGGAACCCCGCTTCGTGGTCTACCGGGCCGCCCGCGACCTGCCCCGCATCTCGCTCGCCGCCATGCGGGCGGAGGGCTTCGTGAACGTCTCGCTGCCCCGCCCCCTCGCCCGCCGCTTCCCGGCCCCGGCCCCCCGGCCCTGCGCCCACGCCCCGGCCCCCGGACAGGAGCAGCACGTACGCGCGGCGTAGCACCGCACCGTACGGGGCCTACGCTGGTCGCATGAGTACGTTGCGTGGACGAGGCACGGTCCGGGGCCTGCCGGAGTGGGACCGCTGTGCGGTCATGGGTGTCGTGAACGTGACCCCGGACTCCTTCTCCGACGGGGGCCGCTGGTTCGACACCACGGCCGCGATCAAACACGGCCTCGACCTGGTCGCCGAGGGCGCCGACCTGATCGACGTCGGCGGCGAGTCCACCCGCCCCGGCGCCAGCCGGGTGGACTCCTCGGAGGAGCTGCGGCGCGTCGTCCCGGTGGTCCGGGGCCTGGCCGCCGAAGGGGTCACGGTCTCCGTGGACACCATGCGGGCCCGGGTCGCCGAGGAGGCCGTCGCGGCCGGGGCCGCCCTGGTCAACGACGTGAGCGGCGGCCTCGCCGACCCGGACATGGTCCCGGTCGTCGCCGCGTCCGGGGCCCCGTTCGTGGTGATGCACTGGCGCGGCTTCAGCGAGTCCATGAACAGCCGGGCGGTGTACGGGGACGTCGTCGCCGAGGTCGTCGCCGAGCTGCGGGAGCGGATGGACGCCGTGGTCGCGGGCGGCATCGCGCCGGAGCGGATCGTGATCGACCCCGGTCTCGGCTTCGCCAAGGAGGCCGCCCACGACCTCGCCCTGGTCGCCCGCCTCGACGCACTGCGCGCCCTGGGCCGCCCGCTGCTGGTCGCCGCCTCCCGCAAGCGGTTCCTCGGCCACGTACTGGCCGGCGAGGGCCTCGCGCCACCGCCCGCCCGCGAACGCGACGCCGCCACCGCGGCGGTCTCCGCGCTCTCCGCCCACGCCGGCGCCTGGGCCGTCCGGGTCCACGAGGTACGGGCCACCGCCGACGCCGTACGGGTCGCCCGCGCCGTCGAGGGAGCCGCGTGAGCCGGGACCGCGACGAGCACGCGGAGGCGGCCGCCGACATCGCGGCCGTCGAGGAGGCCAACACCGCCTTCTACGAGACGATGGAACGCGGCGACTTCGAGGAGCTCTCCGGGCTCTGGCTGCCCGGCGAGGACCTCACGGTCTCCTGCGTCCACCCCGGCTGGCCGGTGCTGACCGGACGCGGCGAGGTGCTGCGCAGCTACGCCCTGATCATGGCGAACACCGAGTACATCCAGTTCTTCCTGACCGACGTCGGCATCTCCATGACCGGTGACACCGCCCTGGTGACCTGCACCGAGAACATCCTCAGCGGCGGCCCCGCGGAGGACGGCAACGAGCTCGGCCCGCTGGTCGGCCAACTTGTCGTGGCCACCAATGTGTTCCGTCGCACACCCGACGGCTGGAAGCTCTGGTCCCACCACGGCTCGCCCGTGCTGGCCGAGACCGGCGAGGAGGGCGAGGAGTCCTCCTCCTGACCCGGAGAACTCCGGAATTCCCGGCCGGAAAGCGCCCCTCCGGCGGGGGACGGGCGGGCGGCCGCGCCCGGAAGGCGGTTGGAATCCCGCGACGCGGGTATACGCGGCTACCAGCCCCGTGAGGTCCCGCCCACGGCCCCCGCGGGCGGGCACTGTCGGTGCCCGCAGGTAGATTCGAAAGAGGGCACCTCGCCGTCCGCACGCGGCCCCGTGTCTCTACGCCCAACGACAGCAGGAGTGATTCGCGTGGATCGTGTCGCGCTGCGCGGCCTCAAGGCCCGTGGACACCACGGCGTCTTTCCCCGGGAGCGGGAAGAGGGCCAGACGTTCATCGTGGACCTGGTGCTCGGCCTCGACACCCGCCCCGCCGCGGCCACCGACGACCTCGCCAGGACGGTGCACTACGGCATCGTCGCGGAGGAGGTCGTCGAGGTGGTGCAGGGGGAACCCGTCGACCTGATCGAGACGCTCGCGGAACGCATCGCCCAGACATGCCTCAAGCACGAGGGGGTCGAGGAGGTGGAGGTCGTGGTGCACAAGCCGGACGCGCCGATCACCGTCCCCTTCGACGACGTCACCATCACCATCACCCGGAGCCGAGCATGACCGCGTTTTCCACCGGGGGACAGAGCGACCCGACCGTGCAGCCGGTACCCGCCTCCGTCGTCGAGCAGGTGGACGCGGCGGACACCACCCTGTCCAACCCCAAGCTCGCCGTGATCTCCCTGGGGTCCAACCTCGGCAACCGCCTGGAGACCCTCCAGGGGGCCGTCGACGCCCTGGAGGACACCCCCGGCCTGCGGGTCAAGGCGGTCTCCCCGGTGTACGAGACGGAGCCCTGGGGCGTCGCCCCCGGCTCCCAGCCCTCGTACTTCAACGCGGTGATCGTCGTGCGGACGACCCTGCCCCCGTCGTCCCTCCTGGAACGCGGCCAGGCCGTCGAGGAGGCCTTCGACCGGGTCCGCGAGGAGCGCTGGGCACCGCGCACCATCGACGTCGACATCGTGACGTACGCGGACGTCGTCTCCGACGACCCGGTGCTCACCCTCCCCCACCCCAGGGCCCACGAGCGGGCCTTCGTCCTCGCCCCGTGGCACGACATCGACCCCGGGGCCCAGCTGCCCGGCGCCGGTCCCGTCGCGGAGCTGCTGGCCGCCGTCGGCCGGGAGGGCGTGCTGCCCCGGCCCGACCTGGAACTCCGTCTGCCCGAGTAGTCGTTAGGCTCGACGGACACGGAACGGGTCCGCCGCGGGCGGGCCCGGCCACCGGCACACGGACCATTGCGGCGAAGGGCGGACCACTCGGTGAAGCAACTACGGCTCGGGGTACTGGCGGGCCTCTTCGCCGCGGCCGGAGTGCTCTCCTGGAGCGGCGCCCGCCTCTGGGACTCCCTGGGCAGCCTGCCGAGCGTCCCCCTCGCCGCACCGATCGTGCTCGCGGTGATCGCCGTCATCCTGCTGGCCACGGCGTTCTCGATCCGCTCCCGGCTGCGCGCCCAGCGCGAGCGCCGGCCGGGAGCCAAGGGCGTCGAGCCCCTGATGGCCGCCCGAGCGGTCGTCTTCGGCCAGGCCAGTGCCCTGGTCGTCGCCCTGGTCTCCGGCGTGTACGGCGGCGTCGGCGTCTTCCTGCTCGGCTCCCTCGACGTACCGGCCCGCCGCGACCAGGCGATCTACGCGGGCTTCGCGGTCCTGGCCGGCATCGCGGTCGTCGCCGCGGCCCTCTGGCTGGAACGCATCTGCAAGCTCCCGGACGACGACAACGACGACAGGAGCTCGGCGACCGCGTAGGGCTCTCCGGCCGGAACGGTCCCGAGCGGTCCGGACCGGGACGGTTGTGCGGGCGGGTGCCGTCGGCGCCCGCCCGCACAACCGTCCCTGGTCAGCTCGCCATGATCAGGCTCATGGCCTCGGCACGCGTCGCGGGGTCGCGCAGCTGCCCGCGCACCGCCGAGGTCAGCGTCTTCGCCCCCGGCTTGCGGATGCCGCGCATCGACATGCACATGTGCTCGCACTCGATGACGACGATGACCCCGCGCGGCTCCAGGATCTCCATCAGGGACTCGGCGATCTGGGTGGTCAGCCGCTCCTGCACCTGCGGACGGCGGGCGTAGACGTCGACGAGCCGGGCCAGCTTCGACAGACCGGTGATCTTCCCGGTGGTGGCCGGAATGTACCCGACGTGCGCGACGCCCCGGAACGGCACCAGATGGTGTTCACAGGTCGAGAACACTTCGATGTCCTTGACCAGGACCATCTCGTCGTGACCCAGGTCGAACGTGGTCGTGAGGACGTCCTCGGGCTCCTGGTACAGGCCCGCGAATATCTCCTTGTACGCCCGCGCCACCCGCCCCGGCGTCTCGCGCAGGCCCTCGCGGTCCGGGTCCTCGCCCACCGCGATGAGAAGTTCGCGTACCGCCGCCTCGGCCCGCTTCTCGTCGAACTCGCCGATCGAGCCCTGGCCGTCCAGCGTCACCGGGTCGGTCATCTGTGCCTCGTTCCTCTGAGCTGTCACTCGCGCACGTCTCCGCACGGTTGTACGGAAAAGCCGCGCCCCCACAGGCTAGAACCTGTGGGGGCGCGGCTTCCATTCCGGGCCCGGCGCGACCCCGTGAGAGGGGCCACACGCGGGGACGGGCGGATCAGGCCTCGGGACGCTCCTCCGGGACCGCCTCGGTGGTCGGGGCGGCATCCACGGGGGCTGCCGAGCCGTTCGCCGTGGTGGCGCCGTTGGTCAGGGCGAGCTCCTTCGGCGAGAGCACCGGCGGGCGCGTCGACGGGGTGCGCCGGGAGGAACCGGTCCACGCCGGGCGGGCCGGGCGCTTCACGATCGGGGCGAAGATCTCGGCGATCTCCTCCTTGCCGAGCGTCTCCTTCTCCAGGAGCTGGAGGACCAGGTTGTCCAGCACGTCGCGGTTCTCGACGAGGATCTCCCACGCGTCGTTGTGGGCGGTCTCGATGAGCTTCTTGACCTCTTCGTCGACGAGCGCCGCGACCTCTTCCGAGTAGTCGCGCTGGTGGCCCATCTCACGGCCCACGAAGGGTTCGGTGTTGTCGCCGCCGAACTTGATCGCGCCGAGCCGCTCCGTCATGCCGTACTGCGTGACCATCGCACGGGCCGTCGCGGTGGCCTTCTCGATGTCGTTGGCCGCACCGGTGGTCGGGTCGTGGAAGACCAGTTCCTCGGCCGCGCGCCCGCCCAGCATGTAGGCCAGCTGGTCGAGCATCTCGTTGCGCGTCGTGGAGTACTTGTCCTCCTCCGGGAGCACCATCGTGTAACCGAGGGCACGGCCGCGGGAGAGGATCGTGATCTTGTGGACCGGGTCCGCCTGGGGAGAGGCCGCCGCGACCAGGGCGTGTCCGCCCTCGTGGTACGCGGTGATCTTCTTCTCCTTCTCGGACATGATCCGGGTCCGCTTCTGCGGGCCCGCCACGACGCGGTCGATGGCCTCGTCGAGCATCTTGTTGTCGATCAGCTTCTGGTTGCCGCGCGCCGTGAGGAGCGCGGCCTCGTTCAGCACGTTCGACAGGTCGGCACCGGTGAAGCCGGGCGTGCGGCGGGCGACGGCGCCGAGGTCGACGTCCTTCGCGACCGGCTTGCCCTTCTGGTGGACCTTGAGGATCTCCAGACGGCCCTGCATGTCCGGCCGGTCGACCGCGATCTGCCGGTCGAAGCGGCCCGGGCGCAGCAGCGCCGGGTCGAGGATGTCCGGCCGGTTCGTGGCGGCGATCAGGATGACGCCGCCCTTCACGTCGAAGCCGTCCATCTCGACGAGCAGCTGGTTGAGCGTCTGCTCGCGCTCGTCGTGACCGCCGCCCATGCCGGCACCGCGGTGCCGGCCGACGGCGTCGATCTCGTCGACGAAGACGATCGCCGGGGCGTTCGCCTTGGCCTGCTCGAAGAGGTCGCGGACCCGGCTGGCGCCGACACCGACGAACATCTCGACGAAGTCGGAGCCGGAGATCGAGTAGAAGGGGACGCCCGCCTCTCCGGCGACGGCGCGCGCCAGCAGCGTCTTGCCGGTACCGGGAGGCCCGTACAGCAGGACGCCCTTGGGGATCTTGGCACCGACGGCCTGGAACTTCGCCGGCTCCTGGAGGAACTCCTTGATCTCCTGGAGCTCCTCGACGGCCTCGTCCGACCCCGCCACGTCGGCGAACGTCGTCTTCGGGGTGTCCTTGGTGATCAGCTTGGCCTTGGACTTCCCGAACTGCATCACCCGGGAGCCGCCGCCCTGCATCTGGTTCATCAGGAACAGGAAGACGACCACGATCAGGATGAAGGGCAGCAGCGTGAGGAGGATCGAGATGAACGGGGACTGCTTCGACGGCGAGACGGTGTAGCCCTTGTCGATCGCGCCGCTCTCGAACTTCTTCTGCAGCGTGTCGGCGAGCTCGACGCCCTGGGTGCCGATGTAGTTCGCCTGGAACTTGCTTCCGGACTCGCCCGGGAGCTTCTGGCCCTTCTTCAACTCGATCTTGATGATCTGTTCGTCACCGGTGGTCAGCTTGGCCTGCTCCACCTGGTCCTTGCTGATCGCCTGGACCACCTTGCCGGTGTCCACCGATTTGTAGCCGCCCGACGAGCCGACGACCTGCATCAACACGACCACGGCGAGGACGGCCAGCACGATCCACATGACCGGCCCACGGAAGTATCGCTTCACGTCCATCCATACGGGGCGAAGCCGCCCCGTCCCTCCTGCCCGTAGGTAAATGCTGCTGTGAGAAAAGACTGTTCTTCGGACGGTACCCCAGCATTGTCACCTGGGACCGCCGGGTACGTCTGTCAAAACCCGCCTTCCAGAGCTCAACGACGGGAATCCGTTGAAAGGTTCCCCGCCGTCGGCCCCGGCCGGTCCGGGCGTCCGGGCCGGGCGGGGAGGGAGGTCAGGCGACGGCGGCCGGCCCCGTAGCCGCGCGGGGTGCGGGCCGCCGTGGACGTGCGGGGCCTCAGCCGCCGTAGACGTGCGGGGCGAGGGTGCCCACGAAGGGGAGGTTGCGGTACTTCTCCGCGTAGTCCAGCCCGTATCCGACGACGAACTCGTTGGGGATGTCGAAACCGACCCACTTGCAGTCGAGCGCGACCTTGGCCGCGTCCGGCTTGCGCAGCAGGGTGCAGATCTCCAGGGACGCCGGCTCGCGCGAGCCGAGGTTCGACATCAGCCAGGACAGGGTCAGGCCCGAGTCGATGATGTCCTCGACGATCAGGACGTGCTTGCCCTTGATGTCGGTGTCCAGGTCCTTGAGGATCCGGACCACTCCGGAGGACTGGGTGCCCGCGCCGTACGACGAGACGGCCATCCAGTCCATGGTGACGGGGGTGGACAGCGCGCGCGCCAGGTCCGCCATCACCATGACCGCGCCCTTGAGGACGCCGACGATGAGCAGGTCCTTGCCCGCGTACTCCGCGTCGATCTTCGCGGCCAGCTCGACGAGCTTCGCGTCGATCTCTTCCTTGGTGAGGAGCACCGACTGGAGGTCGGTGCCCATGTCCTTCTCGTTCACCCGCGTCTCTTTCTCTGCCTGCCGGTCGCGGGGCGCCGCCCGTGACCTGTGCGGCCGTCCGCTGCGTGCCGACCGCTCGTGCTTCAGCTCTGCCGAATGACCAGTCTGCCACCCTGCCGCCGGGCTTCGACCCGTCCGGGCAGGTTGATGGCCTGTTGGCCGCGCCATCCGGTGATCAACCGGTCGACTTCCTCGATGTGCCGGGCGAAGAGCGATCCGGCCGGGGAGCCCGCCTCCATGACGGCCCGGCGCAGCACCCGGCGGCGCACGGCGGGGGGCAGGGCGAAGAGCTTGGCGCACTCCAGGCGGCCGGCGTCGTCCCGTACGGTCCGGTCGGCCTCGGCGGCCCAGGTGTCCAGGGCGTCCGCGTCGTCGCGGGAGAGCTGGGCCGTACGGGCGAGGGCCTCGACCACCCCTTTCCCGAGCGCCTTCTCCAGGGCGGGCAGACCCTCGTGGCGCAGTCGGGAGCGGGTGTAGGCGGGGTCGGTGTTGTGCGGGTCGTCCCAGACGGGCAGGGACTGGACGAGGCAGGCCTTGCGGGCGGTCTGGCGGTCGAGCTGGAGGAAGGGGCGGCGGTAGCGGCCGGCCGGTCCGGACGCGGCGGCCATGCCGGAGAGCGAGCGGATGCCGGAGCCGCGGGCGAGGCCGAGCAGCACGGTCTCCGCCTGGTCGTCACGGGTGTGCCCGAGCAGGACGGCGGCGGCGCCGTGCCGCTCGGCCGCCGCGTCCAGGGCTGCGTAGCGGGCTTCGCGGGCCGCGGCCTCGGGGCCGCCCTCCCGGCCGACCCGCACGGCCACGGCCTCGACCGGGTCGAGGTGCATGGCGGTGAGGCGGTCGACGACCTCGGCGGCCCGGGCCCCGGAGCCGTCCTGGAGGCCGTGGTCGACGGTGATGCCACCGGCCCGGACGTCGAGTTTGCGGGCCTCGAAGGCGAGGGCGGAGGCGAGCGCCATGGAGTCGGCGCCGCCGGAACAGGCCACCAGCACCAGCGGGGTGTCGGGGCGTTCGGGGAGTGCGGCGCGCTGCCTGCCCGCACCGGCTTCGGCGAGCTCGGGGTGCGGGGTGTGCCGGAGGTGTCCGGCGTTTCGGGTGTGCTCGGTGAGTACGTCGTGGAGTACGCGGCGGACCGCCAGGCGTATCGCCGCGACCGCAGGATGGGGACCCATGTCCGGTGCCCTTCGTGAAGTTTTGGGAGATGCCTCGAAGTGGCGGACGGAAGACGGACCGTCACTCAGAGTGCGTCGATGGTGACAGAGGCAAGACGTCCATCGAGCATTGCACGCCTTCCCGTGCCCCTACGGTCCCTCGGATGGGTGATTACCGGCGCGTTCTCGTTCGTGGCGCCCGCCGTCGGACCCGCGGCGCCGCGGCGCCTGCCGCCGGGCGCCCTCCGCCGTCCGCCGCCGGGCCCGCCGCGCTCACGACTCCGCCTTGCGGTGCACCCTCGCGACCCAGTCCGCCGGTTTCGCGATCTCCGCCTTCGTCGGCAGAGTGTTCGGCGAGGTCCACACCCGGTTGAAGCCGTCCATGCCGACCTCGTCGACCACGGCGCGGACGAACCGCTCGCCGTCGCGGTACTGGCGCAGCTTCGCGTCGAGCCCGAGGAGCTTGCGCAGCGCCTGGTCGAGGCGGCTCGCGCCGCGTGCCCTGCGCTGCTGGAACTTCTCCCGGATCTCGCCGACGGAGGAGACGACCTCGGGCCCGACCCCGTCCATCACGTAGTCGGCGTGGCCTTCGAGCAGGGACATCACGGCGGTGAGCCGGCCGAGGATCTCCCGCTGCGAGGGGGTCTGGACGAGTTCGACCAGGCTGCGTCCGCCGTCCTCGCCGGCCTCGCCCTCGGGGCGGCCCCCGGCCAGGGACTGGGCGGCCTCGCGGAGCCGTTCCAGGACGGTCATCGGGTCGACGTCGGTCTCGTCGAGGAATGACTGGATCTCGCCCTGGAGGTGGTCGCGGAGCCAGGGCACCCCGGTGAACTGGGTGCGGTGGGTCTCCTCGTGGAGCGCGACCCAGAGCCTGAAGTCGTGCGGGTCCACGTCGAGTTCGCGCTCGACGTGGACGATGTTGGGGGCGACCAGCAGGAGCCTGCCGCCGCCGGCCGAGGCGGGCAGCTCACGGGTGGCGGGGGCGAAGGTCTCGTACTGGCCGAGGACCCGGGAGGCCAGGAACGACAGCAGCATCCCCACCTCGACACCGGTCACCTTGCCGCCGACCGCGCCGAGCACGGCGCCGCCGGCGGTGCCCGCGCGCCGGTCCTGCATCTTGCCCAGGAGCGGGCCGAGCAGTTCGCGGAAGCCCGCGACGTTGGCCTTGATCCAGCCCGCCCGGTCCACGACCAGGACCGGGGTGTCCTCCGGTTCGGCCCCCTCGGGGATCATCCGGGTGAAGGAGCGGACGTGCTCCTCCGAGGCCCTGGCGTGCCGTCGCAGTTCGGCGACGACCTCGCGGGCCTCCTCCCGGCCGATCTCCGGCCCCGGCCGGACAAGTCGGGTCGCGGTCGCGACCGCGAGGTTCCAGTCGACCATCTGGGCACCACCGATGCTCGTCATGCGTCAACCGTACGTGCTCGGCCCCGTCCGCGGTGCGGTGTCGACCGGCTCGGATCCCGCCGGGGGCGGCCCGGCCGGGGCCGCCCGACGGTCCCTCAGCGGGTGCGGGCGGCGAGGCCGGTGGCGAGCGCGTCGAGGGAGGACTGGGCCTCGGACGGGGAGGTGGTGCCCGATGCCAGGAAGGCGAAGGCGAGCAGCCGGCCCTGTCCGTCGACGACCGTTCCGGCGAGGGTGTTCACGCCGGTGAGGGTGCCGGTCTTGGCGCGGACCAGGCCGGTTCCCGCGGACTTCCCGGTGTAGCGGTCGCTGAGCGTGCCGGTGAAGCCGGCCACGGGCAGGCCGGTGAGGACGGGGCGCAGTTCGGGGTGGGCCGGGTCGGCGGCACGGGCGAGGAGGCCGGCCAGCAGCCGGGCGGTGACCTTGTCCTTGCGGTCCAGTCCGCTGCCGTCGGCGAGGACGGCGCCGGTCAGCGGGAGGCGGAGCTTCCCGAGCTGCTCGGTGACGGCCCGTCGGGCACCGGCGAAGTCGGCGGGCCGGCCCGCCTTGATGGCGGTCTGCCGGGCGAGCGCCTCGGCGATGTCGTTGTCGCTGTTGGTCAGGGCCCGTTCGACCAGGGCGGAGAGCGGGGCGGAGAGGTGCTGGGCGACCTGCCGGGACCCGGCGGCCGGACGACCGTGCTCCGCTCCGGTTCCGGTGGCGATCCCGGCGTCGTCGAGGAGCCTCGCGAAGGCGTCGGCGGCGTCCTTCGCCGGGTCGTCGCTGCGCGGGGCGGGTCCGCTGTCGGTGTCGTCGAGCCTGCCCTCGTCGATCATCAGGGCGCTGACCGGGGCGATGTTCTCGTTGGGGCCGATCGGGTGGCGTGCGGGGCCGGAGTAGCGGGAGGTGTCGTACGAGAGGCGGGCCCGTTCGACGCCGTGCTCCTTCAGGGCGCGCGCGGTGCCGGTGGCGAGCGCGCGCAGGGCCGCCCGGTCGAGGGTGGGGTCGCCGCCGCCGACCAGGGTGATCCGGCGGTGGTCGGGGGAGACCAGGACCTTCGTGGCGATGCGATGGTCGGGGCCGAGCGCGCTCAGCGCGGCGGACGCGGTGGCGATCTTGACGGTGGAGGCGGGGGTCATGGGCAGGTCGGCGCCCCTGCCGTACAGCCGGGTGCCGTCGGCGGTGTCGATGACGACGGCGGTGCGCCGGGTGCCCAGGGCGGGGACCTTCAGCAGCGGGTCGAGGACGGCGCGGAGGTCCGGTGCCGCGCTGTCGGGGGTGTGCCGGGCGTCCGGGGCGGCGTTGTCCACGGGGGTGAGGGCGGCGAGGACGGCCGGGGCGCTGGGCGCGGGCGCGGGTCCGTCGGGGGTGCCGGTGCCGTGATGTGCGCCACCTGTGTGGTTACGGGCGGCGGCCCAGTCCCGCTCGGCCTTACGCTGACCCGAGTCCCAGGGGCCGGCGGCGAGGACGACGCCGGCCGCGAGCACCAGGCCGAGCCCGGCGGAGATGGCGGTGAACTGTCGGTCGTTCAGTCCCTTCAGTCCGAGCACGGCACCCCGAGGGGTGAGTCGGCTCAGCTTGTCCAGCGGATTGACCGACGGTCTTTTCACCGGCTCGTCCACCGTTGACCAGCCCCTTTCGCGAGCACACATCTGCGTGGGGGACACTTAATCACCAGTCGTATGTGTTGATCATGGAGGAGCCACCCGTGGAGTTCGACGTCACCATCGAGATCCCGAAGGGTTCGCGGAACAAGTACGAGGTGGACCACGAGACCGGTCGGATCCGCCTGGACCGTCGACTCTTCACCTCGACCAGCTACCCGGCGGACTACGGCTTCGTCGAGAACACCCTCGGCGAGGACGGCGACCCGCTGGACGCGCTGGTCATCCTGGACGAGCCGACCTTCCCCGGCTGCCTCATCAAGTGCCGCGCCATCGGCATGTTCCGGATGACGGACGAGGCCGGCGGCGACGACAAGCTGCTGTGCGTGCCGGCCTCCGACCCCCGGGTGGAGCACCTGCGCGACATCCACCACGTGTCGGAGTTCGACCGCCTGGAGATCCAGCACTTCTTCGAGGTCTACAAGGACCTGGAGCCCGGCAAGTCGGTCGAGGGTGCCGACTGGGTCGGCCGCGCCGAGGCCGAGGCCGAGATCGAGGCCTCCTACAAGCGCCTCGAGGCGCAGGGCGGCGCGCACTGACACCGGCTCGCGGCCGGTGTCCGGCCGCGGCGCGCGGGGCCCACGCCCACGGTCCGTACGCACGGGCCCGTGCGCGTGGGCCCCGCGCGTGAGCCGAGGTACGCGGTCCGACGTGCGTGAGCCGGTGCGCGTGGACTTCGGCACGTGAACCGAGGCACGTGACCGAGGTGTGCGACACGGTTCCGCTTGCGGTTCCGTACGGGAACGGGCGGTACTCCTTTCGCGGGAGTGCCGCCCGTTTCGCGTACCCGCCCGGCGCACGGGCCCGCGGGCGCTCCGGGGCCCGCGGGCCGGTTCCCGGAGGGCCCTCCCGGTCGCCGTCCCGGACCTTCTGGCGTCCGCGGGCTTGTCCGTGGCCATACTGGGCACAAGCGCAGCCATGGACGCGCGGTAGTGACGAGGAGCGAGGGTCAGTGGTGGCGGAATCGGGCGGTCCGGAGGACCAGAAGCCCCAGTCCGACGAGGCGCGCAGCGCCTTCGTCCCGCCTGCCGGGGTGGAGCAGCGCACGTCCGTGCCCGAGGACGACCATCCGACGTCGGAGTTCGCCATTCCGGCCGGTCTGGCGGACGCCCCGGGGACGGGCACCGGTTCCGCTTCCGGTTCCGGTCCGGGTTCGGGGCAGGGCTCGGGTTCGGACACGATCGGCTCGGCCTTCGCCCCGCCGAGCACCTACAGCGCCCAGCACTCGCCGCCCGCCTTCACCCCTGCCCAGGGCATACCGATGATCCGGCTGACCAAGGAGGCTCCCTGGCAGGACCGGATGCGCACGATGCTGCGGATGCCGGTCGCCGAGCGCCCGGCGCCCGAGACGGCGCAGAAGTCCGACGACGTGGGGCCCGCGGTGCCGCGCGTGCTCGACCTGACGCTGCGCATCGGGGAGCTGCTGCTGGCGGGCGGCGAGGGCGCCGAGGACGTCGAGGCGGCCATGTTCGCGGTGACCCGCAGCTACGGCCTGGACCGCTGCGAGCCGACCGTCACCTTCACCCTGCTGTCGATCTCGCACCAGCCCTCGCTGGTCGACGACCCGGTGACGGCGAGCCGTACCGTACGCCGTCGCGGCACCGACTACACCCGGCTGGCCGCGGTCTTCCGGCTCATCGACGACATCACCTCCGAGGACGTCGAGGTCTCCCTGGAGGAGGCCTACCGGCGGCTGGCGGAGATCCGCCGCAACCGCCACCCGTACTCCGGCTGGGTGCTGACGCTGGCCGGCGGCGGTCTCGCGGGGGCGGCCTCGGTGCTGGTCGGCGGTGGTCCGCTGGTATTCGTGGTGGCCGCGGTCGGCGCGATGCTCGGCGACCGGCTGGCCTGGCTCTGCGCCGGGCGGGGGCTGCCGGAGTTCTACCAGTTCGTGGTGGCCGCGATGCCGCCCGCCGCGATGGGCGTGGCGCTGACCCTCACCCACTGGTCGGACGTACGGCCCTCGGCGGTGATCACCGGTGGGCTGTTCGCGCTGCTGCCGGGGCGGGCCCTGGTGGCGGGCGTGCAGGACGGGCTGACCGGTTTCTACATCACCGCGGCCGCGCGGCTGCTCGAAGTCATGTACCTGTTCATCGGCATCGTCGTCGGCGTGCTGCTCGTGCTGTACCTGGGGCTCCAGCTGGGCGCCCAGCTGAACCCCGAGGCCAGATTCGTCCCCCACGACCGGCCGGTGGTGCAGATCCTGGCGTCGATGGCGCTCTGTTTCGCCTTCGCGATCCTGCTCCAGCAGGACCGGTCCACGGTGCTCGCGGTGACCCTCAACGGTGCCGTCGCCTGGGTGATCTACGGGGCGATGGCCAGGACCGGCGACATCTCACCGGTGCTGGCGACCGCGACGGCGGCCGGTCTGGTGGGCCTGTTCGGGCAGCTGTTCTCGCGCTACCGGTACACCTCGTCGCTGCCGTTCATCACGGCGGCGATCGGCCCGCTGCTGCCGGGTTCGGCCACGTACTTCGGTCTGCTGGCCGTGGCCCAGGGGCGGGTGAACACCGGGCTCGCCTCGCTGTCGACCGCGGTGGCCACGGCGCTGGCCATCGCGATCGGGGTGAACCTGGGGGGCGAGATCTCCCGGCTGTTCATGCGGGTGCCGGGAGCGGTCGGCGGGGCGAACCGCCGCGCGGCCAAGCGGACCCGCGGCTTCTGACCGCCCCGGCCCGCGGCGACCGGACCGCGGCCCTCCCCGGCCCGAGTCGTACGTACGGCTCGGGCTCCCGCCCCCGCCCCGGCCTGTGCATACGACTCGGGCCGACCCGCTCGTGTGCTGCGGGTCGGCCCGGGTGGGTGTGGTGGCGGCTCGTGGGTCAGCGCTTGGCGTGGCGGCCGCGCTGGCCCGTGGAGGGGGCGTTCCCGGCGGCCGGGTCCTGGCCCTCGCCACCGCCCGCCGCCGCTTCCTTCTTCGACCTGGAGCGGGCCCGCAGGAACTCGATCGCGATCGGCACCACCGAGATGAGCACGATCAGGACGAGGATCGCCTCGATGTTCTGGTGGACGAACTCGATCTTGCCGAGGGCCGCGCCGAGCAGCGTGACACCGACACCCCAGAGCACCCCGCCGATGATGTTGAACACGATGAACGAGCGGTAGTTCATCCGGCTCACACCGGCGATGATCGGCGTGAACGTACGCACGATGGGCACGAAGCGGGCCAGGATCAGCGACTTCGGTCCGTACTTCTCGAAGAAGTCGTGCGCCTTCTCGACGTTCTCCTGCTTGAAGAAGCGGGAGTCCGGGCGGTTGAAGAGCGACGGGCCGACCTTGCGGCCGAAGAGGTACCCCACCTGGTCGCCGATGATCGCCGCCAGCGCCACCAGGACGCAGACCAGCCAGAGCGGCGTGTGCAGCTTGCCCGCGGTCACCAGCAGACCCGTGGTGAACAGCAGGGAGTCTCCGGGCAGGAAGAAACCGATCAGCAGACCGGATTCCGCGAAGACGATGACCAGCACACCGAGCAGTCCGAACTGCCCGATGAGATAGTCCGGGTCCAGCCAGCTCGGTCCGAGCGCAAGCGTATTCAAGGGTCCGGGCTCCTGGATCGATCGATGAGGGCTGCGTGGCCGCCCAAAGCTATCAACGCGGAATGACTCCTCCGGGTTCCAGATGCCCCTCACGAGGACACACACCGCCCCGGCTGGAGATGCACTCCGGATCAACCGGGACAAAGCTGTCCCCAGGAGGTGCCACACGATGGGCATTGAGGATTACGGCGGCGGGCAGACGGCCCAGTCCGACGTTCTGGTCGTCACGACGAACGACGTACCGGGCCATCAGGTGACGCAGGTGATCGGGGAGGTGTTCGGCCTGACGGTTCGCTCCCGACACCTGGGCAGCCAGATCGGCGCCGGGCTGAAGTCCATGATCGGCGGCGAGCTGAAGGGGCTGACCAAGACCCTCGTCGAGACCCGCAACCAGGCGATGGAGCGGCTCGTCGAGCAGGCCAGGGCGCGGGGCGCCAACGCGGTGCTGATGATGCGCTTCGACGTGACCGAGGCGGCCGACGTGGGCACCGAGGTCTGCGCGTACGGCACGGCGGCCGTGATCAGCCGGACGTGACCGGCGGGAGCCGGGCGGGAAGCCGGGCGGGAAGCCGGGCCCCGGCCGGGGCCGGCGGGAACCGCGACCAGCAGAAGCAAAGTCGGTCTGCGGCCGTGACCGGGGGGAAGCCCGGCCGGTGACGGCCGCGCGGTCCGCGGCGGGGCGCCCCGCCCCCGCCCCCGGTAGGGGGAGGGGGGGGGGGGGGAACAGTTTTTGTGACCCCGAGGTGAAATAGGGT
>NZ_JBEXPY010000040.1:0-75773 GCF_040612315.1 Streptomyces sp. NPDC006435
GCGGACTGCGCGGCGGCCCGGAACGCGTCGCCGCGGCCCCGGGCGCCCCGGCGCTGCTGCTCGCCCTGCTCGCGGCGCACGGCGGCGACGTGCTCATGCCGCGCCCCTGCCCGGCCGCCTGGATCCCGCAGGCCCGGCTGCTGGGCAGGCCCGCCTACCACGTGCCGACCCCGGCGGAGTGCGGCGGCGTGCCCGACCCGTACGCACTGCTGGAGACCGTGCGCAGGGTGCGCGCCGAGGGCGGCAGGCCCCGGCTGCTGCTGATCTCCGTCGTCGACGACCCGACCGCCACCGTCGCCCCGCCGGAGCTGGTCCGCGAGGCGTGCGAGGCGGCGGTCGCCGAGGGCCTGCACGTCGTCAGCGACGAGACCTGGCGCGACACCCTGCACCGGCCGCGCGAGACGGTCCTGCTCAGCCCGGCCGAGATGTGCCCCGACGACGTCACGGTCGTCTGCGACCTGGCCGGTGCGCTGACCCCGTCCGGCTGGCCGGTCGCGGTCGCGCGGTTCCCGGACACCGGACGGGCCGCGGTGCGCCATGCCCGTACGCTCGACGTCCTCACCGCGCTCGGCGCGCTCGTCGCGGGGCCGGTCGCCGAGGCCGCCGCCCACGCGCTGCGCGAACCGGAGGCCGTCACGGACCGGATCCGCCGGGCCGCCGCCCTCCAGGCGCGGATCGCCGCGGCGGCCCACCGGGCGGTCCTCTCGTCGGGCGCGCTGGCCAGGCCCCCGCAGGCGGGCCGCCACCTCTACGCGGACCTCGGGCCGCTCAGGTCCCGGCTGGCCGACCGCGGCGTCACCGACTCGCTGGAGCTGGAGGAGTACCTGACGGAACGCCTCGGCACGCCGACGCCGGGCGGGCACCGGTTCGGCGACGAGCTGGGGGCGCTGCGCGTGCGGCTGGGGACCGGGACGCTGCTGGGCGCGACGCCGGAACAGCAGACGGAGTCCCTCACCGCTGTGGCGCCCCTGGAATTGCCGCACGTGGCCCGAGCCCTGAGCATTTTCGCAGCGGCCCTCGACGAACTGCGATGAACGCACTGCGAAGACGGGAGTCCCTCGATGGCGGAACAGACCGGGCACCCCCGCCCCGGAACCGGACGCCCGCAGCCGGTGCGCGGCGAGATCGTCGGACCGCGCCCGCTCGGTGAGATACGGGACTGGCCCAGAAGCTTCGCCGACCGGCTCACCGCACCCCTCCCCGGTGTCGTGGGCGTGTCCCGACTGGCACGCGAACGGGCCCTGCGGCCCAACGCGGAGGGACTGCGCGGCGTCCAGCGGCTCCCGTACGCCCCCGAGCCCCTGCCACCCGTCCCGCCGGGGACCACGTCCGTCACCTGGGCCGGGCACGCCAGCTGGGTCGTCCGCACCGGCGGCCTCACCGTGCTCACCGACCCCGTCTGGTCCCGGCGCATCCTCGGCACCCCGGCCAGGATCACCCCGGTCGGCATCCGCTGGGACGACCTGCCGCCCGTGGACGCCGTCGTCATCAGCCACAACCACTACGACCACCTCGACGCCCCCACCCTGCGCAGGCTTCCCAGGGACACCCCGCTGTTCGTCCCCGCCGGGCTCGGCCGCTGGTGCCGCCGTCGCCACTTCACCTGCGTCACCGAACTCGACTGGTGGGAATCGGCCGAGCTGGACGGCGTCCGCCTCTCCTTCGTCCCCGCCCACCACTGGTCCAAGCGCACCCTCACCGACACCTGCCGCTCCCTGTGGGGCGGCTGGATCATCGACGCCCCCGGGCCCGACGGGCGACGGATCCACTTCGCCGGGGACACCGGTTACGGGCACTGGTTCGGCGAGATCGGCAGCCGTTACCCCGGCATCGACCTGACCCTGCTGCCGATCGGGGCGTACGAACCGCGCTGGTGGCTCGGCGACGTGCACACCGACCCGGAGGAGGCCGTCCAGGCGTACGAGGACCTCGGTGCCCGCGCGATGGCGCCGATGCACTGGGCCACCTTCCTGCTCTCCGCGGAACCCGTGCTCGAACCGCTGACCCGGCTGCGCACCGCCTGGCAACGGGCCGGACACCCCCGGGACCGGCTCTGGGACCTGCCGGTCGGCGGCTCCCGGCTGCTGGAACCGGTGCCCCGCACCGTCAGTGGCTGAACCGGGCCCGCGTCCTGCGCCACACCACGGGCACCCCGCTGACCAGCAGCGTCAGCCCCACCGCCGCGGCCACCCCCTGCCACGGCTCGGGGAAGATCCAACCGCCCAGGACCCCGATCAGCTGGTACGTCGCCGCCCACGCCAGGCACGCCGGCACGTCGCCGCGCGCGAACCGGCGCAGCGGCATCCGCCCCAGCAGACAGGCCAGCATCACCGGAATCCGCCCCGCCGGCACCAGTCGGGACAGCACCAGCACCACCCCGCCGTGCTCGTCCAGCTTCTGCCGCGCCTGTGCCAGCCGCTCCGGGGCGGCCCGGTCGCTGAGCGTCCGGAGCCACTTCGAACCGTTCCGCGACCGCACCCCGCGCTGCCCGAGCCAGTACAGGCAGATGTCGCCGAGGAACGCCGCGGCCGACGCCACCGCGAAGACGATCAGCAACGAGAACGGCGACGAATGGTGCAGCGCCACCACCGCGGCCGAACTCACCAGCGCGCCCGTCGGCACCACCGGCACCAGCGAACCCACCGCCACCAGCAGGAACAGGGACGGATAGCCGACCGCCTGCTGCGTCGACTCCGGGGGCAGCTGCCCCACCACCTCGTGGATCACCCGGCGGCCTCCGGCCGCACCCGCTCGCCGTGGGACAGCCGGTGCACCGCCACCTCCGGCGCCAGCAGCGCCGCCTTGCGGACGAACTCGTCGCCCGGTGCGTGGAACTCGTGCGGCCGGACCCCGTCCATGCCGATCGGCCAGTACGTGCCGTAGTGCACCGGCACGGCCGAGCGCGGCGCCAGCCGGGTCAGCGCCTGTGCGGCCCGGCCCGCGTCCAGATGGCCGTGGCCCAGGTACGGGCCCCAGCCGCCCACCGGCAGCAGCGCGACGTCCACCGGACCGACCGCCTCCGCCATGTCCTCGAAGAGCCCCGTGTCACCCGCGAAGTACGTACGGGCCACGCCCTCGACCACATAGCCCAGCGCGGGGGAGCGGTGCGGCCCCATGGGCAGTCGCCTGCCGTCGTGCAGGGCCGGGACAGCCCGCACCCGCACCGCGCCGACACGGACCTCGTCGCCCGCCGCCACCTCGGTGATCAGCAGCCCGCGCTCCGAGCGCAGCCCCCGCAGCCCCGGCACGGAACGCGCCGCGCCCACCGGCACCACCAGCCGGGTGCCGGGGGCGAGCCGGGACAGGGACGGCAGGTGCAGGTGGTCGGAGTGCAGGTGCGAGACGAGCACGACATCGGCGACCGCGGCCTCGGGGCCGGGCAGCTCGCCGCGCCGACGGCGCAGATGCGCGAAGCGCCGTACGAAGAGGGGATCGGTCAGCACCCGGACCCCGGAGTCCTCGATCGTGCAGGTGGCATGACCCCACCAGGTGACTTCCACCGGCACGCGCCGCCTCCTCGTTCCCGGGCTTCTCGTTCCGGCCCCGCGTCGAGCCTAAGGGCTCCCCGCCCCCACCGGGACGGTCCAGCGGGGAGGGGCGCACATGTGTTCCGGGATTCCGCCCCGCTCACTCCCCCGTGCGCGGTGTGCGCCTTCTTGTACGCGGGCACGGAGGGTAAGGTCGCCGGTACGCCCAGGCAGCGCCCGGTCAACGAGCCCGGTGCGCGGGCGGTCGGCGGCAGGTGCCGGACACGGCCTACGGGGGATCGGTCATGGGGGACGTGAAGGACGTACGGGTGGCGGCCATCGCCAGTCTCACACCGCTCGAGGAGCTCGACGAGGACCCGTTCCTCGTGGACACCCGCAGCCAGCAGGACATGTGCGCCCGCTGGGCCGCGGACAAGGGATACGTCGTCACCCGGCAGCTGCGCCTCTACGGGCTGCGCCCCGACCACCACGCCCTGTGGACCGACGTCGACAACGGCGACGTCGAGGTGTTCGTCGCCGCCAACGACCGGGTGCTGGCCCGTGCCCTCACCTCCGTGCCCGAGTTCGCCGCCGAGTGCGAGCGGCGCGGCGTGCGCCTGGAGGTCGCGGACCTCGCCGAGCCGCTGTACACCCCCCGCACGAAGGCGGGCGTGCACCGAAGACTCTCCATGCCGACCGCCGGCTACGACGGCTGCTGACCGGCCGCCCGCGGTCCCGCTGTGAAAGGCTGGGGGACCGAGGCCCGGAACGGCGGGGGCCGGACGTGAGGTGGAACGGCGTGGGCGACGGGCGATGGCGAACGGTCGGCAGCGCCCTGTTGCGAGTGGTGCTGGTGTGGGCGGTGTCGACGTTCACGATGCTGGTGCTCGCCGGGATCCTGCCGGACTTCCAGCTCCAGTCGGACGACGGCGACAGCATCACCAAGATCGCGTTCACCGCGGCCTGGGGCGCCGGCGCGTTCGGTCTGCTCTCCGCCCTGGTCTGGCCGGTCCTGGTCCGGGCGCTGCTCATCGTGCCCGCGCTCGTCCTCGGACTGCTCGTCTTCTTCCTGAACGGTTCGCTGCTGCTGCTCGCCCTGCGGCTCATCCCGGACGGGCGCGGAGCGGTGGCACCTCAGACGGCGGTCGTCGTCGCGGCCGTGATGTCCGCCGTCGCCTCGGCGACCTCCACCGCGCTCGCCGTCCGCGACGACAACGCCTACCGGCGCCGGCTCTCCCGGCTCGCCGACCGCCGCCGACGGCGCAGCGGCGCGGACGCCGGGCGCAGCGGCCCCCCGGGCACCGTCTTCATCCAGCTCGACGGCGTCGGCCACGACGTGCTCGCCCGCGCCGCCGACCAGGGCCTGATGCCGACCGTCGCGGGCTGGCTGGCGGACGAGGAGGGGCACCGGCTCACCCCGTGGCGCACCGACTGGTCCAGCCAGACCGGGGCCAGCCAGCTCGGCATCCTGCACGGCAGCAACCACGACGTCCCCGCCTTCCGCTGGTACGAGAAGGAGACCGGCGACGTCATGGTCTCCAGCAGACCCGCGAGCGCCCTCGAACTCCAGCGCAGGGCCATCGCACGCACCCGCGACGGCGGACTGCTCACGGTGGACGGGGCCAGCCGCGGCAACCTCTTCAGCGGAGGCGCGGAACAACTGGCCCTGGTCCTGTCCATGGCGGCCCGGCTCGGCAAGGGCCGCCGCTCCAGGGCCGGGTACTTCGCCTACTTCTCCGATCCGGCCAACGCCGTGCGCACCGCGCTGTCCTTCGTCGCCGAGGTCTGCCGCGAGATCGGGCAGTCGATCGCGGCCCGGATCCGGAAGGACGCCCCCCGGATCAAGCGCGGCGGGCTCTACCCCTTCATCCGGGCCTTCGCGACCGTCGTCGAACGCGACGTGGTGGTCTCCGCCGTCATCGGCGACATGTTCGCCGGACGCACCGCCGTCTACGCCGACCTGGTCGCCTACGACGAGGTGGCGCACCACTCCGGACCCGACAGCCGTGACGCGGACAAGGTCCTCGCCCGCCTGGACCGCTCGCTCGCCCTGATCGCCAAGGTCGCCGAGCACACCCCGCGCACCTACCGGATCGTGCTCCTCTCCGACCACGGACAGAGCCCCGGGGAGACCTTCGCCGGGGCGTACGGGCTGACGCTCAAGGACCTGGTGCGGGCGGGCTGCGGACTGCCCGTCTCCCGCCGGGCGCAGCGCACCCGCAGCGGCTCGGAGGCCCGCGACGCGGTACGGATCGCCCTGCACCGGCGGCCCGCCGAGGAGAGCGAGGCCGAGCACCTCACGAAACCGTCCGACCCGGTCGTCCTCGCCTCCGGCAACCTCGGGCTCGTCTCCTTCCCCGACATCGAGGGGCGGGCCTCGCGCGAGCGGCTCGACCGGGAACGGCCCGCCCTGCTGGGCACCCTCGCCAACCACCCGGGCATCGGTTTCCTGCTGGTGCGCAGCGAGCGCCACGGATCGGTGGTGCTGGGCCGGGGCGGGGAGGAGGTCCCGGTGGCGGAACTGGAGGACGGGAAGGGGCCGCTGGCGCCGTTCGGCCCCGGCGCGGCGGACGCGGTGCGCCGCACCGACACCTTCCCGCACGTCGCCGACATCATGGTCAACTCGATGTACGACGACGCCACGGGGCGGGTGCACGCCTTCGAGGAACAGATCGGCTCGCACGGCGGACTGGGCGGCCGGCAGTCCCGGCCCTTCCTGCTGTGGCCCGCGGACCTGTCCGCCCCGGTCGCGACGGGCTCGGAACTGGTGGGGGCCGAGCAGGTGCACGAGGTGCTGCGGCGCTGGCTGCGGGAGTGCTCCGGGCCACAGGTCCCGATCGGGCGACCGGGCACGGAGGACGGGACGGACGGGGCCGACGGCACGGTCGAGGCGGCCGGCTGACGCCCGCGCAGGCCGCCCACCGCCCCGGCCCCCGGGCCGCGGGACGGCGTTGTCAGTGGTGGACGGCAGGATGGGGGCCATGACGAACTCAGCTGTTGTGCTCGCCGATGCCGCCGCCTATGCCGCCGCGGTCGAAGAGGCCTCGCAGGCCGCCGCCGCGTACTACGCCACGGGCGAGAGCACGCTCGACGACGACGCCTACGACCGGCTGGTGCGGGGGATCGACGCGTACGAGCAGGAGCACCCGCAGGAGGTGCTGGCGGACTCGCCGACCGGCAAGGTGGCGGGCGGCGCGGCGACCGGGGACGTGCCGCACACGGTGCCGATGCTGTCCCTGGACAACGTCTTCTCCGCCGAACAGTTCGTCACATGGACGGCGTCGCTGGAGCGCCGGATAGGCCGCCCCGTCGCCGCCTGGAGCGTGGAGCCGAAGCTCGACGGACTGGCCGTCGCGGCGCGCTACCGGGCGGGCCGCCTGGAGCAGCTGATCACCCGGGGCGACGGCACCGCGGGCGAGGACGTCTCGCACGCGATCGGCACCGTGGTCGGTCTCCCCGGGGAGCTCGCCGAGCCGGTGACGATCGAGATGCGCGGCGAGATCCTCATGACGAACGAGCAGTTCGAGCAGGCCAACGCCGTGCGCACCGAGCACGGCGGCGCCCCCTTCGCCAACCCCAGGAACGGCGCGGCGGGCACCCTGCGGGCCAAGGACCGCGCGTACACGGTGGAGATGACGTTCTTCGCCTACGGGGCCCTGCCGCTGCCCGACTCCGGCGAGCTGACCGACACCCTCGCCGAACTCCCGCACAGCGAGGTCCTGGCGTACGTCGCCGGGCTCGGCGTGCACACCGCCGCGGACACGGACGTGGCGCCGCGCACGGTGACCACCGTCGAGGAGGTGCAGAGCCGGGTCGAGGAAGTCGCCGCCCTGCGCGCCTCGTTGCCGTTCGGCATCGACGGCATCGTGATCAAGGCCGACCTCGCCGCCGACCAGCGCGAGGCCGGTTCCGGGACCAGGGCGCCGCGCTGGGCCATCGCCTACAAGCTGCCCGCCGTCGAGAAGGTCACCCGGCTGCTCGGCGTCGAGTGGAACGTGGGCCGGACCGGCATCATCGCCCCGCGCGCCGTGCTGGAGCCGGTCGAGATCGACGGCTCGACCGTCAGCTACGCCACGCTGCACAACCCCGCCGACATCACCCGCCGCGACCTGCGCCTGGGCGACCGGGTGATGGTCTACAAGGCGGGCGACATCATCCCCCGGATCGAGGCGCCGGTCGCCCATCTGCGGACCGGCGACGAGAAGCCCATCGAGTTCCCCGAGGCCTGCCCGCAGTGCGGCTCCGAGATCGACACCAGCGAGCAGCGCTGGCGCTGTGTGCGGGGCCGCAGCTGCCGCCTGGTCGCCTCCGTCTCGTATGCGGCGGGCCGCGACCAGCTCGACATCGAGGGCCTCGGCGCGACCCGGGTCGTCCAGCTCGTCGACGCCGGTCTGGTGGCCGACTTCGCCGACCTCTTCACCCTCGACCGCGAACAGCTGCTCGGTCTGGAGCGGATGGGCGAGACCAGCACCGACAACCTCCTGGCCGCCATCGAGACGGCCCGGACCCAGCCGCTCTCCCGGGTCTTCTGCGCGCTGGGCGTACGCGGCACCGGCCGCTCCATGTCCCGGCGGATCGCCCGGTACTTCGCGGACATGGACCGGATCAGGGCCGCGGACGAGGAGGAGCTCCAGCGGGTCGACGGGATCGGCAAGGAGAAGGCCGCCGGCGTCGTCGCCGAGCTGGTGGAGCTGGCCCCGCTGATCGAGAAGCTGGTGGCCGCCGGGGTCAACATGACGGAACCCGGTGCGACGCCCCCGCCCGCGCCGGGCGAGGAGGGCGAGCAGACGGCGGACGCCGCCGCGGACGGGGCGGGCGGCCTGCCGCTGGACGGGATGACCGTGGTGGTCACCGGGGCCATGACCGGCGCGCTGGAGAAGCTCTCCCGCAACGAGATGAACGAGCTGATCGAGCGGGCGGGCGGCAAGTCCTCCTCCAGCGTCTCCAAGCGCACCACGCTCCTGGTCGCCGGGGAGAAGGCCGGGTCCAAGCGCACCAAGGCCGAGGACCTCGGCATCCGGATCGCCGCACCGGACGAGTTCGCCGAACTGCTCGCCGGATTCCTGCCGTCGGAGGTGTGACGCACGGCCCGGACCCGGTGTGACACACGGCCCGGACCCGGTGTGCCGCACGGGGAGCCGCGGTGCGGCGCACGGCGGGGGCGTGGTGTGCCGCACGGCGGGGGTGTGGTGCGGCGCCCCGGAGCCGTGCTGCCCGAGCCCTTTGATTTTGCCCGGGAGTGGCTTTCTTTGCCTCCCTATTGCATAGTGAGGGCTCGGCCATGCCTCGCTATCAGCGGGTCCATGGGTGGGTGAACGGCTGTGGTGACGGGCCGGAGGAGGGACGATGCGTTCTCTGCACTACGGACGCCGGCCCGACCGGCCGGCCGGCCCCGGGTACCGGGGCATCACCCGCGGCCTCGCCATCGATCTCGGCAGTTCCCGCACCCGGGCCTGGATGCCCGGACACGGCGTCATCACCGACGCCCGCAGCGACTTCGGCACCGGCGCCGGGCACGGCCACCCGGTCCGGCGCGGACGCATCGTCGACTTCGAGTCCTGCGGCCGGATGCTCGGCCGCATCGCCGACATGGCCCTGGGCGAGGACCGCACGGGCACCGTGATCGTCCTCAGCCATCCCGTCCTCGCCGGGGCCGGGCACCGCGCCGCGGCGAAGGAACTGGTCGCGGCGCTCGGGCCGGTGGACGTCATCGCGCTGGACAGCGCGCGGGCCGCCGCCGCGTACGCCGGACCGGGGGACGGCGGCCCGCTGCTCGTCGTCGACATCGGCGCCGAACTCACCGAGGCGACCCTGCTCGTCGACGGCCGGGTCCGCGACGCCCGCCAGGCCGAATCGGGGCTGAGCGACCTCGCCCCGTCCCAGCCCGCGGCCCCCGTCGTCCGCACCGTCCTGGACATGGTCACGGAGATGTGGAAGCAGGACCGGCACGGCGCCGTCCTGGGCGCCCTGCGCAGGGGCCCGTTGCTCACCGGCGGCGGCGCGGCCCGACACGACGTCACCGACGCGATAGCGGCCCGCCTCGGGGTACCGGTGCGCCCCGCCGACGACCCGGCGACCACGGTCGTACGGGGCGCGGGAATGGTCCTCAGCTCCGTGCTCCGCCACGCGGGCGCGGTACCCGCCCTGCCCGGCCGACCGAGGTGACCCCCCTCCCGGGGCCGCCCCCGGGAAACGCGCACCCGGGGCCGCGTCCGGCGCACGCCGCAGCCCATCCGCAGGACGACACGCGCGACGCACGGCGCGCACGGCCGCACGACGGTGCGCCGTCCCCGTACCCGGCGCACCGGGACGGCACCGCCGGTTCGCGTGCCGGGCGCCGCACCCCGGACAGCACGCGCCGCGCACCGGACGACACGCGCCGGACCCGGCCGGGCGCCCCGGCCGGAGGCGCCGCACGGGCCGCCCGGCAGACGCTGGTCGCCCTGCTCCTCGCCGTCCTCGCGGTGGTCGGCGGCGCCCCCGCGTCCGCGTTCCCCGCCCGGCCGTCCGCCGGGGTGCCGCCCTCCGAGGCGCACTCGCCGGGCGGCCACCGCCCCACCCCGCACACCGACCGGACCACCCGCACGGGCATCGTCGGCGACACCCGCCGCACCCGCGCGGGCACCGCCCCCGAAACCCGCCGGGGCCGTACCGCCACGGCGACCGACCACCACCGGCCCGCACCGGTGACCGGGCCGGAGCCCCGGCCCCGGGCAGGCGCCGACCAGGCCCGCCTCCCGCACCATCTCCCGCCGCCGGGCTCCCACTTCACGCTGCCCGGCACCTTCGGCGTCCGCGCGCCCGACCGGGCCGGCCCGCGGGCCCCCGAAACCGCTTCCCCCACCGTCGACCGCTTCCGCGCCGCGCTTCCGGGCGTGCGCGGACCTCCGAGGACGGCCGTGCACCGGCCACCGGTCCTGCCACCGGTCCCGTTCCACGCAACCGCCGTACCGTCCTCGCCGAGGTGAGGACGCCCGGCGTCCCCTCGGAGGAAACCCATGACTCGCGCCACCACGGTGCGAGCGGTTCTGGCTGCGGCCGTGCTGCTCGTCTCCGTGTTCATCACGCTGACCATGTCACCCAGACTCGGCCTCGACCTTCAGGGCGGCACCAGAATGGTGCTCCAGGCCAAGGACTCGGACACCGCGAAGGCGGACCGGGAGAGCACCGAGCACACCCTCGAAGTACTGCGCCGGCGCATCGACTCGCTCGGCGTCACCGAACCCACCCTGACCCGTTCCGGCGAGGACCGGATCATCGTCGAACTCCCCGACGTCCAGGACCCGCGCAAGGCCGCCGAGGTCATCGGGAAGACCGCACAGCTCAGCTTCCACGCCGTCCAGGGACCGGGCACCCCGGACGAACCGAAGCCCGGCGACAAGGACGCGCAGGACGGGAAGAAGCCCGGCGACAAGGGCACGCAGGGAGAGAAGAAGCCCGGCGACAAGAGCACGCAGGACGGGAAGAAGTCCGACGGCGGGCTGACGCTTCCCGACGAGCAGGGCCGCCCCCTCGCCCTCGGCCCGTCCAGGCTCTCCGGCGCGGGCGTCAAGGACGCCACCGCCGCGTTCGACGGCCAGCAGGGCGCCGGGTGGACCGTGTCCCTCGACTTCCACAAGAAGGCGGGCAGGGACTGGACCGAGCTGACGGGCGAAGCAGCCTGCAACCCGGCCCAGGACGACCGCCGCCGGGTCGCCATCGTCCTCGACGACCGGATCATCTCCTCCCCGCAGGTCTCCCCGTCGGTCGGCTGCGGCGTCGGCCTGCCGTCCGGATCCACCCAGATCACCGGCTCCTTCAGCGCGGACGAGGCCAGGGAACTGGCCCTGCTCATCAAGGGCGGGGCCCTGCCGCTGCCCGTCGAGATCGTCGAGCAGCGGACCGTGGGACCGACGCTCGGCGCCGCCGCCATCGACGCCAGCGCCCGCGCCGCCCTCATCGGAGCCGCGGCCACCGCGCTCTTCATCACCATCGTCTACCGGCTCTTCGGCGCGCTCGCGGCCGCCGCGCTCGCCGCCTACGGGCTGATCTCCTACGCGGCCCTGGTCGGCCTCGGAGTCACCCTCACCCTGCCCGGCCTCGCCGGATTCGTCCTGGCCATCGGGATGGCGGTCGACGCCAACGTGCTGGTCTTCGAACGGGCCAGGGAGGAACACGCACAACATCCCGGCCGGTCCCTGCGTTCCTCGCTGACCGCCGGATTCCGCAACGCCTGGAGCGCCGTCGCGGACTCCAACGTGACGACGCTGATCGCGGCCGGACTGCTGTTCTTCCTCGGTTCGGGACCGGTGAAGGGCTTCGGGGTCACGCTCGCCATCGGGGTGATCGCCTCGATGTTCTCCGCGCTCGTCATCGCCCGCGCGCTCACCGAGATCGCCGCGCGCTCCCGCTTCGTCAGCAACTATCGGGGCGTCAACGGCATCGCCACCCCCGGCCGGGTGCGCACCTGGCTGAGCCGTCGCGACCCCCGGCCGATGCGGCACCCGCGCCGCTGGCTCCTGATCTCCACCGCACTGGTCGTCGTCGCCGTCCTCGGCATCGTCGTGCGCGGCGTCAACCTGGGCGTCGAGTTCACCGGTGGCCGGCTCGTCGAGTACTCGACCAGCCAACCCGTCGACGTGGAGCGGGCCCGTACCGTCCTGGCCGACGCGGGCTTCGGCGACGCCGAGGTCACCACGGCGGGCGCGGGCGACCTCTCCGTACGGACCGGAAAGATCGACAACGACCAGGAACACGCACTGCGTTCCGCGCTCGCGGCGGAGGGCGGCGAGACCACCAAGGTCCGCGACGAACTCATCGGACCCAGCCTCGGCGACGAACTGCGGCGCAACGCCCTGATCGCGCTCGGCATCGCCGTCCTGGTGCAACTGGCGTACCTGGCGGTCCGGTTCCGCTGGACGTTCGCGGTGGGCTCGGTGGTGGCGCTCGTCCACGACGTCATCATCCTGGTCGGCGCCTTCGCCTGGCTCGGCCGCACCGTCGACGGCATCTTCCTGGCCGCGCTCCTCACCGTCATCGGGTACTCCGTCAACGACTCGGTGGTGGTCTTCGACCGGGTCCGGGAACTGTGGGCGAAGGCCCGGCGGGTGCCCATCGCCACGATCGCCGACCGGGCCGTCCTCCAGACCGTCCCCAGAACGGTCAACACCGGAATGGGCGCGCTCTTCATCCTCGCCGCGCTCGCCGTCCTCGGCGGCGACTCCCTCGCGGACTTCGCGCTCGCCCTGCTGATCGGCATCTGCGTCGGTACGTACTCCTCGGTGCTGACCGCCGTACCGGCCGCGCTCGTCCTGGAGCGGAGCAGCAAGGCCCCGCCGCCCGCCCGGAAGCGGTCGCCCGGCCGCAAGTCCGGCACGGGCCGGGCCCGCCGGGACCCGCTGGACAACGGAGCACAGGTGTAGGGCCTCCGCCCGGACCGGGCCGGTCCGGGCGGAAGGTGCCGGTGACCGGCACCGATGGGCGTGTGCCCGGCCGTCGTCCCCCGGCCGGGCACACGTACACGTACCGGCTCGCCGCCGGGACCCGCGGAAAGGGCCCCGGCGGCGAGCCGCACGTTCATGTCCCGGCCGTTCCTGCGGCGGGCCCCTCGATTCCGCCCCGCTGCCGACCCGGGAACCCGAATGCGGTCCCCTACGCGACCCAGCAGTAGACGCCCCGGCCCCGGCTCCGGGCGTCGCCGACGAGGGCGGCCAGGTCGCCCAGGATCGCCTCGGCGACCTCCACGTCGACGGCCTCGCCGTCCTCCGCGCGCCGCGCGACCCACGCGGCGGCGACGGCCCGCAGCCCGGACGGTCCGGCCCCGGCGAGCGCGGCGGACAGCCGGGGCGAGAGCGCGAGGACGACGCACCCGTCGTCGTCCCGGCCGGCGACGAGACGGGGCTCGCCGGCCTCGACGAGCTCCTCGAAGCTCCCACCGGCGAGCAGGCACTCCCACTCGATCACGGCCTCCTCGGGATCGAAGTTGCCGAAGGAGAGCGACTCGAACGCGCGTCGCGGCCCGGTCGGGAGGACCAGGGCCGCCGACGCGTCGTCCGGGGCCGCGAAGAACTCGACGAGGATGCTCATCCGGGCATCATGCCCGACCGCCCACGAGCGTGATCGCCGAGGTGGGAGCCCGATCCCGTGGCGCCTTCCGCCGGCCGATCGGCGTCTTCCGCCGGCCGGCCGGTGAACGGGTGCCGCGGAGCCGTGGAGATCTGGTGCGCGGGTCCCTCCTCGACGAGGGCGCCCGCCTCCAGCACGGCGACGCGGGTGGCGGACGCCGCCACGGCCGGGTCGTGGGTGATCAGGACCAGGGACAGATCCCCCCGGTCGCGCACCAGCCCGGTGAGCGTGTCGAGGATGTCCCGCCGGGTGACCGTGTCGAGGCCGGAGGTGATCTCGTCGCAGATCAGCACCCGGGGCCGGGCCAGCAGGGCACGGGCCAGCGCGGCGCGCTGGAGTTCGCCGCCGGAGAGCCCGCCGGGGCGGCGGCGCACGAGGTCCTCGTCCAGGCCGAGGCCGCTGAGGGCGGTGAGCGCTTCGGCCAGGGCGTCCGGCCCGGCCGCCCCGCGCAGCCGTACCGCCGTCCGGGCGACCTGCTGGAGGACCGGGCGGTATTCGTCGAACGCGGCCCCGGCGTCCTGGAAGACGTACTGGACGGCGGCGAGTTGCCGACGCGTGCGGTCCCGCAGGCTGCGCGGGAGAGGGACGCCGTCGAGGAGGATGTCGGCGTCGTGGTTCCGGTGCAGTCCGGCCAGGCAGCGGGCCAGGGTGGTCTTCCCGCTGCCCGAGCGGCCGACGACGGCCAGGCATTCGCCGGCGCGGAGGGCGAGTCCGGGCACGCGGAGCACCGCCGTCCGGCCGTGCCGGGCGGTGAGGGGCCCCGTCCGGAGGACCACCTCGCCCCCGGACGCCGGCCCGACGCGGACGGTGCCGGCTCCGGACGACAGGAGTTCGGCCGTCCAGGGGTGTCGCGGCGCGCGCCACAGGCGCTCGGCCGGTGCGGACTCCACCACGCGCCCGTCACGCATGACCACGACCTCGTCGGCGAGCGCGCGCACGACGTCCAGGTCGTGGCTGAGCAGGACGACGCCGATCCCCTCCCGGGCCACGGCGGCGAGCCGGTCGACGACGCCCCGCTTCGTCAGCGGGTCCTGGCCCGTGGTCGGCTCGTCGGCCACCACCACCTCGGCCCCGAGCAGCAACGCCTGTGCGAGGACGACGCGTTGCTGCTGCCCGCCCGACAGCTGATGGGGGTGGCGCCGCAGCAGCGCCCCGGGTTCGGGAAGCCGGACCGACGACAGGGCCCGCAGCACACGCTCGTGGACGGCGGCCCGGCGGGCCCGGTACGGCAGGTGCCGCACCCGGGCACGGGCGATGTCCCGCAGCAGGGCCCCGACGCGGCGCGCGGGATTGAGCACGGCCCCCGGGTGCTGGGGGACGTACCCGATCGGCCCGTCGGGCACGCGGACGTCGCCGGACACGCGGGCACCGGCCGGGTACTCGCCGAGCAGCGCGCGGCCCGTGGTCGTCTTGCCGCTGCCGGACGCGCCCACGACGGCCGTGATCCTGCCGGGGAGCACCCGGAGCGCGACCCCGTCGACGATCACCCGGCCGCCGACCTCCACGCGCAGGTTCCTGATCTCCGCGACCGGGCTCACGGCGTCCACGGCGTTCACGTCCGTTTCCTCTTCTCCAGTCCGGCGTCCACGAGCAGATTGGTGCCCATGGTCAGGGCGACGACGAGCAGGGCGGGCACGACCACGGCCCAGGGCTGCACGAACAGTCCGGTGCGGTTGCGGTCCACCATCACCGCCCAGTCGGCGGCGTCCGGCTCGACACCCACGCCGAGGAACGCCGCGGTGGCGACGAGGTACAGCACCCCGGTCAGCCGCACGCCCGCGTCGGCGGCGAGCGTGCGCGCCACGGACCGGCCGACGTGGCCGACGGCCGTGCGCCACCAGGTCTCGCCCTGCATCCGCAGCGCCTCGACCGCCGGGCGCGCCGCGGCCCCGGCCGCCGCGGCCCGGACGATGCGGGCGGCGTCCGGGATGTTGACGAGGGCCACCAGCAGGGCGAGGCCGACAGGGCCCGGGGCGAGGACGGCGGCGACGAGCAGGACCATCAGCAGCGACGGCACGGCGAGCAGCACGTCCAACGGCCGCATCAACAGCTCTTCGAGCCAGGCACGGTGGGTGAGGGCGCAGGCGACCCCGACGGGGAACGCGACCAGACAGGTCACGGCGGTCGCGGCCAGTGCCACCAGCACCACCGAGCGGCCGCCCAGCAGGACCTGGTGCCAGACGTCCCGGCCGACGAAGTCGGTGCCGAGCCAGTGCCCGCCGCCGAGCGCGAACGAGGCGGCGCGGGGCCCGGGTTCGCCGACGAACAGCGGTCCCGCGAGGGCCAGGGCGAGGGGGACGCCCACGACGACGGCGCCGAGCACGGAACGGGACCTCACGCCGCCACCTCCGACCGCGGTGCGAAACGGCGCGCGACCAGGTCGGCGCCGAGGTTGAGCACGACGGCGGTGACGCCGAAGACGACGGCGAGGCCCTGGACCACGGGCACGTCCCGTTCGGCGACGGCGTTCATCAGGACGGTGCCGAGGCCCGGGATCACGTACAGCGCTTCCACGACGATGACGCCGCACAGCAGCCAGTCGACGGTGCGGGCCAGCTGCTGGGCGGCCGGCGCCACGGCGTTGGGGAGGGCGTGCCCGTACCGGACGCGGACGCCCGGGACGCCGCAACGGCGGGCGTGCGCCGCGTACGGGGCGGCCAGCGCGTCGATCATGCCGGCGCGCACCAGCCGGGCGAGGGAACACACCGGGCGGGAGAGCAGGACGAGGACGGGGAGCACCAGGGCGGCGGGATGGGCCAGGAGGTCGGTGCCGTGGCCGACGGCGGTCGGCGGGAACCAGCCCAGACGCAGTGCGAAGACGGTGACCAGCAGCACGCCGAGGGCGAACTCGGGCACGGCGTACGCGCCGAGCGTCACCGAGCTGACCAGCCGGTCCACGAACCGGCCCTCGTGGCGGGCGGCGAGGACACCGAGGCCGACACCGAACGGGACGAGGAGAACGACCGTCAGGGCGGCGAGCAGCAGCGTCGGTCCGTAGCCGTCGGCGAGATACGTGCCGACGGGCCGGCCGGAGACCAGGGACGTGCCGAGGTCCCCGTGCGCCAGCCCGGACACCCAGTCCGCCAGGCGTTCGTGCGCGGGCCGGTCCAGGCCCGTCGCCTCGCGGATGGCGGCGATGCGCTCCGGGTCGGGCCGGTCGCCGGCGAGCGCGACGGCGGCGTCGCCCGGCAGCGCCTCGGTGAGGGCGAAGACGAGCAGCACGACGGCCGCCGTCTGCACCGCACCGAGCAGCAGCCGCCGGGCGATCCAGGGACGCGATCCCGATCCGCTCACGCGAACCACACCTTGTCGAAGCGCGCCCAGTCGAGGGAGTTGGCCGGTGCCTCCGCCGCCACGCCGCGGACGTTGCGGGCGGTGCCGATGATCCAGTCGGCGAAGCCCCAGACCAGGAAACCGCCCTCGGCGTGCAGACGCCGCTGCATCCGGTGGTAGACGGCGGTCCGGGCGGCCCTGTCCTCGGTGGACTGCGCCTGCCGGTAGAGGGCGTCGAAGTCCTTGTGGTGCCACTTGGTGGCGTTGGTGGTGGAAGCGGTGAGCAGGCGCTGGGAGATGTGGGTTTCGATGGGCATGGCGCCGGAGCGGTAGGAGCAGAGGGTGCCGGAGTCGAGGATGTCCTTCCAGTAGCTGTCCTTGCTGCCGGTCCTGACGGTGACGGTGACGCCCGCCCTCGCGGCCTGGTCCCGGAAGATGATGGCGGCCTCGGTGAATCCGGCGGCCACGGGCGAGGTGTCGAGGGTGACCTCCAGCCCCTCGGCGCCCGCCCGCCGGAGGAGCGCCCCGGCCCGGTCGAGGTCCTGTTCCCGCTGGGGCAGGCCCGCGGCGTAGTACTCGTAGCCCCGGCCGAACAGGTCGTTGCCCACCTCGCCGGCACCGGACAGGGCGCCGTCCACCAGTTCCTCGCGGTCGGCGATCAGGAAGAACGCCTCCCGTACGCGCCTGTCGTCGAAGGGCGGCCGGTCGGTCTTCATCGCGAAGGACTGCATGGCGCTGTTGCGGAGCCGGACGATCTCGATCCGGTCCCCGCCCTCGTGGGCGCGGGCGGTGGTGGGGTCGAGCTCGTGGGCGTACTCGATCTGGCCGCCGAGCAGGGCGTTGACGCGGGCGGACTCCTCGTTGGCGACGATGAACTCCAGTTCGTCCAGGTACGGGGCGCCGTCCCAGTAGTCCTCGTTGCGCCGGAGGACGGCGGACTTCCCGGGGGCGAAGGAGACGAAGCGGAACGGGCCGCTGCCGACCGGCCCGTGGTCGAAGTCCTGCTCGCCCTCGGGCACGACGTACGCGCCGAAGGAGGCGAGCACGTTGGGGAACTCGGCGGTGGGGCGCTTGAGGACGAACTCGACGGTCCTTGCGTCCAGTGCGCGGCTGGCCCCGAGGTCGATGGGTTCCAGGGACGCCCCGGCGCGGAACGCCCGCTTCGGATCGGCGATGCGCCGGTAGCTGTACAGGACGTCGTCGGCGGTCACCGGTCTGCCGTCGTGGAAGACGGCCTCGCGCAGGGTGACCCGCCAGCGGTCCAGTCCGGCGGCGGACTCCCACCGTGCGGCGAGGCGCGGCCGGGCGGACAGATCGGGGCCGTGGTCGGCGAGCTTGTCGAAGAGGGCCTTGGCGCGGGCCACGTCCGCGAAGAGGTTGGCGAGGTGCGGGTCGAGCGTCTCGCTCGCCCCGCCGCCGGCGAACGCGGCGCGCAGGCGCCCGCCGCGCCGGGGCCTTCCACCGGCCTTCGCGGTACCGGCGGCCGGTCCGGGACCGGCACAGCCGGTGAGGCCGAGGGCGCCGAGGCCGACGGCGCCCGTGGCGACGGAGAGGAGGCCCCGGCGGTGGATACCGGGCGGGCGCGGGCCGGGCGCGGGGGCGTCGCCCACCGGGGCGCCGGGCAGGGGTATGTCGTTCATGACGGTGTTCCTTGCTGCTGTACGGGCGGACGGGGCGCGGGGTTCAGGGACGGGTCGCGGCGGCGAGGCGGGCCACCAGGTGCAGCCGGTCGCCGTCGGCGGTCGCGGCGGGCAGGTCGCCCTCCTGCCACGCAGGCTCGGTGCGCGGGCCCGGCCCGTCGTGCAGGGCGAGCACCTCGAAGCCGTGGAACGCGAGCAGATGGCGCAGTTCCTGGGGGAGGAGCAGGCGCCACGCGGAGCGCTGCTCGACCGGCGGTGAACCGTCGTCGGCGGTCCACACCCGGACCCGGCGCAGCAACTGGGCGGCCCTGTCCACGAACAGGGTGGTGGTGGAGCGGTAGCCGGTGCCCTGCCAGGTGAAACCGTTGACGGACGGGGAGCCGAGGAGTTCCGTGCGGCCGAGGAAGAACGCGCCGTTGCGCATCTCCGCGACGAGCAGACCGCCGGGCGCCAGCGCACGGCGGCAGGACGCCAGGAACCCGTCGAGCTGATCGTTGGTGTGGCAGTACAACAGGGCGCTGTCCAGGCACACGACGGCGTCGAAGGCCCGTGCCCCGAGATCGAAACCGTGCAGGTCGGCCCGGACGTACACGGGGCCGGGGTGCTGGTCGCCGGCGTACGTCAGCATCGCGGCGGACAGATCGGCGCCGGTGACCGTGCGACCGGCGCGGTGCAGGTGGGCGGCGTCGCGGCCGGTGCCGCAGCCGATGTCCAGGACGCGGGGGCCGGGCGCCCCGTACCGGCGCAGGCAGTCCTCGGCCCAGCGTCCGGCGATCCGTCCGGGGTCGGGGAAACGCGCCTCGTACAGCGCCGGGTTGTCGGTGAGCAGGTTCGCGGTGGTGGACATGGGGGTGTGCTCCTCACGCGGTCGCGGGGTGGGCGGGCAGGATCCGGTGGCGGTGCAGCAGGGCGACGGCGACGGCGGAGCCGAGTCCGAGGACCAGGCAGCACACCCACGGCAGCCATGGCGCGTCCGTGCGGTCACCGGTGTCCATGGCCCAGCCGACGAGCGTGTTGCCGAGGGCGGCGGCGAGGCCGGAGACCATGTGGAACAGGCCGAAACAGGTGCCGGTGAGTTCGGGCCGGCCGAAGCCGGAGACCAGCTCCATCACGAACGGCTGGGCCAGCATCAGTCCCAGATGGAGCAGCAGGGAGCCGGCCAGGACGGGCAGCGCGCGCAGCGCCGCGTCCGCGGGGCCGTCGGGGGCCGTGCCGTGTCCCGACACCGCCATCGGCGGCACGAAGGACAGCCCCATCAGCGCGAGCCCGGCGCCGACCCAGTGCGCCCTGCTCGCCCGCTCCTTCAGCGCGGCGGTGACGCGCATCTGGAGGCAGAGGTTGGCGAGGGCGCCGACCAGGAGGACGAGCCCTGCGGCGCCTTCCCAGCCGGTCGCCCGCCGGGCCCCGTCGGGCAGCAGCAGGTACAGCTGGTTCTGCAGGGTGAACATGCCGACCACGGCCAGGGCGAAGGCGAGGAAGCCGCGGTTGCCGATCACCTCGCGCCAGTCGTCGACGACCCGGCCACCGGTCGGCACGACCCGGCGGGCCGGGAGCACCAGGGCCTGGGCGAGGGTGAGCAGTGCGAAGATCCCGGCCGCGGTGAGCGCGGAGGCACGGAAGTCGACCAGCAGCAGGGCGCTGCCGAGCAGCGGTCCGAGCAGGGCGCCGGTGGTGGCGAAGACGTTGAACAGGGCGAACGCCTCGGTCTTGCGTTCCCCGGCCTCCAGGGCGAGGAAGGCCCGCACGGCCGGGTTGAACAGTGCCCCGGCCAGTCCGCTGAGCACGGAGGCGGCCAGGAGCACGGGCAGTCCGTCGCCGAGCGCGAACAGCCCGAAGCCGACGGTGCGCAGGGCGCATCCGGCGATGATGACGCCGCGCGCTCCGAGCCGGTCCGACGCCGTCCCGCCGATGAGGAACAGCCCCTGCTGGCTGAGGGTGCGCACACCGAGCACGGTGCCGACGACTGCCGCGGACATCCCCAGGTCCTCCCCCAGGTGCAGGGCGAGGTAGGGGACGAGCAGGTAGAAACCGGTGTTGACACCGAGCTGGTTCACCAGCAGGAGCCGGACCGCGGGCGGGAAGCCACGTATCTCGTGCCACGTCCTCATGCCCCGGTCCCCCCGGTGCCGCGCTCACGCTCGCGCACGCCCAGGCCCGGGGCCCCGCCCGCCCGGACGGTGCCGTCGGTGCCGCCGATGCCCGTCCACGGGTCGTCGGCGAGCAGCAGATGACCGTCGAGGTCGACCCAGCGGGCGCGGTCGGCGAGGTGGACGGCCGGGGCGATGCCGAGGGTGCTGGCGGTCAGGCAGCCGAGCATCAGCTCGGTTCCGCTGCCCGCGATCAGCTCGGCGATCCGGAGCGCGGCGCCGACACCGCCGCACTTGGCCAGCTTGACGTTGACGCCCTGGACCCGTCCGGCGAGCCGGCGGACGTCCTCGACGCCGACCGCGTCCTCGTCGGCGACGACGGGCAGCGGCGAGCGCTCCGCGAGCCTCGCCAGCGCCTCCGGATCGCCCGGGGCCAGGGGCTGTTCGACGGCCTCGACACCCAGCTCCGCGAAGAGCGGCAGCAGCCGTTCGGACTCCCGGACGGTCCACGCCCCGTTGGGGTCGAGCAGCAGCCGGGCGCGGGGCGCCGCGGCGCGGACGGCCCGGACCCGGGCCAGGTCCTCGTCCGGGTCCGGTGCGCCGGCCTTGACCTTGAGGACCCGGAAGCCGTCGCGTACGAGGCGGGCCGCCTGCGTCCGGGCCCGCTCCGGGGCGACGATGCCGATGGTGCGGGCGGTCGCGGCATGCGGCGGGGCTCCCCGGGAGCCCAGGAGCCGGTGGACCGGGACGCCCGCCCGCCTGCCGGCCAGGTCGAGCAGCGCGGACTCCACGGCGGCGGTCACGGCCGGCGGGGCGGCGGCCCGTGCCCCGGTGCGGAAGGTCTCCAGCGCGCTCTCGGGATCGGGGAAGCGGGCCAGCCACCGGGACTCCGCGTGCAGCAGCCGTTCCAGGGCGGCGGTGTCGAGCCCGTAGTACACGCTGGTGACGGCCTCGCCGTGGCCGTGCAGCCCTTCGTGCCCGACGGTCAGCCAGACCGCCTCGCGTGCCGTCATGGTGGAGCGGGAGATGCGCAGCGGTTCGGCGAGGTCGAGGCGCACGGTGCGCAGGCCGGCCCTCACGGCTGCGCCTTCGGGGCGGTGGTGAGCGGATCGGTGACGGTGCGGCAGCGGACCCAGCCGGTGGCCTCCACGGCCCGGGGGTGCGGGATCTCGACGGGGCGGACGGCGGCGGTGGCGGGGTCGATGCCGTGGGCGGTGGTGAAGTCGTCGTCGAAGACGCTGCCGAGGTAGCGGTGCGGGCCGTCGGGGAAGACGGTGGCGACGACCGCGCCGGGGTGGACGCGGGCGGCCCAGGCGGCTACGAGGGCGACGGCGCCGGTGCTCCAGCCGCCGCTGACGAAGGCGCCGCGGGCCAGTCGGCGGCAGGCGTCGACGGCCTCGGCGGGGCCGACCCAGTGGACCTCGTCGAAGGCGTCGTAGGCGACGTTGCGCGGGTGGATGCTGCTGCCGAGGCCGCGCATGAGACGGGGTCTGGCGGGCTGGCCGAAGATGGTGGATCCGGTGGCATCCACGCCGATGAGCCGCAGGCCGGGCCAGTGGCGCCGCAGCGGTCCGATGATCCCGGCGCTGTGGCCGCCGGTTCCGACGCTGCACACCAGCACGTCGAGGTGGTCGAGCTGGGCGACCAGTTCGACCGCCAGGGAGGCGTAACCCGCCGTGTTGTCCGGGTTGTTGTACTGGTCGGGCCAGTACGCGTCCGGGAGCAGCCCCAGCAGCTCGCGCAGCCGGGCGAGCCGGGCGGCCTGCCAGCCGCCCTCGGCCGCCGGACGGTCGACGAGTTCCAGACGGACCCCGTACGCGCCCAGCAGTTGCCGCATCGAGGGCTCCAGCTCGATGTCGCCGACCAGTACGACGGGGTGGCCGAGGGCCTGTCCGGCGAAGGCCAGTCCGATGCCGAGCGTTCCCGAGGTGGACTCCACCACGGGTGCGCCCGGCCGCAGTTCGCCGCGCTCCCGGGCGCCCAGCAGCATGGCGACGGCGGCGCGTGCCTTCATGCCGCCGGCGCCGAGCCCTTCGAGCTTGGCCCAGAAGCCCGGCTGCGGGCACGGCAGGTCCACGGTGACGCGGGCGAGCGGGGTGCGGCCGAGCAGTCCGAGGAGTTCCCGGTTGCCCGCGGCGCGCGCGGTGTCGAGGACGGCGGTGGTCACCGGGCACCTCCGTAGTGGTGGATGGTCCCCGGGCCGCCGTCCAGCCAGAAGAAGGGGTACGGCTCCGCGCAGACCGCGGTGACGCCCGAGCCGATCAGGCGGGGCAGGACCGCACTGCCGGTCTGCGCGAACATCACCAGGGGGATGCCGCGCCGCCGCGCCCCTCGGCGCAGCGGCTCGAAACTGCCGTTGCCGAGGGTCATGCCGGAGGCGAGGACGGCGTCGCAGCGCTCCAGCCCGGCCAGGGCGTCGGTGCGCACCGGCTCGCCCCATTCGGTCGTGCCGCCCTTGAGATCGCAGGGGACGTACGCGAGACCGCGCGCCCGCAGGGCCTCCAGCAGCGAGTTGACCACGCCCACGACGAGCACGGTCGCCCCGGGCCCGACGTCGACCAGCTCCACCACGGACCGGGCCCTGGCCCGGGACTTCTCCAGCGAGGTGCCGGCGGGCAGCGGGCAGGGCCGGGCTCCGTTGCCGGGGCCGTGCGGCAGTACGTGCATGAGGTACGCGTCGAGGGCGGCGACCCGGACGGGCGGCAGCTCGTGCTCCAGGAGGCGTGCGACGTCGGCGCCGACGCAGTCCTCGACGGCGCCGTCGGGCAGCTCTCCGGGCTCGACCGCGCAGGACCCCACGGCTTCGGCGAGACGCAGGCTCAGCACCTCGTTCCGGTAGCCGGAGCCGCGCCCTTCGTGGCGCACCGCCTGCCGGGTGGTGAAGGCCACCGCGATCCGCCGGGTGCGCGGGTCGGGGCCGAGGTCGCCGGCCAGTACGCGCCCGACGAGGTCGTCGTACGAACGGGCCGTGACGGGCGTGCCGGTGAGGGCGGTCATCCGGCCACCACCCGGGGGCGCAGCCGGGCGAGGAGGGCTTCGACGCGGGCCCGGGCGGCCGGGCCCCGCGCGTCGCCGGCCATGACGTGGCCGAGGTACTCGTTGTTGCTGCCCGCGGCCCGGACGGTCCGGCCGGGGTCGGCGAGCCGCAGCTCCAGCACGTCGTCCGCGGCGCGGACGACGTCGGCGCCGTCGACGGCCTCCAGCACCCCGTCCTCGTCCGGCACCAGGAAACCGATCGCGGCACTGGTCAGTCCGGTGGCGCGGCGGCGCAGGTCCGGCTCGCGGCCGAGGGCGACGTCCACGCAGGCACCGGCGAGGTCGATGCCGGTCACATGGCGCACGAGTTCGGTGATGCGGTTGCCGGCGGGCCGGGGGTTGACCTCGATCAGACGGGGGCCGTCGGCCGTCAGTTTGAGCTCGGTGTGGGCGACGACCCCGTCCAGGCCCAGCGCCCGGAGCGCCCGGCACGCGGTCTCCCCGGCGGCCGCGGTGTCCGCCGGGTCCAGGGCGGCGGGGAACATGTGCCCGGTCTCGATGAAGGCGGGGGCCCCGCCGATGCTCTTGTCCGTGACGCCGACGACCGTCACGGTCCCGCCGTGCGACACGGTCTCCACGCTCACCTCCGGCCCTTCGAGGAGCTCTTCGAGCAGCACCACGGGGGCGCGGCGCTGTCCGCGGGCGTTGACGGGGAAGTCGGCGAGCGCGCGGTGGGCGCGGGCCAGTCCGGCCTCGTCGTCGACGCGGCGCACGAACATCCCCGCACACAGGTCCACCGGCTTGAGCACCAGCGGGTAGCCGATGTCATGTGCCGCGGCGGCGGCCTGCGCCCAGTCCTCGCACACGGCGAACCGCGGCCCCGGGAGGCCCGCCCCGGCCAGGACCCGGCGGGTCGCGTCCTTGCGGCAGGCGTTCTCGACCGCCTCGGGCGTGGGACCGGGCAGTCCCAGCCGCCCCGCGATCCGTGCGGCCGTCGGGAGGTAGTAGTCGCAGGAGGTGATCACCCCGTCGAAGCGCAGGGCCGCGTGGGCCCGCTCGACGAAGGGCAGCAGCGCTCCGGTGTCGTTGGTCTCCGCGGTGAGCACGTGGCGGGCCGAGAGGAGGGGGTGCGCGGTGCCCTCCGGGGCGGAACGCAGGTAGTGGTGCAGGTCGCGGGTCAGCAGGGTGAACTCGTCCCCCGCCTCGCGGACGGCCCTTGGCAGCAGTCTGCTCATGGACCCGACCCAGCTCTCGACCATCAGCAGATGAGCCACGACTTCCCCTTCTCACGGCGCGGTTGAGGTGTGATCCGGTCACGGCGGCAGCGCCGGCCAGGGCGCGCTCGCTTGACCGAGAGGGACCTTATCGGCAATCGTTTTCATTGTCATCTGATGGGGGCACAGCTTCTCCGCCCACGAGACGCACGCCCGCCGTCGTACGCCCGCGCCCGGCGCGACGGGCCCAGCGCCCCTCGCGCACCCCAGGAGAATCTGATGAACCACCCCCCGAAGCCGCCCTACACCGTGCGCCCCGCAGGCCCGGCCGATGTGGAGGGCGCCCGCCGGGTCATGCTCGACACCTTCTACCGGGACTTCGGCTACGGCTACGTGCCCGAGTGGCACCGCGACGTCGTCGAGATCGGGAGCACCTACCTGGACGACCCGCGCCACCTGCTGCTGGTCGCCGTGCACGACGACCGGGTGGTGGCCACCACCGGAATCCGCTCGACGGGGCCGGCCCATCCGCCGCACCCGCGCTGGCTCGCCGAGCGCTACCCCCCGGGCACCACCGCACAGCTCGTGCGGGTCTACGTGAGTCCGGAGCACCGGCGGCACGGCCTGGCCCGCACCCTCGTGGAACGGGCCTGCGCCTTCGTCGCCGGGACGCCCGGGTACGACAGCATCTACCTGCACACCAATGTCGACGTCGAGGGCGCCGAGGCGTTCTGGCACGGCATGGCCAAGGAGATCTTCGACGCCCGTACGACGGGGGAGCACGGACCCGGCGTCGGCACCGTGCACTTCGAGATCCCGTTGCCGTGACGCGGCCGGCCCGGGCCCGGCGGGCGACCGGAGGGAGCGGAACGGGCGCATGACGCGTCGGGGCGCGGCCGTCGGCCGCGCCCGTCGATCGCGTCGGTACCGCCCCGTCCGCCCGGGTCCTCGTCCGCCCGCGCGTCGGGCCCGGCCGTCAGGCGGTGAGCGAGCGCAGCAGGTCCGCGGTGTCCCGGTCGGCGGGGAGGAACGTCTCGATCGCCAGCTCGGCCACCGTCACGTCCATCGGAGTGTTGAACGTCGCGATGGAGGAGACGAACGAGAGCACGTGCCCGCCGTGCTCGATCAGCATGGGCAGGGCGAAGGGCAGGGACGCGTCACCGCCCCCGTCGTCCGCGGCGTCCTCGGGGCTCCCGTAGCCCTCCGGCACCGGATAGGCGGCGACCTCCTCGTACAGTTCGCGCAGCTCCACCGACCGGGCCAGGGCGATCTGACGCCTCATCTGCGCCAGCAGATCGGCCCGCCACGCCCGCAGGTTCCGGATGCGCGGGGCCAGGCCCTCCGGGTGCAGGGTGATCCGCATGACGTTCAACGGCGGCACGAGCAGGTGCTCGGCCACGCCGTCCAGCAGCATCGCCACGGCCCGGTTGGCCGCCACCACGTCGTACCTGCCGTCGAGGACGAGCGCCGGATACGGTTCGTAGCCCTCCAGCAGCCGTTCCACCCCCTCGCGCAGCGCACCCATGGCCGGGTCGTCGAGCGGGGTGTGGGCGTAGCGCGGGGCGTAACCGGCCACCACCAGAAGGGCGTTGCGTTCCCTGACGGGGATCTCCAGATGCTCGGCGAGACGCAGGACCATCTCCTCGCTGGGGCGGGAGCGGCCCGTCTCGATGAAGGAGATGTGCCGGGCGGAGGAGTCCGCGCGCAGCGCCAGTTCCAGCTGGCTGATCCTGCGCTGTTCCCGCCAGCTGCGCAGCAGCGGCCCTACCCCCGTGTCGAGCGCGACAGTAGTCATACCCAGACCGTAACGTCACCGGCACCGCCGACCGGCACCGACCGTTGACGAGGGAGTCGCCGCATGCCCGCCGCACCGCTGTCGCAGGAGGAGATCGAGGACCGTCTGGGCGATCTGCCCGGCTGGTCGCTGGAGGGGGACCGGATCACCCGCACCTACCGGCTGCCCACCCACTTCGCGGCCGCCGGGCTGACCGTGCACGTCGCCGCGATCCAGGACGAGCTGAACCACCACTCCGACCTGACCCTCGGATACAACACCGTCACCCTCTCCGTGAACACGCACGACGCGGGCGGCGTGGTCACGGAGAAGGACCTGGCCCTGGCCGCCCGGGTGGTGGCGGTCGCCGCCGGGCACGGCGCGAGGTAGCCGCGGGGCGGTACGGGCCGACGGGTCACAGTGCCGCGCCGAACCGAGGATGCGCGGTGAGCCAGCGGGTGTAGCTCTCGCTGCGCCCCACCGCCTCCGCGTACGCCGCCCGGGTATGCCCGCTCACGGCCCCGGCGGCCGTCCCGGCCGCCGCCGACCGGGGATGCCAGCCCAGCAGGTGGCGCCAGCTCAGCGGCGAACCGGCGATCGGCCGGGTCACCACCCCCGGCGTCGGCGGGAAGGTGGCCCGGCACAGCCCGACCGCCCGCCCCACCTGGACCAGATGGACGACGGACGTCGTGTCCGTCTCGTACACCGAGACCGGACTGAAACCGGCCCGGGCGCAGGCCCCGACGAAGCAGTCGGCGAAGCAGCCGTCGCCCGGCACGTCCGCCCAGCACTCCCCGGCCAGCGCGGAGAGGTCGAGCTCCTGCTCGCCGGCGAGCGGATGGGAGTCCGGCAGCATCACGAAGACCGGATCGACGCCGATCACCTGCCACGTCAGCCGGTCGTTCGCCGGCGGCGGGCTCTCCCCGCAGGTGCCGATCAGGGCGAAGTCGAGCCGCCCGTCCACCAGCTGGGAGGCGATCTCGGCCACCGACCAGGAGGTGTACGTCGATACCGGCGCGGTCGGGTGCGCCGTGACCAGGCGGTCCACGAGACCACCCAGCAGTGGCCCGTGCGTACCGCCCAGCCGGAAGCGCTCCATCGTGCCCCAGGCGTTGGCGAACCGCACCGCCTCCTCCTGGAGCTCGCTCACCGCGGGCAGCACCACCCGGGCCCGTTCGAGCACCAGCTCGCCCAGGAGCGTGGGCCGGGCACCGGTGTGGTCCCGGTCGAAGAGCGGACCGCCGAGCGCTTTCTCGATCCGGCGCAGCTGTGCGCTCAGCGCGGGCTGGGCGAGCCCGAGGGTCGCGGCCGCCTTGGTCAGGCTTCCGGTGTCGGCAATGGCACGTACGGTTCGCAGATGGCGCAACTCCAGCTCCATAAACGCAAGTTATGGGCCCAGGGGCCCACCGGCAATATCCAGGTGACGATTCGGTGCGATGTGTCCCGGAGTCATCGGTCGAGGTGATTCGGGGCGATGCGGCGCCTTCCCGCCGCCCGGCGGGCCGGGCGGCGGGGGAGCCGCACGACGGGCGGCTTGCCGAACCGGCAACAAATCTGGCCAGGGGGCCGGGCCGCGGTGAGGCTGGTTGCATGAGTCAGCACGCCCACGGCCACCACGAGAGTGCCGCCCACGACCCCCGCCACCACCAGGACCCCTCCCACGGCCGCCATGGCCACTCCGCCCACTCCTCCCACGTCGGTCACGGGACTCCCGACGGCATCGGCTGGGACGCCATGGGGCCGCTGCTGGAGCAGAACGCCGAGATCAGCCGCCCGCAGTACGAGGAGGCGGCCCGCTGGATCGCCGGGCTCCCCACGGCCCCGCAGGTGCGCCGGGTGCTCGACATCGGCAGCGGCCCCGGAGTGGTCACCTGCCTGCTCGCCGGGATGTTCCCCGAGGCGGAGGTCGTCGCCGTCGACGGCACCCCGGCGCTCCTGGAGCGCACCGGGGAGCGCGCCGAACGGCTCGGCCTCGGCGACCGGGTCCGGGTGCGGCAGGCCGACCTCCCCGACGACCTCGGCGGACTGGGCGAGGCGGACCTGATCTGGGTGGGCAACACCCTGCACCACATGGGCGACCAGCGCGCCGCGCTCGCCGGGTTCGCCGGACTGCTGCGCCCCGGCGGGACCGTCGCCCTGGTCGAGGGCGGGCTGCAGCCCCGCCAGCTCCCGCGCGACATCGGCTTCGGGCGGCCCGGCCTGGAGACCAGGCTCGAAGCGATCAATACGGAGCGGTTCGAGGACATGCGGGCGGCACTGCCCGACGCCAAGCGGGAATCCGAGGACTGGAACGCCCTGTTCGCTGCGGTGGGACTGGAGCCGCAGGGCACCCGCAGTTTCCTGCTGGACATCCCGGCGCCGGTCCCCGAGCCGGTCCGCGACGATGCCGTCATCGAGTTCGGCCGGCGGCGCGAGGCCTTCGCGGAGTACCTCACGGCCGAGGACGCCGCCGCGCTCGACCGGCTGCTCGACCCCGACGACCCGGCCGGGCTGCGCCGCCGCCCCGACCTCTTCCTGCTCTCGGTGCGCACCGTGCACCTGGGCCGACGGGGCTGACAGGGGCTGACGGGGGCGACGAGGCAGGCGGGGCCGACGGGGCCCGGCGGGGACGAAAGGCCTGGTGGGAGCCCTGTTGCGGTACGCCCACAGGCCGCTCCTCGGCGGGTTCGCCGGGGAGCCGGGGCGAGGATCGGAAGGCGGGCGGCTCGCTGTCCGGACGGTGTCAAGGGAAGACACGCTTCCGCCGGGGTGAGCAGGCATCAGAAAGTCCCCTGAGCAGACTAATGGCGCATCAACTCCCTTTGTTTTTAGGTGAGTTGATGCGCCGTCTAATGATATGAAAATAGCATATGGCGTATTTTCGTACCTCGATCAGAGTGTGGGCGTCAATCTCCGTCGTGTCCGATATGACACGTATGAGGATCATTCAGTACGTTCATTCACAGATCGACTGCCCGGTCGATCTCTCTGAGACAGGAGAAGCAAAATGATCACCCGTTCCACCATCGTCACGGCCGCCGTCGCGGCTGCTGCTGCCCTGGCCGCCACCGGCATCACCTACGCCTCGGCTGCCGGCACCGCGCCGGTCGAGGTGGCCCGCCCCGTTCAGCAGGCCGTTCCCGGCTCGGCTCTCGGTGGCGGCGACGTCGGCAAGGGCAACGAGGGCAAGGGCAACGAGCGAGGCGGCCACGACGAGGGCCGTGACCACTACGAGGGTCGCATCCACATCAACGAGCGGACGTACAGCGACGACCCGGGCGGCTGTGTGACCGTGGTCAGCGGCCTCGGCTCCAAGACCCTCAACATCCGCAACGACAGCCGCCGGACCGTCGAGGTCTTCCGCGGCGCCACCTGCGACAACGGCGCCCCCATCGCCACCGTCGGACCGCACAGCGACAGCAACGGGGTGCACCCGGGGCACGTCGAGGGCGGCGTGTGGGTCAAGAACGGCGTCGTGGGCAGCTTCCGGGTGCTCGAGCGTCACCACGACAACGGTGGCAAGGACTGGTAGTCCAGTCGCTCGGGCAGCATGGAACCCCGGCCCGCCGTAATCGGGCCGGGGCTCCATTCAGGCTATCCGACCGGGGTGACCCGGTCGGATACCCGCACCCGAAGGACGACTGACACGTCCGAAAACCTGTCAGGCCATACTAAAACCGGACGGCTGGGTACTGCCAGTCGACCGGAACGGTCGTGCGGTGCACGGCCGCCGGGCTCCGGTTCCTTCCCGGTTCCGGGGCCCGGTCCTCGGGCTCGTTCCCGGCCCGCGCCCTCGGCGGGGCCCGGTGACCGGCCGGCGGAACGTGGTGACGGCGTGGCAGACGCCGCCCATGTCCCGGCCGCCGGGGGACCGGCGGGCCGTCCCGGTCCAGTCGGGTGACGGCCCGGTCGGCACGGTCCCGAAGGGCCGCCAGGACCCCGGACCGCGGGCATCCGCGCGCACATCCCCGGGCCGGCCCGCATCCGGCTATGTCCCGGAGGCGTCGTCCCGTACAGCCTCCAGCCGCCACCACTGGCCGGGGGAGTCGGTGTCCTCCCACTGCTGGATCCGGGCACCGTCCGCGGTGCTGCCGTCGGCCACTTCGAGGACGAGTCCGCTGACGAAGCTGACCAGCGTCACCACCCCCGGCGCCTCCAGGTGCCGCTCGATCAGCCACTCCTGGGCGCCGTAGTTGTTGGCCCGCCACTGCTGGACCACGGCACCGTTCTCGGTGGAGGCGTCGGCCACGTCCAGGCGCTTCCCGCTGTGGACGTTGACCAGGTGGTGGAGCGCCGCGCCCTCGTGCACCGGCGAGAGCTGCCAGAGCTGGTCCGGCGAGCCGCTCTCCTCGGCCTGCCGGACCGGGGCGCCGCCGCCCTTGGCGGCGCCGTGCACCCCCAGCAGCAGCCCGCTGCCCACATTGCGCAGCCGGTAGCGGCCCGCTGCGACCACGGGCGCGCCGTCCCCGTTCATGTTGTTCCGGTCCTTCCCGCGTGGCGGACCGCCGCCCGGCTCCGAGACCGGGCGGCGGTCCGTTCCGTGTTCCGCCGGGTGTGCCCGAAGGGGCGTGCCCGGCGCTGCCGTGCCGTGTTGTGCCGCGTCGTGCGGTGTGCCTCGCCGCCGGGGCCGTACCGTGCGCCCCGGCGGTGCGCGGAAGGGGCGTCAGGCCCCGACGTTGAACTCGGCGGGGTCCGGGCCGAGGCGCTTGCCCTCGTCGAGCGCGGCGAGCGCGGCCAGGTCGTCCGCGTCCAGCTCGAAGCCGAACACGTCGATGTTCTCCACGATCCGGGACGGTGTCACGGACTTCGGGATCACCACGTTGCCGATCTGGAGGTGCCAGCGGAGCACCACCTGGGCGGGGGTGCGGTCGTGCTTCCGGGCGATCGCGACGATCGTCGGGACCTCCAGGAGGCCCTTGCCCTGACCCAGCGGCGACCACGCCTCGGTCCGGATGCCGTGCTCGGCGTGGAAGGCGCGCGACCGGGCCTGCTGGAGCTGCGGGTGGAGCTCGATCTGGTTGAGCACCGGGACCACGGAGGTCTCGCCGAGCAGGCGCTCCAGGTGCTCGGGCAGGAAGTTCGAGACGCCGATGGCCTTCGCGCGGCCCTCGGCGTGAATCTTCTCGAAGGCCCTGTAGGTGTCGACGTACGCGTCCTTGGCGGGCACCGGCCAGTGGATCAGGTACAGGTCGACGTAGTCGAGCCCCAGCCGGTCGAGCGAGGCGTCGAAGGCGCGCAGGGTCGCGTCGTGACCCTGGTCGCCGTTCCACAGCTTGGTGGTGACGAAGAGCTCCTCGCGGGGGACGCCGGAGGCGGCCACGGCCTTGCCCGTGCCCCGCTCGTTCTCGTAGATCGCGGCGGTGTCGATGCTCCGGTACCCGGACTCGATGGCCGTCGCGACCGCCTTCTCGGCCTCGTCGTCCGGCACCTGCCAGACGCCGTAACCGAGCTGCGGCATCTCGACGCCGTTGTTGAGGGTGATGGAGGGGACCTGGCTCACGAGCGGTCGATCCTTACGTCGTCGGGTGGTACGTCCAAAGGGGAACGACCGGGGTGCGCCATGCATTCCCCGTCGCCCGATGTTCCTCGGCCGGTCCGCCCCGCCCGGCGCCGCGCATCGCTCGAACCTGCTTGATCCGTAAGGGATTTGGGCCCGCGGGAGGTATTGACGGATCGCTCCGCGGGGAATCCCATGCAGTATCGGTTAGGAACCTTTCCTAACACCGAGAACCGGAAGGGAACACCCGTGCACCCTGCCGCACCCCCACGCCGCTCGGTGGCAGTCCTCACAGGCATCGGCTGTCTGATCCTGCCCCTGCTCGCCGTGCCGTCCGCCGAGGCGATGACCACTCCGCCGTCCGCCGCACCGCCGTCCACCACCGCGGCGGCAGCCCGGTACGAGGCCGAGGACGCCCGGCTGACCCGGGCGGCCGTGGCGACGAACCACACCGGCTACTCCGGCACCGGCTTCGTCGACTACACCAACGCGACCGGATCGTCCGTGGAGTTCACGGTCGACACCGCCACCGGCGGCGACTCGCTCGCCGTCCGCTACGCCAACGGGACCACCACCGACCGCCCGATGGACATCAGCGTCAACGGCACCGTCGTCGCGTCCGGCGTACCGTTCAGCTCCACCGGCTCCTGGGACACCTGGGCCACGAAGACCGTCGCCGTCCGCCTCGCCGCCGGGACCAGCACCGTCCGGGCCACCGCGACCACGGCGAACGGCGGCCCCAACCTGGACCGCCTCGACATCGGGGCCCCCGCCGCCGACGGACCCGCGGTGCCCTTCGGCAGCCACCTGTTCCCCTATGCGGCGGGGACGCTGAAGCCGTCCGGCGCGCAGTCCGACCTCGACCGTGCCGTGATCGAGGCGTACGAGGCGTGGAAGGCCGCGTTCGTCCGGCAGAACTGCGGCAACGGCTGGTACCAGGTCATCTCGCCGGACGCCGACCACCCCTACGTCGCCGAGGCCCAGGGCTACGGCATGGTCGTCACCGCCACGATGGCGGGCGCCGATCCACAGGCGAGGACCGTCTTCGACGGCATGGTCGAGTACATGCTGGCCCACCCCTCGGTGAACGACCCCGACCTCCTGGCCGCCGAACAGGACTCCTCCTGCCGGAGCGTCGACGGCTCCGACTCCGCGACCGACGGGGACCTCGACGTCGCCTACGGTCTGCTCCTCGCCGACAAGCAGTGGGGCTCCACCGGCGCGTACGACTACAAGGACCTCGCGATCAAGCACATCGAAGCCATCAAGGAGAGCGAGGTCAACCCGACCACGCACCTGATGCTGCTCGGCGACTGGTCGGACTCCGAGGAGTCCCACTACTGGACGACCCGCTCCTCGGACTGGATGATCGACCACTTCCGCGCCTTCGAGACCGCCACCGGCGACCGCACCTGGGGCACCGTGCGCACGGCCCACCAGAAGCTGATCGCCTCCCAGCAGTCCGAGTACGCCCCCGGCACGGGACTGCTGGCGGACTTCGTCGTCGACACCGACGGCACGCCCGCGCCCGCACCGGGCGAGGTGCTCGAATCGCCCAACGACGGCGACTACTCCTGGAACGCCTGCCGCGACCCGTGGCGCATCGGCACCGACGCCGTCACCAGCGGCGACACCGCCTCGCTCGCCGCGGCCCGCAGGCTCAACTCCTGGATCAAGGCCGAGACCGGCGGCGACCCGGACCGGATCGGCAGCGGCTACCGCCTGGACGGCTCGGTGCTCGACGACGGCAACGACATGGCGTTCACCGCCCCGTTCGTCGTGACCGCGCTGACCGACCCCGGCTCCCGGGCCTGGCTCGACGCGCTGTGGAACAAGCTCGCCACCACACCGATCGACCCCGACCTCTACTACGGCGCGAGCGTCCAGTTGCAGACCATGATCGTCGCGTCCGGCAACTACTGGGTTCCCTGACGGAGGTTGTGGAAGATGCGTACCAGAACACTCACCGCGGCACGGGGCGGAGCGGCGGCCCTCACGGCGATGCTGCTCTGCGCCGGCCCGACGCAGGCGGCCCCGCGATCGGCGGCCGCGGCCGCCGACCGGTACGAGGCGGAGTCCGCGACGATCGTCGAGGGCGCGGCCGAGTCCAACCACTCCGGCTACTCGGGGACGGGCTTCGTCAACGGCGACAACGTCGTGGGCAGTTACGTGGAGTTCACCGTCACCGCGGCCACCACGGGAACCGGGAAGATCGCCATCCGCTACTCCAACGGCACGACGGCCGACCGGCCCGCGGACGTCGCCGTCGGCGGCACGGTCGTCTCGGCGGCCCGCTCCTTCGCCGCCACCACCGACTGGGACACCTGGGCCACCTCCACCCTCACCACCCCGCTGAAGGCGGGCACCAACAAGGTCCGGCTGACGTCCACGACGGCCGGCGGACTGCCCAACCTCGACTACCTCGACGTCACGGTCGCCCCCTCGGACACCGAGGCGCCCACCGCCCCCGGACAGCCCACCTGCACCGGAGTCACCGAGAACAGCATCACGCTGAACTGGACCGCGTCCACGGACGACGTGGGCGTCGCCGCGTACGACATCTACGAACACGGCAACAAGTTCGGCGAGGCGCCCGGCACCGCCACGACGAAGAAACTGACCGGGCTCACCCCCGGCACCACGTACAACCTCACGCTGTTCGCCCGGGACGTGGCCGGCAACGTGTCCTCGGTCAGCCCGATCGTGGACTGCACCACCCTGCGCAGCGACGACACCACCGCCCCCTCGGCCCCCGGCACCCTGTCGGCCTCGGACCTCACCGCGAACGGCGTGGTCCTGAAATGGGGTGCGGCCACGGACGACAAGGGCGTCACCGCCTACGAGGTGCGCAGCGGCAGCACCGTCTACAAGACCGTGACCGGCACCCCGCCGGCCACCACGACCACCCTCACCGGGCTCGCCTGCGCCAGCCCGTACACCCTGGAGATCGTCGCCGAGGACGCGGCGGGCAACGCCTCCCCACCGAGCAACGCGGTCACCTTCACCACCCCGGCCTGCGCCACCGACGGCGGCGTCCCGTCCGGCATCACCACCGTCTCCACCGGCTGGTCCATCCCCTGGGGCACCTACTGGATGCCCGACGGGAAGACCGCCCTGGTCACCGAGCGGGACGGCTTCGAGGTCTTCAGGGCCACGGCCGACGGGGCCCGCACCCGGGTCGGATCGGTGCCCGAGGCCGTCACGACGAACGGCGAGGGCGGCCTGCTCGGCGTCGCCGTCGACCCGAAGTGGTCCACCAACCACCGCGTGTACTTCATGCACACCGCGGCGGAGGGCAACCGGATCGCCCGGATGACCTACGACGGCAGCTCGCTCAGCGGGTACGAGGTCCTGCTCCAGGGCATCAAGAAGAGCCGCTACCACAACGGCGGACGGCTCGCCTTCGGCCCCGACGGCTACCTGTACGCGTCGACCGGCGAGGCCCAGACCCCCGACCTCGCCCAGGACAAGGACTCGCTGAACGGCAAGATCCTGCGGATGACCACGGACGGCGAACCCGCCCCCGGCAACCCGTTCGGCAACCACGTCTACAGCTACGGCCACCGCAACCCGCAGGGGCTCGCCTTCGACCGCAACGGCCGCCTGTGGGAAGCGGAGTTCGGCGACAGCAAGAAGGACGAACTCAACCTCATCAAACCGGGGAAGAACTACGGCTGGCCCATCTGCGAGGGCAGCTGCACCACGTCCGGCATGACCAACCCGAAGAAGACCTGGAACGTCTCCGAGGCGTCGCCCAGCGGAATCGCCGTCGTCCGCAACGTCATCTACATGGCCGCCCTGAAGGGCGAACGGCTGTGGCGGGTGCCGATCACCGGTGACACCGAGAACCTCGGCACGCCGAGCGCCTACTACGTCGGCACGTACGGCCGGCTGCGCACCGTCACCGAGGTGCCCGGCCGGGACCAGCTGTGGCTGTCCACCACCAACTGCGACAACAAGGGGAACGAACCGGACGGCTCGGACAAGCTGTTCCGCGTCTCGATCACATAGCCCGGTGCCGCGCGGCACGTCGTACGCGCCGTACCGCCGGGGCACCCCGGTGCCTCAGTGGTACAGCGCGTCGACCTCCGTCGCGTACGCCGTCTCGATCGCCCTGCGCTTCAGCTTCAGCGACGGGGTGAGCAGACCGTGCTCCTCGCTGAACGGATGCGCCAGGATCCGGAACGTGCGGATCGACTCGGCCTGCGAGACCGCCGTGTTGGCGGCCACCACCGCCCGCCGGATCTCCGTCTCCAGGTCCGGGTCGCGCACCAGCTCCCGCGGTTCCAGCGGCGACCGGCCCTGCATCGACAGCCAGTGGTCCACCGCCTCCTGGTCGACGGTGACCAGCGCCGCGATGTAGGGCCGGTCGTTGCCCACCACGATGCACTGCGCGACCAGCGGATGCGCCCGCACCCGCTCCTCCAGGCCGGTAGGCGACACGCTCTTGCCGCCCGAGGTCACCAGGATCTCCTTCTTCCGCCCGGTGATCGTCAGATAGCCGTCCTCGTCGAGCGAACCCAGGTCGCCGGTGGCCAGCCAGCCGTCGCGCAGCACCGCCTCGGTGGAGTCGGGGTCGCCGAGGTAACCGGAGAACACGTGGTCGCCGTGCACCCACACCTCGCCGTCCTCGGCGATGTGCACGGTCGTGCCGGGAATCGGCTGACCGACCGTCCCGTACCGGGGGCGCTCCGGCGGGTTGGCGGTGGCCGCGGCGGATGTCTCGGTCAGCCCGTACCCCTCGAAGATCCGGACGCCCGCGCCCTCGAAGAACAGCCCGAGCCGCCGGTCCATGCCCGAGCCGCCGGACATGGCGTGCCGGATCCGGCCGCCCATCGCCTCGCGCACCCTGCGGTACACGACCTTGTCGAAGAACTGGTGCTGCACCCGCAGCCCGGCGGACGGCCCCGGACCGGTCCCGAACGCCCGCTCCTCCATCGCCTCGGCGTACTTCACGGCGACGTCCACCGCCTTGTCGAACGGCCCCGCCCGGCCCTCCGCCTCGGCCCTGCGCCGGGCCACGCCGAAGACCTTCTCGAACACGTACGGCACCGCCAGGACGAACGTCGGCCGGAACGACACCAGGTCCGGCAGCAGCGCCCTGGCCGACATCTCCGGCTGGTGGCCCAGCCGCACCCGGCCGCGGAGCGCCGCGATCTCGACCATCCGGCCGAAGACGTGGGACAGCGGCAGGAAGAGCAGGGTGGACGCCTCGTCGCCGGGCGCGGAGCGGAACACCTCCTGCCAGCGGGAGACCATGGTGTCCGTCTCGAACATGAAGTTGGCGTGCGTGATCACACAGCCCTTGGGGCGGCCCGTCGTCCCCGACGTGTAGATGACGGTCGCCACCGACTCGGGCGTCACCGCGCGCCGGTGACGGTGCACCACCTCGTCCTCGATCCGCGTGCCCGCGGCGACCAGGTCGGCCACCGCGTCGGCGTCCAGCTGCCACAGCCGTTCGAGCCGGGGCAGCCGGTCGATCACCGAAGCGACGGTCATCGCGTGGTCCTCGTGCTCGACCACGACGGCGGACACGTCGGCGTCGTGCAGCATCCACCGGACCTGCTCGGCCGAGGACGTCGGATAGACCGGCACGGACTGCGCGCCGACCGACCACAGGGCGAAGTCGAAGAGCGTCCACTCGTAGCGGGTGCGCGACATCAGGGCCACCCGGTCGCCGAATCTGACGCCCTGGGCGATCAGCCCCTTGGCCAGCGCCAGCACCTCGTCGCGGAACGCGGCGGCGGTGACATCCCGCCAGTTTCCGCTCGCGTCCTTGCGGCCGAGCGCGACCCGGTGCGGGTCCTCATCGGCCCGGTCGAACACCACGTCGGCCAGCCCGCCCACGAGGGGCGCGGCCGTCATGGGCGGGACAGTGAACTCGCGCAATGACCTGCTCCTCATGGGCTCAGCACAGCGCCGTGACGCTACCCCACCGAGCGGCGGGACGGGAGGGCTCCGTATCGGCCGACAACATGGCATATGCACAGCTCGGCCACCGAAATCCGGCCAGATGGGCAAGGCTCGGGCGCGGTCGGGGCCGCCGAGCGGCCGACGGGCACCGGAATCTCCACCGAATCTGTACGCCGCTGCCACTCCCGACAGCGGACGGTACTGGGTGGTTCGTCCTCACTTGTCCGGCTGGGGTCGGGGCGAGTGCCCACGGGTACCCGGACCCGTACGGGCCGGTGGCCGCCCGGCACCGTACGGACCGGGGATCAGGCGCCGTCCCGTACGGCGACCGCCCCGGCCTCCCGGACCAGCCGGTCGCCGCCCGCGAGGATCGCCGCCGCCAGGGCGTCGGCGGCCTCGCGCGACCCCTCGCGCCGGTGGCCGTGCGACAGGACGAAATCCACCCCGCCCAGCTCCGGCAGCCCCGCCCTGGCCGGAACCGGCACCAGCCCCGGCGGGATCAGCCCCCGGCTGTGGGCCATCACGCCCAGCCCCGCGCGGGCCGCCGCGACCAGCCCGCTCAGGCTGGTGCTGGTGCAGGCGATCCGCCAGGACCGGCCGTGCTCCTCCAGGACCTCCAGGGCGCGGGCCCGGGTGATGCCCGGCGGCGGGAACAGCACCAGCGGGACCGGCCGGTCCGGATCGATCCGCAGTCGCGGCGCGCCGATCCAGGCCAGGGTGTCCTGCCGGACCAGCTCGCCGTGCGTGTCCCCGGTGCGCCGCTTGGCCAGGACGAGATCGAGCCGGCCGGCCGCGAGGCGCTGGTGCAGCGTCCCGGAGAGCTCCACCGTCAGTTCCAGCTCGACCTCTGGGTGGTCGTGGCGGAACGACTCCAGGATCTCCGGGAGCCGGGTCAGCACGAAGTCCTCGGAGGCCCCGAACCGCAGCCGCCCGCGCAGCCGGGTACCGGTGAAGAAGGCCGCGGCCCGCTCGTGGGCGTCGAGTATCGTCCGGGCGAAACCGAGCATCGCCTCACCGTCCACGGTGAGGTCCACCCGGTGCGTGTCCCGGGCGAACAGCTGCCGCCCCGCCGCCTCCTCCAGCCGCCGCACGTGCTGGCTCACCGTGGACTGCCGCACCCCCAGCCGCCGGGCCGCCCGGGTGAAACTCAGCGTCTGGGCGACGGCGAGGAAGGTGCGCAGCTGTGCCGGGTCGTACATGCCTCCAGGCTATCGCCGAACGTGATGACAGTCAGAGCGGTGTACGGGATTCCCGATCACGTGGATCGGGAGCAGCATGGTGCGGGCACGACCCGAACCAAGAGGACACGTGGAGCACATGAGCCGCCGCACCCCGAAGCTGCCGTCCTGGCTGCCGATCGACCCGTACGTCCTGGCCCTGATCGGCACGGTGGCGCTCGCGGCGATACTGCCCGCATCGGGAACCGCGGCGCAGGTGGCGAAGGGCGCCTCCACCGGAGCCGTCGCCCTGCTCTTCTTCCTGTACGGGGCCCGGCTCTCCACCGCCGAGACCCTGGAGGGGCTCAGGCACTGGCGGCTCCACCTCACCGTGCTGGCCTGCACCTTCGTCGCGTTCCCGCTGTTCGGACTGGCGGCCGGGGGACTGGTCCCGTACGTACTGACGCCGCAACTGCACAGCGGTCTGCTCTTCCTCTGCCTCGTCCCGTCGACCATCCAGTCGTCCATCGCCTTCACCTCGATCGCCCGCGGCAACGTGTCCGCCGCGATCTGCGCGGGCTCCTTCTCCTCGATCGCCGGGATCTTCCTCACCCCGCTGCTCGCGTCCGTCCTGCTCGGCGAGGAGGGCGGCGGGTTCTCGGCGGACGCGCTGCTGAGGATCGCGGTCCAGCTGCTGCTGCCGTTCATTGCCGGGCAGTTGCTGCGCCGCTGGATCGGCGGCTTCCTCACCCGCCGCAAGAAGATCCTCGGCCGGGTCGACCGGGGCTCGATCCTGCTCGTCGTCTACACGGCATTCAGCGCGGGCATGGTCACCGGCGTCTGGCACCAGGTCACCCCGGCCAGGCTCGGCGCGCTGCTCGGCGTGGAGGCGCTGCTGCTCGCGCTGATGCTGACGATCGGCTGGTACGGGGCGAAGCGGCTCGGCTTCGGCCGGGAGGACCGCGTCGCCATCCAGTTCGCCGGCGCGAACAAGAGCCTGGCCGCCGGGCTGCCGATGGCCAGCGTCCTGTTCGGGGCGCAGGCGTCCCTCGCCGTGCTGCCGCTCATGCTCTTCCACCAGATGCAGCTGATGGTGTGCGCGGTGATCGCCAAGCGCCGCTCGCGCGACCCGCAGGAGGAGCACACGACGGGCGCGGCGGCGACCCGGGAACCCGCCGTCGCGGGCTGACCGCTTGGCTTGGCGGACCGTGCGGCTCGGCGGACCGCACGGGCCGGATGCCTGTGCGGCCGGGGGCCCGCCGTACGGTCCGGCGGTCCGTACGGCGGGCGGGGCCTCAGCCCCCGGCGACCTCCGCCGGCAGGGCGATGCGGTGCCCGCCCGCGTACACGTTCATGGAGGGGCCCCGCAGGAAGCCCACCAGGGTCAGCCCGGTCTCGTCCGCCAGGTCGACGGCGAGCGACGACGGCGCCGAGACCGCGGCGAGCACCGGGATCCCGGCCATCACCGCCTTCTGGGCCAGTTCGAACGAGGCCCGCCCCGACACCAGCAGGATCGCCCGGGACAGCGGCAGCCGGTGGTCGGTCAGCGCCCGGCCGACCAGCTTGTCCACCGCGTTGTGCCGGCCGACGTCCTCCCGGACGTCGAGCAGCTCGCCCGTCTCGGAGAACAGCGCCGCCGCGTGCAGCCCGCCGGTCCGGTCGAAGACCCGCTGCGCGGCGCGCAACCGGTCGGGGAGGGCGGAGAGCAGGGCGGGTTCGATCCGGACCGGGGGAGCGTCGGCGATCGGGTGCCGGGTCGAGGTGCGCACCGCGTCCAGGCTCGCCTTGCCGCACAGCCCGCAGGACGAGGTGGTGTACACATTGCGTTCGAGTGTGATGTCGGGGACCGGCACACCGGGGGCGAGCTGCACGTCCACCACGTTGTACGTGTTGCCGCCGTCCGCCGTCGCCCCGGCGCAGTAGACGATCGACCGCACCTCGGAACCGTCCCCGACGACGCCCTCGCTCACCAGGAAGCCCGCGGCGAGCGCGAAGTCGTCCCCCGGCGTGCGCATCGTGATGGCGAGCGGCCTGCCGTTCAGCCTGATCTCCAGCGGCTCCTCGGCGACGAGCGTGTCGGGACGGACGGAGACCGCCCCGTCCCGGATGCGGATGGTGCGGCGGCGCTCGGTGACCCGTCCCATAGCGGTTGACCCGACTCCTTGCGTGGTGGAGGCCGGAACGCCGCGGAAGCCGGACCGGCCCTCGATACGGAGGTCGCCGCAGGTCACCGGAGTGTCGTGCGGAGCGGTGACCCCGGCGGTCCCATTGTCCTGCACCGGGGGTGCGACAGCGTCCCATGTGTCGCAAGAGGCGTACGGGACTGTTGTCAAGCCTCCAACGGCCGGGCGTGATTCCTGTGGGAACACGTGACCGCGTACCGGTCGGTAGCGACCAAGACTGGATGGTTCCTGCCATACGTAGCGAGGGGATCCCGTACATGACCGGCTCACGTGTCGTGGCGCTCGGCCACTACCAGCCCGCCAAGGTGCTCACCAACGACGACCTGGCGGCCATGGTCGACACCAGCGACGAGTGGATCACCAGCCGCGTGGGCATCAGGACCCGGCACATCGGCGGACCCGACGAGCCGGTGGACGAGCTGGCCGCGCACGCGGGGGCCAAGGCGCTCGCCGGGGCCGGGCTCCTGCCCGCCGAGGTCGACCTGGTCCTCGTCGCCACCTCCACCGCGATCGACCGTTCCCCGAGCATGTCCGCGCGGGTCGCCGCCCGGCTCGGGATGGAATCGCCCGCGGTGATGGACATCAACGTGGTCTGCTCCGGCTTCACCCACGCCCTCGCCACCGCCGACCACGCGATCCGGGCCGGTGCGGCCGAACGCGTCCTGGTCATCGGGGCCGACAAGATGGGGGACATCGCCGACTGGACCGACCGCAGCACCTGCGTCCTGCTCGGCGACGGGGCCGGCGCGGCGGTCGTCGTCGCGGAACCGGACGGCGTCGAACGGCCCGGGATCGGCCCCGTCCTGTGGGGATCGGTGCCCGGGATGGGCAACGCGGTACGGATCGAGGGGACGCCGCCCCGTTTCGCGCAGGAGGGGCAGTCCGTCTACCGCTGGGCCACCACCCAGCTGCCACCCATCGCCCGCAAGGTGTGCGAGAAGGCCGGCGTCGCCACGGAGGAACTGGGCGCCGTGGTGCTGCACCAGGCCAACCTGCGGATCATCGAACCGATCGCCAGGAAGATCGGCGCGGTCAACGCGGTCGTCGCCCGGGACGTCGTGGACTCCGGCAACACGTCCGCGGCCTCGATCCCGATGGCCCTGTCCAAGCTGGTGGAGCGCGGCGAGGTGCACAGCGGCGCACCCGTCCTGCTCTTCGGCTTCGGCGGCAACCTCTCGTACGCGGGCCAGGTGATCCGCTGCCCCTGAGCCCGGCGCCCCGGCGGACCCCGCCGGGGCCGTCCGCGCCCATGTGCCGGACGGCGGGCACACTGGCCGGTGTGACGATACTGAGCAAGGGTGCCAACATGCCGGTCGAGGCCGCCGCGGTCAGGGCGGTGCTCGGCTGGTCGACGGGGTCCGGCGTGCCGGACGTGGACGCCTCGGCGCTGCTGCTGACCCGCGGCGGACGGGTGCGGTCCGACGACGACTTCGTCTTCTACAACCAGCCTCGGCACGCCTCGGGCGCCGTGACGCACCTCGGCAAACAGCCCGGTGCCGACACGCTGGAGGTCCGCCCGGGGGCGCTGGGGCCCGACATCGAACGCGTCGCGCTCTGCGCGTCCGCCGACGGCGGCACGTTCGGCCAGGTCCCGGGGCTGCACCTGCGTCTGCTCGACGCGGTGTCCGGCGCGGAGCTGGCCCGGTTCGAGATGTCCGCGGGACCGGAGACGGCGCTGATCGGCGGCGAGCTCTACCGGCGCGACGGCGGCTGGAAGTTCCGGGCGGTCGGGCAGGGGTACGCGAGCGGGCTGGCGGGCCTGGCGACCGACTTCGGCATCACCGTCGACGACGAGCAGCCCGCGCCCGCGCCGACTCCCGGACCTGCTGCCGCACCCGCACCCGGACCCGCTCCCGCGCCCTCGTCCGGGCCGATGCCTTCGTACGCGCCCGCGCCGATGCCTCCGGGCCCGGCCGGTGCCCCGGCGCCTCCGCCCCCGGCGGGACACCCGGGCCCCGGCCCCCGGCTCACCAAGGGCGAGGAACACCTCCCCGTGGACATGCGCAAGCGGCTGTCGCTGCGCAAGCAGCAGGTCCTGGTCAGCCTGAGCAAGCACGGCGTCACGGACCTGCGTGCCCGGGTCGTCGTCGTCCTGGACGCCTCGGGCTCGATGGGCGGGCTCTACCGACGGGGCACGGTGGCCGGTGTCGTCGAGCGGATGGTGGCCGTCGCGGCGCAGCTCGACGACGACGGCGAGATGCAGGCGTGGACGTTCGCCACGAACCCGGCCCGACTGCCCGACCTGGCCGTCGGCGACCTGCCGGAGTGGCTCCGACTGCATGTACGCGTGGGACAGAGCGGCGCCTTCATCCGCAGGAAGCCGCCGAAGGGACTGGTCCCCGGTCAGATCGACATGCGCACCGTCGGCATCCAGAACGAGGAGCAGAAGGTCATCGCCGAGGTGCGGGCCCATGTGCGTGCGCATCCGGTGCCCGACCCGACCCTGGTCCTGTTCTTCTCGGACGGCGGGGTCTACCGCAACAAGGAGATCGAGCAGGAGCTGCGGGCCGCCGCCGACGAGCCGGTGTTCTGGCAGTTCGTCGGCCTCGGCAGCTCGCAGTACGGCGTGCTGGAACGCTTCGACACCATGCCGGGCCGCCGGGTGGACAACGTCGGCTTCTTCGCCGTCGACGACATCGAGCAGGTCTGTGACCAGGAGCTTTACGACAGGGTCCTGTCGGAGTTCCCGTCCTGGCTGAGGGCCGCCCGGCAGGCCGGAATCCTGGGATGACGGGCCGCCCCTCGGGCGGGCCGGCCCCGGCGGGTTGTCCAACCGTTGCAGCAGGACGCAAGGGTTGGTGGCGGGCCGGGCGGCGCGGCCATCATCACTGTGTGCACCGGCCCGACGGCGATTCTCAGGGGGAGCGTCGACGGCAGTCGTCCCGTGAGCTCCGCGTCCGGCGGACGCCCGCGGCCGGCCGGAACAGGGGGCGGGCCGGGGCACACCCACGTCGACTGCGGAAAGAGGAGTGGGAGACCGGGCACTAGGCCCTCTCCCGGCCCGGCCGCGGTGCCCGCTCCGGTGGTGGCGGCCCCGCCACCACCCGGGCCCAGGCCCCCGCCACCACCCGGGCCCGGGTCTTCGTCACCACCCGGGCCCGGGCCGTCGGTACCGCGGACACGGGGGAGTCCGCGGTACCGACAGCCCGGGCGCCCGCCGGTCCTCCCGCCGAGGACACCGGCGGGCGCTCCGGCGTTCCGCCACCCCCACGTCTTTGTCCTCGATGTGGAGAAAGTTGTTGTGGATTCCCGCGCAACTTCTTCCCAGCCCCGGCAACCACTGCTACGTTCCCCTCGAAAGCCCGACGGACAGGCCGATGCGGCGGGAGGGGCGCGTGAGACGCATGACGGCACGACCCGCGAACGCGCATCAGGCGCGACTGCTCCGGCTGTTGCGCGACGGCGGGCCCAACTCACGGGCACAGCTGGGGGATCAGGTCGATCTCTCCCGCTCCAAGCTCGCCGTCGAGGTCGACCGGCTGCTGGAGACCGGACTGGTCGTGGCCGACGGACTCGCCGCCTCGCGCGGCGGACGCCGCTCGCACAACATCCGGCTCGCCCCGCAACTGCGCTTCCTCGGCGTCGACATCGGTGCCACATCCGTCGATGTGGCGGTCACCAACGCCGAGTTGGAGGTACTGGGTCACCTCAACCACCCCATGGACGTACGCGAGGGGCCCGTCGCCATCTTCGAGCAGGCGCTGTCCATGGCGGCCAAGCTCCGGGCGTCGGGGCTCGCCGAGGGCTTCGACGGCGCGGGCATCGGCGTACCCGGACCGGTCCGCTTCCCCGAGGGCGTGCCGGTGGCACCACCGATCATGCCCGGCTGGGACGGCTTCCCGGTCCGCGAGGCGCTCAGCCAGGAACTGGGCTGCCCGGTCATGGTCGACAACGACGTGAACCTGATGGCGATGGGGGAGCAGCACGCGGGCGTCGCCCGTTCCGTGGGCGACTTCCTCTGCGTCAAGATCGGTACCGGCATCGGCTGCGGCATCGTCGTCGGCGGAGAGGTCCACCGGGGCACGACGGGCAGTGCCGGGGACATCGGCCACATCCAGGTCGAACCCGAGGGACGCGCCTGTGCCTGCGGCAATCGGGGATGCCTGGAGGCCCACTTCAGCGGCGCCGCGCTCGCCCGCGACGCCGAGGACGCGGCACGCACCGGACGGTCGGCGGAACTGGCCGCCCGGCTGGAGGCGGCCGGCGGTCTCACCGCCGTCGACGTCGCCGCGGCGGCCGCCGCCGGTGACGCCACCTCGCTCGACCTGATCCGGGAGGGCGGCAACCGGGTCGGCCAGGTCATCGCGGGACTCGTCAGTTTCTTCAACCCCGGCCTGGTGGTGATCGGCGGCGGTGTGACCGGGCTCGGCCACACCCTCCTCGCCAGCGTCCGGACCCAGGTCTACCGGCAGTCCCTGCCGCTGGCCACCAACAACCTCCCCATCGTGCTGGGGGAGTTGGGACCGGCCGCCGGAGTGATCGGCGCCGCCCGGCTCATCAGCGACCACCTCTTCTCGCCGGCCTGACCCAGGGGCCCGGCAGCACGACCGCCACATCGTACCCGGTACAGCCCTGCCCGCTCACCGGCCCCTCCTCCGCTCCCGGCCACGTGCGAGCAGGGGAGACCCCACTTGCCGAGGGGATTCGTCATGGCACCAGAACCACCCCTGCTCACCATGTCCGGCATCACCAAGTCGTTCCCCGGAGTGCGCGCCCTGGACGGTGTGGACCTGGAGGTCCGGGCCGGTGAGGTCCACTGTCTCCTCGGGCAGAACGGCGCCGGGAAGTCCACCCTCATCAAGGTGCTCGCCGGGGCCCACCAGCCCGACGGCGGCGAGATCACCTGGCACGGCGCGCCGGTGACGCTCAAGTCGCCCGTCGCCGCGATGCGCCTGGGCATCGCCACCATCTATCAGGAACTCGACCTGGTGGAGGGCCTGTCGGTCGCCGAGAACGTCTTCCTCGGCCGGGAACCCGTCACCGCCCGCTTCGTGGTGCGCGCCCGCGCGGCCCGCACGGCCGCCGCCGTACTGCTGGAACGGCTCGGCCACCCGGAGATCGATCCGGCCCGCCCGGTCGGTGAACTGTCCGCGGCCCAGCAGCAGATCGTCTCCATGGCGCGGGCGCTCTCCCACGATGTGCGGCTCATCGTGATGGACGAGCCGTCCGCCGCGCTCGACCCCGACGAGGTCGACAACCTCTTCCGCGTCGTGGCCTCCCTCACCGCCGACGGCGTCGCCGTCGTGTACATCTCCCACCGGCTGGAGGAGATCCGCCGCATCGGCGACCGGGTGACCGTGCTCAAGGACGGCCGTGCCGTCGCCGGGGGGCTGCCCGCCAGGTCCACACCGACGCACGACATCGTTGCCATGATGACCGGCCGCAACGTCGAGTACGTCTTCCCGCCGCGCCCGGCGGATCGCGCCGGAACCGCGGCGGAGCCCGTGCTGCGGATCGAGGGGCTGACACGGAAGGGCGAATTCGCCTCGTTGGACCTGGAGTTGAGGCCGGGGGAGATCGTCGGTCTGGCCGGACTCGTCGGGTCGGGGCGTTCGGAGATCCTGGAGACCGTCTACGGGGCCCGCCGGCCGAGCGCAGGCCGGGTCCTCGTGGCCGGTGAGCCGTTGAGGCCCGGCAGCGTCCGCGCGGCCGTCGCCGCCGGGATCGGTCTCGCCCCCGAGGAACGCAAGGCGCAGGCCCTGCTGATGCTCGAATCCGTCACCCGCAACGTCTCCGTCTCCTCGATGTCCCGCTTCTCCAGGGCCGGTTGGCTCGACCGGCGGGCCGAGCGCCGCGCGGCCCGCGCCGCCACCCGCGAACTGTCCCTGCGCCCCGACAACCCGGACACCCCCGTCCGCACGCTCTCCGGCGGCAACCAGCAGAAGGCGGTCCTGGCCCGCTGGCTGCTGCGCGGCTGCCGGGTGCTGCTGCTGGACGAACCGACGCGCGGCGTCGACGTGGGGGCCCGCGCCGAGCTCTACGCCGTGATCCGCCGGCTGGCCGACGAGGGCCTGGCCGTTCTGCTCGTCTCCAGCGAGGTGCCCGAGGTGCTGGGCCTCGCCGACCGGGTGCTGGTGCTCCGCGAGGGCCGCGTCGTGCACACGGCGGACGCCCGGGAGCTCGACGAGCACCGCGTACTCGACCTGGTGATGGAAGGGAGCCCCACGTCATGACGCAGCCCGTTTCCCCGGCGCAGCAGGGCGGGCCGGATCGGGGGAGCGCCCCCGCCCCGGTCCCCGTCGCCGGGAAGGAGAACGGACCCGCGCGTGCCTTCCGGCCGCGTGTCGACGTCCGCAACCTCTCGCTCCTCGGCGTCCTCGCCGTACTGATCGCCGTCGGCGGCATCACCGAGCCCGACGCCTTCCTGGACACCGGGAACCTCCAACTGGTCCTGACCCAGGCGTCCGTCATCGGCGTCGTCACCGTCGGGATGACGTTCGTCATCACCAGCGGCGGCATCGACCTGTCGGTCGGCGCGATGGTCGCGCTGGCCTCCGTCTGGGCGACCACGGTCGCCACCCAGGAGTACGGTTTCGCGGGGATCGCCTTCACGGCCGTGGTCGTCGGGCTCTGCGCGGGGCTGGTGAACGGCCTGCTCGTCGCGTACGGGCGGATGGTGCCGTTCATCGCGACGCTGGCCATGCTCGCCTCGGCCCGCGGACTCGCCCTCCAGATCACCGACGGCAGGACCCAGATGGTCACCGTCCAGTCGGTCCTCGACCTGGGCCTGCCCGACTCGTACGTCCTCGGCGTCCCGCCGCTGGTCATGATGTTCGCCGCGGTCACCGTCATCGGCTGGCTGCTCCTGAACCGCACCACCTTCGGCCGTCGCACCGTCGCGGTCGGCGGCAACGCGGAGGCGGCCCGGCTGGCCGGCATCGATGTGCGCAGACAGCGGCTCCTGCTCTATCTGCTCTCCGGGCTGTGCTGCGGCATCGCCGCCTTCATGCTGATCGTCCTGGCCGGCTCGGGGCAGAACACCAACGGCAACCTGTACGAGCTCGACGCCATCGCCGCCGCGATCATCGGCGGCACCCTGCTCAGCGGCGGACGCGGCACCATCGTCGGCTCCGTGCTCGGCGTCCTGGTCTTCACCACCATCACCAACATCTTCGCGCTCAACAACCTCCAGAGCGACGTCCAGCAGATCGCCAAGGGCGCGATCATCGTCGCCGCCGTCCTGGTCCAGCGCCGCACGGCGACGCACGGCGGGACCTGACCCGGCGCCCCGCACCACCGGCGCCCCGTACCACCCGTACCTCCACCCCGTCTGTCCCATCAGTCCCACCCGCTCCCCCTGTGACAGCCACGACAGCCACGCACCGGACGAAGGGTTCGACAGCCATGCCAGAAACCAGCCGCAGACGACTGCTCCTCGGCACCGCCGCCGTCTCCGCGGGCGCCCTCCTCACCGCCTGCACCAGCAACGACCCCAAGAGCGAGGGCACCGCGAAGAGCAACGCACCCGCCGCCGACGACAAGCCCGGCAAACCTGTCACCATCGGCTTCGCAGGCCCGCAGGCCGACCACGGCTGGCTCAACGCCATCAACGAGAACGCCAGGTCGCGGGCGGCCGAGTACTCCGAGGTGACGCTGGAGACCACCGAGGGCTCCAACGACACCGCCGCCCAGATCGGCCAGGTCAAGACCCTCATCAACAAGAAGGTCGACGTCCTCGTCATCCTCCCGGCCGACGGCAAGGCGCTCACCCAGGTCGGGCTGGAGGCCATGCGGGCGGGCATCCCCGTCATCAACCTGGACCGGATCTTCGCCTCCCCGCAGGCATACCGCTGCTGGGTCGGCGGCGACAACTACGGCATGGGCCTCAACGCCGGCACGTACATCGGTGAACAGCTCAAGGACAAGAAGGGCGCCAAGGTCGTCGAACTGGCCGGCATCGACAACCTGGAGCTCACCAAGCAGCGCAGCCAGGGCTTTGCCGACGCGCTGAAGAACTACCCCGACATCGACCTGGTGGCCCGTCAGGCGGCAGAGTTCACCGTCGAGTCGGGCCAGGCGAAGATGGCCCAGCTCCTCCAGGCGCAGAAGCGGATCGACGCGTTGTGGAACCACGACGACGACCAGGGCGTGGGCGCGCTGCGCGCCATCCAGCAGGCGGGCCGGGACGAGTTCCTGATGGTCGGCGGTGCCGGTGCCAAGTCCGCGATGGACGCCATCAAGGCCGACGACAGCGTCCTGAAGGCCACCGTCCTCTACCCGCCGACGATGGCGGCGTCCGCCATCGACCTGGCCCGTGCCCTCGCCCAGGGCAAGGGCGTCGGCGGACTGGCCGAGCAGGAGATCCCGACCAGTCTCACCCTCTACTCGGCCGTGGTCACCAAGGACAACGTCGACCAGTACCTGCCGACGGGCTTCAGCTGATCCGGCCCGGGGGAGGACCGCGACCCTCCCGCCGCACCCACCGAACGACCGACGAGGAGGAAGCCCGGATGGCCCGCAGGGAAGAGACGGATCAGGAGGCCGCAGCGCCGCCGGAGCCGGCCGTGCCGACGGCGAGCGCGCCGGTGCTCGGCGTCGGCATGGTCGGATACGCGTTCATGGGCGCCGCCCACTCGCAGGGGTGGCGCACCGCGGGACACGTCTTCGAGCTGCCGATGAGGCCGGTGCTCGCCGCGATCTGCGGACGCGACCGGGCCGCGGTCGACGCGGCGGCCGCCCGGCACGGCTGGGCGGCGGCGGAGACCGACTGGCGGGCCCTGATCGCCCGGGACGACGTGCAGCTCGTCGACATCTGCACCCCCGGCGACAGCCACGCCGAGATCGCCGTCGCCGCGCTGGAGGCCGGCAAGCACGTGCTGTGCGAGAAGCCGCTCGCCAACACGGTCGCCGAGGCCGAGGCGATGACGGAGGCGGCACGGCGCGCGGCGGAGCGCGGCCAGGTCGCGATGGTGGGCTTCAACTACCGCAGGGTGCCCGCGATCGCCCACGCCCGGCAGCTGATCGCCGGGGGACGGCTCGGCGCCCTGCGACACGTCCGCGCCGCCTACCTCCAGGACTGGCTCGTCGACCCGGAGACCCCGCTCACCTGGCGGCTCGAACGGGAACGCGCCGGCTCGGGGGCCCTCGGCGACCTGGGCGCGCACATCGTGGACCTGGCCCAGTACCTGGCGGGGGAGTTGCTGGTCGGGGTGTCGGCGGTCAGCGAGACGTTCGTGCGCGAACGGCCGCTGCCCTCGGCCCCGTCGGGCGGGCCCCCCGGCGCCGCCGGCCCGGCCGCACATGGAGCGGTGACCGTCGACGACGCGGCCCTGTTCACCGGCCGGCTCGCCTCCGGGGCGCTGGCCTCGTTCGAGACGACCCGGATGGCGGCCGGGCGGAAGAACGCGCTGCGGCTGGAGATCAACGGGGAGCGCGGCTCGCTCGCCTTCGACCTGGAACGGCTCAACGAACTGGCCTTCCACGACCACACCGAACCCGCCACCACGGCGGGGTTCCGGCGCATCCTCGTCACCGAACCCCAACACCCCTACCTGGAGGCGTGGTGGCCGCCCGGCCACGCCCTCGGCTACGAGCACACCTTCGTCCACCAGGCCCGCGACCTGGTGCGGACGATCGCCGAAGGCACCGCTCCCGCGCCGTCGTTCGCCGACGGACTCCAGGTGCAGCGGGTACTCGCGGCGGTGGAGGAGAGCGCCGCGAAGAACTCCGTACACACCCCCGTGGCTCTCTAGGAGGCCCGCTCATGCCCCGTCCCTTCACACTCTTCACCGGCCAGTGGGCGGACCTGCCGCTGGAGGAGGTCTGCCGGCTCGCCCGGGACTTCGGCTACGACGGACTCGAACTCGCCTGCTGGGGCGACCACTTCGAGGTCGACAAGGCGCTCGCCGACCCCGGCTACCTGGACGGCCGGCGGCAACTGCTCGACAAGTACGGGCTGAAGTGCTGGGCGATCTCCAACCACCTCGTCGGCCAGGCCGTCTGCGACAACCCCATCGACGAACGGCACCGGGGAATCCTGCCCGCGCGGATCTGGGGGGACGGCGAGCCCGAGGGGGTGCGCCGCCGGGCGGCCGAGGAGATCAAGGACACCGCGCGGGCGGCCGCCGCCTTCGGGGTCCGCACCGTGGTCGGTTTCACCGGGTCGTCGATCTGGCACCTGGTCGCGATGTTCCCGCCGGTCCCGCCGCACATGATCGAGCGGGGCTACGAGGACTTCGCCGAGCGCTGGAACCCGATCCTGGACGTCTTCGACGCGGAGGGCGTGCGGTTCGCCCACGAGGTGCACCCCGGTGAGATCGCGTACGACTACTGGACCACGCACCGCGCGCTGGAGGCCGTCGGCCACCGGGCGGCGTTCGGGCTGAACTTCGACCCGAGCCACTTCGTCTGGCAGGACCTGGACCCGGTCGGCTTCCTGTACGACTTCCGGGACCGGATCCACCACGTGGACTGCAAGGAGGCGCGCAGACGGCTGGACGGCCGCAACGGGCGGCTCGGCTCGCACCTGCCGTGGGGCGACCCGCGGCGTGGCTGGGACTTCGTCTCCGCCGGGCACGGCGACGTGCCGTGGGAGGACGTCTTCCGGATGCTGCGGTCCATCGGCTACGAGGGGCCGGTCTCGGTGGAGTGGGAGGACGCCGGGATGGACCGGCTGGTGGGGGCGCCGGAGGCGCTGGCCACGCTGAAGCGGTACGACTTCGAGCCGCCCGCCGCCTCGTTCGACGCGGCGTTCGGGGGCGGCGACTGACGGTCCGTCCCCGGCCCGTACGGCACGGGAAGAAACGGCGAGGAGCGATACGGCGCGAGGCGGTACGGAACGGCACGGGCGGCATGAGCGCCCCGCGGCCGTTCCGCGCCGCCCCCTGCCCTCGCACCGCTTTGTCCTGACCTCGGTAAAAGTTCGACGGACTGCCGCACAAGGGCTTTCCGTCCCGGACGAACGGGTCTACCGTCCAAAACGTGTACATGACATGACCTGGTCGTCGGTGCCCCACCGGCCCCCGACCCCCGCGCGGCAGTCCCCGCGCAGAACGGCACGGCAGCACCCGCCCGTACAACCGGCACCCCCCGGAGGACACTCGTGCACGGAACCACCACCCCGAACAGGAGCAGGACAAGACTCCGCGTCCGCAAATCCCTCGCACTGCTCACCGGTGGGCTGCTCGCCGCGGCCACCCTCGCGCTCGGCCCGCCGCCCACAGCCTCCGCGCAGGAACCGGCACCGGCCGCCGCCGACGCGGCGGCCGAGGAATTCCAGCAGGTCACCCTCGCCAAGGGCGTCGCCGAGACCGGCGAACCCATGACACTGGCGGTGCTCCCCGACCGCAGCGTCCTGCACACCGCGCGCGGCGGCGAACTGTGGCTCACCGACAGCGGCGGCGACACCACACTCGCCGGCGTCCTCCCCGTCTACTCGCACGACGAGGAAGGGCTCCAGGGCGTCGGCGTCGACCCGGACTTCGAACGGAACCGGGCGATCTACCTCTACTACGCGCCCCCGCTGGACACCCCGGCCGGGGACGCCCCGGAGAACGGCACCGCCGCCGACTTCGCCGAGTTCGAAGGGGTGAACCGGCTCTCGCGCTTCGTCCTCGAGGAGGACGGCACGCTCGACACGGCCAGCGAGAAGAAGGTCCTCGACATCCCGGCCTCGCGCGGCATCTGCTGCCACGTCGGCGGCGACATCGACTTCGACGCGCAGGGCAACCTCTACCTGTCGACCGGCGACGACTCCAACCCGTTCGCCTCCGACGGCTACACCCCCATCGACGACCGGCCGGACCGCAACCCCGTGTTCGACGCCCGCCGCACCTCGGGGAACACCAACGACCTGCGCGGCAAGATCCTCCGCATCAAGGTCGCCGACGACGGCACGTACACCGTCCCCGAGGGCAACCTCTTCGCCCCGGGCACGGACAGGACACGCCCCGAGATCTACGCGATGGGCTTCCGCAACCCCTTCCGCTTCACCGTCGACAAGCCCACCGGCATCGTGTACGTCGGCGACTACGGGCCCGACGCCGGTGCGGCCGACCCCGCACGAGGACCGGGCGGCCAGGTCGAATTCGCCCGCGTCACCGAGGCCGGAAACTTCGGCTGGCCGTTCTGCACCGGCAACAACAACCCGTTCGTCGACTACGACTTCGCGACCAGGACCTCCGGCGAGCCCTTCGACTGCGCCGCACCCAAAAACACCTCCCGGTACAACACCGGCCTGGTCGACCTGCCGCCGGCCCAGCCCGCCTGGATCCCGTACGACGGCGGCTCGGTGCCCGAGTTCGGCACCGGCTCCGAGTCCCCGATGGGCGGACCCGTCTACCACTACGACGCCGGCCTCGACTCGGCCGTGAAGTTCCCCGAGGCGTACGACGGGAACTTCTTCGCCGGTGAGTTCGGCCGCCGCTGGATCAAGCGCATCGACCAGGGCACCGACGGCACGGTCAGATCCATCAACGCCTTCCCCTGGTCGGGAACCCAGGTGATGGACATGACGTTCGGCCCGGACGGCGCGCTGTACGTCCTGGACTACGGCACCGGCTACTTCGGCGGCGACCAGAACTCGGCGCTCTACCGCATCGAGAACGCCACCGGCGGCCGGTCACCGATCGCCGAGGCCACCGCGAACAGGACCTCCGGCACCGCACCCCTCAAGGTCGCCTTCTCCTCGGCCGGAACCACCGACGGCGACGGCGACCCGCTCACCTACAGCTGGGACTTCGGCGACGGCGGAACATCGACCGCGGCCGACCCCACGCACACGTACCGGAAGAACGGCACCTACACCGCCACCGTCACCGCCAAGGACCCCACCGGCCGCACCGGCACGGCCAACGTCCACGTGACGGTCGGCAACACGGCCCCCGTGGTGAAGCTGGAACTCCCCGGTGACGGGCAGATGTTCGCCTTCGGGGACGAGATCCCGTTCAAGGTGACCGTCACCGACCCCGAGGACGGCGCCATCGACTGCGCCAAGATCGAGGTCCGCTTCATCCTCGGCCACGACAGCCACGGCCACCCCATCACGACGGCCCACGGCTGTACCGGCACCATCAAGACGGAGATGGACGGCGGACACGACCCCAACGCCAACATCTTCGGAGTCATCGACGCCTCCTACACGGACGGCGGGGGCGGCGGCCAGGCCGCACTGTCCGGCCACGACCAGTCCCAACTCCAGCCGCGCCACCGGCAGGCCGAGCACTACAACGACTCCCACGGCGTAGCCCCGCAGAACAAGGCGACCGCCCACGGCGGCAAGACGGTCGGCGACATCCACAACGACGACTGGATCTCCTTCAAGCCCTACCTCCTCAGCGGCTCCACCGAGCTGACCGCGCGGATCTCCTCCAACGGCGCGGGCGGCTTCCTCGAAGTGCGGGCCGGATCCGTCACCGGCAAGCTCCTCGGCTCCGCGGCCGTGCCCGTGACCGGTGCCTGGGACAGGTTCCAGGACATCGACGTACCGCTGCGCGGAGTCCCGAGGAAGACCACCGAACTCTTCCTGGTCTTCAAGGGAGGCGCCGGGGCGCTCTACGACATCGACGACTTCGAGCTCTCCGACGACGCACCCGACAAGGCCGCCAGACGCGTCCTGGTCTTCTCGAAGACGGCCGGCTACCGCCACGACGCCATCCCCGACGGCATCGCGGCACTGAAGGAACTCGGCGAGGGCGGCGACATCACCGTCGACGCGACCGAGGAGCCCCGCCAGTTCACCACCGGCAACCTGGCCCGCTACGACGCCGTGGTCTTCCTCTCGACCACCGGCGACGTGCTGGGCGCCGACCAGCAGAAGGCGTTCGAGAACTACGTGGCCACCGGAGGCGGCTACATGGGCGTCCACGCGGCGGCCGACACCGAGTACGACTGGGAGTTCTACGGCGGACTCGTCGGGGCGTACTTCTCCTCGCACCCCGCGATCCAGCCCGCCACCGTCCGCGTCGAGGACCACGAACACCCGGCCACCGCCCACCTCGGCGACGAGTGGAACCGCACCGACGAGTGGTACAACTACCGCACCGATCCACGCGACCGGGCCAAGGTCCTCGCCACCCTCGACGAGACCAGCTACACCGGCGGCACCATGAAGGGCGACCACCCGATCACCTGGTGCCAGACCTACCAGGGCGGTCGCTCCTTCTACACCGGTCTCGGCCACACCAAGGAGTCCTACGCCGAACCGGAGTTCCGCAAGCTGCTCCTCGGCGGCATGCGGTACGCGGCCGGCCAGGTGAAGGCCGACTGCCGGCCCGACACCGGCTACCGGTCGATCTTCAACGGCAGGACGCTCGAGGGGTGGAAGCAGGCGGGCCCCGGAAAGTTCGACGTCGTGGACGGCGAACTCCGCTCCGAGGGCGGCATGGGCCTGCTCACCTACCAGGCCAGGGAACTCGGCTCGTACTCGCTCGAACTCGACTGGAAGATGCAGGGCGACGACAACTCCGGCGTCTTCGTCGGCTTCCCGGAGTCCGACGACCCCTGGTCCGCGGTGAACAACGGCTACGAGGTCCAGATCGACGCCACCGACGCGGCCGACCGCACCACGGGCTCGATCTACACCTTCAAGGCGGCGGACGCCAAGGCCCGTGACCGGGTCCTGCGACCACCCGGCCAGTGGAACAGCTACGAGATCAGGGTCCGGGGCGAACGCCTCCAGGTCTTCCTCAACGGAGTCAGGATCAACGACTTCACCAACACCGATCCGGTACGGAGCCTGAAGAGCGGCTACATCGGCATCCAGAACCACGGAGCCGACGACCACGTGTCGTTCCGCAACATCCGGCTGAAGGAACTGCCGCAGGAATAGGGGACCGTCCTGTGGCGCGGCGGGTGGGGAGGAACCCCCTCCCCACCCGCCCGGCACCACTCCGCCGTCCCGTTCCCCCGACCGCCCGTTCCTCGGCGGGCAGCGCTCCGACCGCCCCGTTCCCGACGCCCAGCGCCCTGTTCCCCGATGCGCACCGCCGCCGCACCGCCGTCACGAGCCGTCGCGGCGGCACCCGCTACGCCCAGCCGGCACCACCAGTCAGGGAGGCAGCCCGTGTCAGCACCCGCCCCACGCACCGGAGTCTGGTTCATCGGAGCACGCGGCTCCGTCGCCACCACCGCCATCGCGGGATGTGCGGCGCTCGCGGCAGGACTCCGGCCGGCGACGGGCATGGTCACCGAGACACCGCCCTTCGCCGACAGCGGGCTGCCCGCCCTGGCCTCGCTCGTCTTCGGCGGACACGACACGGCCGACTGCCCACTCCCCAAACGGGCCGAGGCCCTGGTCGCCGGGGGAGTGCTGCCGCACGGCCTGCCCTCGGCGATCGGCCGCGAACTCACCACCGCCGACGCGGAGATACGGCCCGGCGGACCGCTCCCCGGCGACACCCGCGACGACGAGGAACTCATCGCCGCGTTCGCCGCCGACCTCACCGACTTCGGCCACCGCAACGGGCTGACCAGGACCGTCGTGATCAACGTCGCCTCCACGGAGCCCGTCCCCGACCCCCGGGGGAAGCGTTTGCCCGCCAGCTCGCTCTACGCCGCCGCCGCGCTCCGGGCCGGCTGCCCCCACGTCAACTTCACCCCCTCCACCGGACTGCGCGCCCCCGCCCTCCGGGACGCCGTCGCGGCCTGCGGACTTCCTCACGCGGGCCGCGACGGCAAGACCGGTCAGACACTGCTCCGCTCCGTGCTCGCCCCGATGTTCACGCAGCGGGCCCTGTCCGTCCGGGCCTGGTCGGGCACCAACCTGCTGGGCGGCGGGGACGGGGCGGCGCTGGCCGACCCCGGCGCGGCGGCGGCCAAGAACGCGGGCAAGGAACGCGTGCTCGCCGACACCCTGGGCACCGCGCCCGAAGGCCGGGTCCACATCGACGACGTACCGGCCCTCGGCGACTGGAAGACCGCCTGGGACCACATCGCGTTCGACGGGTTCCTCGGCGCGCGCATGGTGCTCCAGACGACCTGGCAGGGCTGCGACTCCGCACTGGCCGCACCCCTCGTCCTGGACCTGGCCCGGCTGGTGGCCCGCGCCCACGAACGGGGCCTGACCGGGCCACTGCCCCAGCTCGGCTTCTACTTCAAGGACCCGGACGGCGGCCCGGCCGCCCTCTTCGAGCAGTACGAGGCGCTGCTCGCCCTCGCCGGGACACTGCGGGGCGACCGGTGACGGCACGTGCCTGGGCGGAACTCCTGCGGGTGTCCGCGCTGTTCACCGTCCCCGGCGACGCGCTCGCCGGAGCCGCCACGACCGGCGGACGCCCCGACCGCGGCACCGCGTTCGCCGTCGGTGCCTCCCTCTGTTTGTACGAGGCGGGCATGGCGCTCAACGACTGGGCCGACCGGGACGAGGACGCCGTGGACCGCCCGCACCGGCCGATCCCGTCGGGCCGGATCGCACCCGGCGCGGCCCTCGTGGCGGCGGGAGCGCTGACGGCCGCCGGACTGGGCCTCGCCGGGTGCGCGGGCCGCCGGCCGCTCGCGGTCGCCACCGTGCTGACGGCGACCGTCTGGGCGTACGACCTCCGGCTGAAGCACACCCCGGCGGGTCCGGCTGCGATGGCGGCGGCCCGGAGCCTGGACCTGCTGCTCGGGGCCACCGCGACAGGAACGGCGCGAGGGAACCCCGGCCCCCGACCCCACCGGAGCCCCGGACCCGACCGGAACCCCGGGCCGACCGCCAGCCGTGCCGTGCGCGGTTCCGCACGTGGCTCGGTACGCGATGCGCTCGGGGCGGCCGCCGCGCTGGGGGCGCACACCTACGCCGTGACCACCGTCTCCCGGCACGAGGCGCGGGGCGGATCCACCGCCGTGCCCCTGGCCGCGCTCACGGCCGTCGCCGTACTGGGCGCCGCGACCGCGCGCGGGCGGCGCCGCGCACGGGACATCACCGCCGTACCCGAGCAGCGCCGCGCACGGGGCGCCACCGCCGCACCCGAGCAGCGCTCTCTCACCCCCGCATCCCGCATCACCGCTCCCACCGCATCCCGGCGCATCCCCGCCTCCCGGGTCCTTCCCGCCGTGCTCGGCGCCGTCTACGTCCGTACCGCCGCGGGCCCCCTCGTCCACGCCGCCCTCAACCCGTCGCCACCGCTCACCCAACGCGCCGTGGGCGGCGGCATCCGGGCGATGATCCCGCTCCAGGCCGCCCTCGCCGCCCGCTCCGGGGCCGTCGGCGCGGCCGCCGCCGTCATGGGACTCGTCCCGCTCGCCCGCACCCTCGCCCGGAAGGTGAGCCCGACATGACGATCCGGCTCGGCTACGGCACCAACGGACTCACCGACCTCCGCCTGGACGACGCCCTCGGGCTGCTCGCCGACCTCGGCTACGACGGGGTCGGCCTGACCCTCGACCACATGCACCTCGACCCCCTCGCCCCGGACCTCGCCGCCCGCACCCGGCACGTGGCGTCCGGGCTCCGCCGGCGGGGGCTCGGCGTCACCGTCGAGACCGGGGCCCGCTACGTCCTCGACCCGCGCCGCAAGCACGGCCCGTCCCTCCTCGACCCGGACCCGGAGGCCCGCGCCGCCCGCACCCGGCTGCTGGTCCGGGCCGTGGACGTGGCCGCCGACCTCGGCGCCCACGCCGTGCACTGCTTCAGCGGCGTCACCCCGCCGGACACCGCGCCCGACACCGCGTGGCAGCGGCTCCACGACTCCCTCGCCCCGGTCCTGGAGGCCGCCGACCGGGCCGGTGTGCCACTGGCGATCGAGCCCGAGCCCGGACACCTCCTCGCGAACCTCGCCGACTTCCACCACCTGCGCGTCCTCAGCGGCGACCCGCCACCGCTCGGCCTCACCCTCGACATCGGCCACTGCCAATGCCTGGAACCCGACCCGCCCGCCGACTGCGTCCGTGCCGCCGCCCCGTGGCTGCGGCACGTCCAGATCGAGGACATGCGCCGGGGCGTACACGAACACCTCCCCTTCGGCGAGGGAGAGATCGACTTCCCGCCCGTGCTCGAAGCGCTCGACGGCCTCTCGGACACCGGCTACCGCGGCCTCACCGTCGTCGAACTGCCCCGGCACTCCCACGCCGGACCCGAACTCGCCGCCGCCTCCGTCGAATTCCTCCGCAAACACGGTCCGTCGGGCCGCTGAACCGGCCGAAGGGAGCAACACCATGCCGACGACCCGGAACACCACCCCGCTGCTGACCCGCGAGGAACTCGACGCACGGCTGGGCGGAGCCGCCCGCGCCTGGCTCGACGAGGCGCTCGCCGAGGCCGAACACTCCGCCGCTCACGACGGAACCCGCTCCGCCACCCACCCCGCCGCTCACGACGGAACCCACCGGCCGGACCACCCGTACGCAGTACCGCCCTGGGAACTGCGGTATGCCGAGGCAGGCCGCCGGTGCGGTCCCGAACACGCCGACTCCGTACGCGCGTTGCTGCTCGTCGAGGCCCGCGCCGCGCTGCCCGCCGTCACCAGGCTCTACGAGCAGGGGACCGCCGCCGAACGGCACGCCGTCCTGCTCGCCCTGCACCGACTGGACCTCGGCCCCACCGCCCTTCCGCTCGTCGAGGACGCGCTGCGCACCAACGACACCCGGCTGATCGCCGCGGCCGTCGGACCGTACGCCGCCACCCACCTCGACCCGCACAACTGGCGTCACGCCGTTCTCAAATGCCTCTTCACCGGGGTGCCGGTCGACGCCGTGGACGGGCTGGCGCGGCGCTCGCGAGGGGACGCCGAACTGGCCCGCATGCTGGGCGACTTCGCGGCCGAACGCGAAGCGGCCGGGCGCAGCGTCCCCGACGGTCTCACCCTCGTCCTCGGCCTCACCGTCCCCGGCGCCGCCGCCCCCACGGAGGAGTTCTGATGCGCATCTTCGACCCCCACATCCACATGACCTCCCGCACCACGGACGACTACCGGGCGATGTACGAAGCGGGCGTCCGCGCACTGGTGGAACCCTCCTTCTGGCTCGGCCAGCCCCGTACCTCGCCCGCCAGCTTCCTCGATTACTTCGACGCCCTGCTCGGCTGGGAGCCCTTCCGGGCCGCCCAGTACGGCATCGCCCACCACTGCACACTCGCCCTCAACCCCAAGGAGGCCAACGACCCCCGCTGCACGCCCGTCCTGGACGCCCTGCCCCGTTATCTCGTCAAGGACTCCGTCGTCGCCGTCGGCGAGATCGGCTACGACTCCATGACCCCGGCCGAGGACACCGCCCTCGCCGCCCAGCTCCAGCTCGCCGCCGACCACGGTCTGCCCGCCCTCGTGCACACCCCGCACCGCGACAAGCTCGCCGGACTGCACCGCACCCTCGACGTCATCCGCGAATCCCGTCTCTCCCCGGAACTGGTCCTGCTCGACCATCTCAACGAGACGACCGTGAAGGACGCCCTGGACAGCGGCTGCTGGGCCGGCTTCTCCATCTACCCCGACACCAAGATGGACGAGGACCGCATGATCACGATCCTCAAGGCACACGGCACCGAGAAGATCCTCGTCAACTCGGCCGCCGACTGGGGCAGGAGCGACCCGCTCAAGACCCGGAAGGTGGGCGACGCGATGCTCGCCGCGGGGTTCGGCGAGGACGACGTGGACCGGGTGCTCTGGCGCAACCCCGTCGCCTTCTACGGGCACAGCGGCCGGCTCCAGCTCGACGTCGCCGCGCCACAACCCCTCCACGAGGGCAACTCGATCCTGCGCGGCGGGGAGTGAGGAGATGCGCTTCCGCCACCCCGACGGCTCCACCGTCCACCTCGCGTACTGCACCAACGTCCACCCCGCCGAGACGCTCGACGGCGTCCGCGCCCAACTGCGCGACCACTGCGAACCGGTCCGCAGACGCCTCGGCCGCGACCGGCTCGGCATCGGCCTCTGGCTCGCCCGGGACGCGGCCCGCACCCTCGTCGACGACCCGGTCGAACTGCGGGCCCTGCGCGCCGAACTCGACCACCGCGGCCTGGAGGTCGTCACCCTCAACGGCTTCCCGTACCAGGGATTCGGCGCCGACGAGGTCAAACACCGGGTGTACGAGCCGGACTGGACGGATCCGGAACGGCTCGCCCACACCACCGACCTCGCCCGGCTCCTGACCGGCCTGCTCCCCGACGACGCCACCGAAGGAACCATCTCCACCCTCCCGATCGCCTGGCGCACCCCCTTCGGCACGACCCCCGGAGCAGCCCGTGCCGCACACACCGCCCTCGCCGCGCTGGGCGAACGCCTCGACGCCCTCGCCGAACTCACCGGCAAATCCATCCGCATCGGCCTCGAACCCGAACCCGGCTGCACCGTCGAAACCACCACCGACGCCATCACCCCCCTCACCGCCGTCGGACACCCCCGCATCGGTGTCTGCCTGGACACCTGCCACCTGGCCACCTCCTTCGAGGACCCCGACACCGCCGTCGACGCACTCGGCGCGGCGGGCATCCCGATCGTCAAGGCCCAGCTCTCCGCCGCCCTGCACGCCGAACACCCCCACCTGCCCGAGGTGCGCACCGCACTCGCAGCCTTCGCCGAACCCCGCTTCCTGCACCAGACCCGCACCGTCACCACCGAGGGCCTGCACGGCACCGACGACCTCGACGAGGCCGTCACCGGCCGGGCCCTGCCGGACACCGCGCCCTGGCGCGCCCACTTCCACATCCCCCTTCACGCACCTCCCGCACCACCGCTCACCTCCACCCTTCCCGTCCTGCGATCCGCACTGACCCGTCTCGTGGGCGGCGCCCGGCCGCTCACCGGACACCTGGAGGTCGAGACGTACACCTGGCAGGCACTCCCGGCCGCGCAACGCCCCCGAACACGCGCCCAGCTCGCCGACGGCATCGCCGCCGAGCTCACCCTCGCCCGCGACCTCCTGGTCGACCTCGGCCTCAAGGAGCTCCCATGACCCCGGCCGAACCGGCCACCACAGCCCTGACGGCCACCTCGCCCTCACCCTCACCCGGCTCCCCGGCACCCACTCCTCTCCTGGTCATCGACGTCGTCGGCCTGACCCCACGGCTCCTCGACCACATGCCCCGCCTCAAGGCCCTGGGCCGCTCCGGCACCCGCGCCCCGCTCGGCACCGTCCTCCCCGCCGTCACCTGCGCGGCCCAGTCCACCTTCCTCACCGGCACCACCCCCGCGGAGCACGGCATCGTCGGCAACGGCTGGTACTTCCGCGAACTCGGCGACGTACTGCTCTGGCGCCAGCACAACGGACTGGTCGCCGGGGACAAACTCTGGGACGCCGCCCGCCGCGCCCACCCCGGCTACACCGTCGCCAACATCTGCTGGTGGTACGCCATGGGCGCCGACACCGACATCACCGTCACCCCACGCCCCGTCTACTACGCCGACGGCCGCAAGGAACCCGACTGCTACACCCGGCCGGCCGCCCTGCACGACGAACTCACCGACAAGTACGGCACGTTCCCCCTCTTCCACTTCTGGGGCCCCGGCGCCGACCTCGTCTCCTCGCGGTGGATCATCGACGCCACCCGGCACGTCCTCGACACCCGCCGCCCCGACCTGGCCCTGTGCTACCTCCCGCACCTCGACTACGACCTCCAGCGGTACGGCCCCGACGACCCCCGCTCCCACCGGGCCGCGGCCGAACTCGACCGCGCCATGGCCCCCCTCCTCGACGACGCGCGCGACGAGGGCCGCACCGTCGTCGCCCTCTCCGAATACGGCATCACCCGGGTCGACCGGCCCGTGGACATCAACCGGTCCCTGCGCCGCGCCGGCCTGCTGGAGGTCCACACCCAGGACGGCATGGAGTACCTCGACCCGATGGCCTCCCGCGCCTTCGCCGTCGCCGACCACCAGATCGCCCACGTCTACGTACGCCGCCCCGAGGACCTCGAAGCCACCCGCGAAGCCCTCCGGGACCTGCCGGGCATCGAGCGGCTCCTCGACGACGAGGGCAAGAAGGCCCACGGCCTGGACCACCCGCGCTCGGGCGAACTGGTCGCCGTCGCGGACCCGGACGCCTGGTTCACGTACTACTACTGGCTCGACGACGACCGCGCCCCCGACTTCGCGCAGCTCGTCGAGATCCACCGCAAACCCGGCTACGACCCCGTCGAACTCTTCCTGGACCCCCAGGACCCCTACGTACGGGTCAGGGCGGCCGCGGCCGTCGCCCGCAAGAAGCTCGGCATGCGCTACCGCATGGCGGTCGTGCCCCTGGACCCGTCACCTATTCGGGGCAGCCACGGACGCCTGCCCACGAGCGACGAAGAAGGTCCGCTCATCCTGTGCTCCACCCCCCGTGCGTTCACCGGCCCCGTCGAGGCCACCGAAGTGAAGTCCCTGCTCCTCGGGCTCGCCGGACTGCGTTGAACAGGATCCCCGACCCGATCCACCCCGATACCGACCCGATCCGTTCCGATACCGGGCCGACCCGACTGCACTGACAACGTCGCACGCCCAGAAGGAGTTCCACCATGAGCCGCCGAACCCCCGTCGATGCCGAACTCGCCCACAGGCTGAGCAGGCGCTCCGTGCTCGGCGTCGCCGCAGGCGCGACCGCCGCCGCCCTCCTCGGCGCCGCGGCCCCGGCCGCCTCCGCCCAGGGGAAGCCGCAGGGCCGGCCCCAGGGCGCCCCGCTGCTGCCGCCCGGCCGCCTCGGCATCCAGCTCTACACCCTGCGCGACAAGGTCGCGACCCTCGGCTTCGACAAGGTCTTCGCCGAACTGGAGGCGTACGGCTACGACGAGGTCGAGTACGCCGGCTACACCCAGGGATCGGCCGGTGCCATCACCCCCGCCCGGCTCCGGCGGCTCACCCGCGACCACGGCCTGCGCGGCATAGGGAGCCACGTCGGCTACTACGACGACAACAACGCGAACGCCTACACCTTCGCGCAGAACCTCACCAAGGTCCTCGACGACGCCCAGACCCTCGGCCTCAAGCACATCGGCACCGCCTCCGGCCCGTTCCGCCACGGCTCGACGGTCGACGCGTGGAAGCGCGCCGCCGCCGACTTCAACGCCTACGGCGCCGCGGCCAGGGAACGCGGCATGAAGTTCTACCAGCACAACCACGCCGAGGAATTCTCCTTCGCCACCGACCGCCCGGACGTCCGCCTCTACGACGTCCTGCTCGCCGAGACCGACCCCGACCTGGTCTTCCTGGAGATGGACATCTACTGGGCCTATGTCGGCCAGTTCCGGTTCGGCAAGCGGGCCGACGGCACGCCCGACCCCTTCGACCCGCTGCACTACGTGCTGGCGCAGCCCGACCGGTACCCGCTCTTCCACGTCAAGGACGGCGAGCACGACGCCGCGGCCCGTGACGGCTATCGCATGGTGGACGTCGGGGACGGCGACATCGACTACAAGGGCTTCCTGAGCGCCGTCACCAGGACCCACGGCGGCCGCCGCGACCACCACTGGCAGGTGGAGCACGACCAGCCGATCGTCGACTCCTTCACCACGGCCCGCCGCTCCGCCGCCCACCTGCACTCACTGCGCCGGAAGGGCTGCTGACCCCTCGCACCCGACGGCTCCTCCCCGCCGCTTCCACCCGGGCGGAAGCGGCGGGGAGGGGCCGCGGTCGTACGCGCCACCGCACGGACCGTGGCGGGCGACCACAGCGAGTCACACGATTCGTGACCGTCCAAACACACAGGGTGCGCGATGTCGGGGGACGCCGGGAAAACGTGCCGTCCGCATCCATCGCACCGCACTGACCACCGGAAACGTGGGTGAGAGCCACCCTGAACCCCTGGTATTGTTTTCCATGTCGCCGCGGGAAACCGGGGCCGACCACCTGGTCCGGGTGGCGGAATGGCAGACGCGCTAGCTTGAGGTGCTAGTGCCCTTTATCGGGCGTGGGGGTTCAAGTCCCCCCTCGGACACCAGAGGTCAATCGACCAAACGAAGCCGGTCAAGCGATGATTTTTCGCTTTGACCGGCTTTTTCGTTGTGATGAGCGCGGCTACGGAGGCGGCCGCCGCTGCGCCCGTGGCCGACGCGGCCGGAGCACGGCCCGGCATCCCCGCCACACGGCCCAGCCCCGAGACCGCGGTGAGCACGTCCATGGCCCCGCCGAGCACGGCGCCGAGGGTTCCGGACTCGGGGCCGGGCCCTGCTTTCAGCAGCACACGTGCGTCCCCGCTGCCCGCGGACGCGGTTCGTCCCGGCTCCCGGTGGTCTCGGCGTCGGCGATCCGGCCGCGCAGCATGGCCTCCATCACCGCCATGAACCGCTCGGTCCGCGGCCGGCCGAGCACGAAGGGATTCGGTCCGTCGGGCCGGTCGCGAAGCTGCTCGGCGCGTTGGAGGCCGTGGTCGTTGGGGTGGTTGGACAGTTCCACGTCCGCTCCCGCCCGCACGGTCAGGGCCCGGAAGGACTGGACGGAGGAGAGGTGGGTGCGCAGCTCCGGGAGCGTGGCGGGCGGGAGCATGCCGCCCCACAGCATGGCGGTGTGGTGCCGGTTTCCCGCCCGTACCGGGATGATCGGCGAGACGGTGCCGGGGGTGTGGCCGGGGGTGTGGTGCAGCCGGATCGTGGTGCCGCCGAGCGTGAGGTGCTGGCCGTCCACGATGTCCAGGTCCCGGACGGGAGCGTCGGCGGGCCGAGTGCGGGCGACGAGGTCCCAGTCGGCCGGGGACATCAGCACCCGTGCCCCGTAGCGGTCGGCGAGCAGTTGCGCGCCCCGAAGTGGTCGTAGTGGCCCTGGGTGAGCACGATGTACTTGATCGCCGCCGGGTCGGCCCCCAGCGCCCGCAGTCCGGGGACGATGACGTTCTCGGCATCCGCCGGTGAGGCGAGCGCGTCGATCAGCACGATGCCGTCGTCGGTCAGTACGGCCATCGCGGAGACCCAGCCGGTGCTCAGCACGGCGAGGTTGTCGAAGAGCTTTGCCGGTGCCGGTGCGGGCGGGAGAGGGAAGGTGGCGCCGGGGGTCAGCGCCGCCACCAGTGCGCACAGCACCGGGTCGTTCCCGGCCAGTCCGCGGGCGTGGTCGTAGAAAGCCTGTGCGTCGGTGCCGGTTGCGGAGGCCCGTGCGGGGAGTGCGAGCGCGCCCGCTCCGGCGGCGAGGGCGGCGAGGGCGGCGAGCCGGCCGAAGCGGCGCCTGGAGAGTTGGCCGGCCGTGTCGTGCCGGGGTGAAGACGTCATCGCGGTTCTCCTCTTGTGCATGGTCGGCCGGGGCGTTGGGGCATCGGGACCGTGGGACGGCGAGCGGGGTGGTAGGGGCTCCGTGAGGGGCACGGTCGGCAGCCGGCCGTCGGCCGACTCATTTGCACAAAGACAGAATTGACACCTCTCATGCGTTTTCCGCATACGGCGTGGTGGTGGCCCGTGAGGCGCGGTTCGTGTTCGACGTGGTGTCAGCGACACCTGGCCGTCGTGGCTTTGGTATGAGCGTGACGTAGCGTTGCCCTTTTGGCGGTGTTCGGCAGAGCACCGCGGAGCATCGTTGCGCCCTCATCACCCGTGAGGGCGCCGAGGGGTGTTGGGATGAAGCTCTGCTTCCTCGTCGAAGAGCTGTACCGGAATGACGGCATGCCGCTCGACGTGGCCCGGCGATTGTCGTCGTGGGGTCACCAGGTGGACGTGATGCGACCGGGCGGTTCCCTGTTGCGGGTCTCGGAGGAGGTGCGGGCGGGCACCCACGACGCCTGGGTGCTCAAGACCGTGTCCGGCGGCCCGGGGCTGGCCATGCTGGAGGCCGCGGCGGCCGTGGGGCTGACCACGGTGAACGATGCGCGGTCGATCCGCGCGGTGCGCGACAAGGTCCTCACCTCGGTCATCGCGCGGCAGCACGGGCTGCCAGTTCCGGTGACCTATTCGGCGCCGCGGGCCGCCATGTTCGCGGACGTTCCCGACGAGTTGTTCCCCCTGGTGGTCAAACCCGCCGACGGCAGCTCGGGGCGCGGGGTGCGACTGGTGGCGGACCCCGGGGGGCTGGCCGGGGCGGAGCAGGCGGGCGAGGGCCAGTTGATCGCACAGCCCTATGTGCCCAACCCCGGTACGGACCTGAAGGTCTACTGCCTCGCGGGTGAATTCCACGCGACCCTGCGGCGTTCCCCGATCCACCCGGACGGACCGGCCGACGAGGGCCCGGTTCCGTTGTCCGACGAGGTGGCCGCGGTGGCGGCGGAGGTGGGGAAGGTCTTCGGGCTCGACCTGTACGGCATCGACGTGGTGTTCGGACCCGACGGCCCCGTGATCGTCGACATCAACGACTTCCCGAGCTTCCGTCGGGTGCCCGACGCGGTGACCCGGGTGGCCGGAGCCGTCCTCGACCTGGCCAGGAACGGTGGCGTCGCCGGGACGGGCACGCCCGCCCAGGCCCCACAGGTTCCCGTCCAGCCGCAGATCCCCCTCGGCCGGTCCCGCCCGCAGATCCCCCCGGGACCCGGAGCGGGCATGCCGGTGGCCGTACCGGGAGTCGTCCAGATATGAGGGTGTGCCTGCTGACCGACAAGCCGGACCACCCGATGCTCGCCGCCACCGCCGACGTACTGGTCCGGGAGGGGCACCGGGTGACGTTCCTGGACCCGGACTCCGGGGGTGGGCCCGCGCAGGACCGGGTCGCTCCGGACGACCTCGCCGACACCTACCTCCTCAAGGCGCACACACCCGGGGCGCTGGCCCTGGCCCGTTCCCTCGAAGAACGCGGCGCCCGGGTGGTGAACTCCGCCGCCGCGACGGAGCTGTGCCAGGACCGGAGCAGGCTCGCCGCGGTGGCCGAGGGGGCGGGGCTGCCGATGCCCCGCACCAGGACCCTGGGCGCGCTGTCCGAAGTCCTCTCCGGAACGGAGTGGCCCGGCAGCGGCTGTCCGCTGATGGTCAAGAGCCGGCACAGCCGGCGCGCCGACCTGGTGGCCCGTGCGGACGGTCCGGCCGAACTGCGGGAGCTCGCCGCCCGGTGGCCCGATGAACCGGTTGTCCTTCAGGAGTTCGTCGCGAACAGCGGCTGGGACCACAAGGTGTGGGTGATCGCGGGGCGGGTGTTCACGGCGGTGCGTCCCGCGCCGGTGGGGGCCCCGCCGTACGGTGCCCGGTCCGCGCCGCTGGTCGGGGAACTGCCCCGGGCCTGGGCCGGGACGGCCCTCCGCGTGGGCGAGGTGTTCGGCCTGGACGTCTACGGCGTCGACCTGCTGGACCGCGAGGGCGAGCCCGTCGTCGTCGACATCAACGCCTTCCCGGGCATCCGCGGCCCGGAGGACGCCCCCGCCGCCCTGGCCGCCCTGGCGCTGCGACGGCCCCGGACCGGTTCTCCCGTCTGAGGGACCGGGCCTCCCGGCCGGTTCGTGTCCGAGCCGGTTGGTTCGTGTCCGTGCGATGGACCCGTGCCTGAGCCGGCCGGACCGTGCCCGGGGCGACGGACTGCGCCGGGGCCGGTCGGTCCGTGCCCGAACCGGCGGAACCGGCCTCGCTTGCCGGGCGCCGCCTCCGACGGAAACCCACCGGAGGCGACGCCCGGACGGCGTCGTGGAGGCGCGGGGATCAGTGGAAGTTCAGGGAGGCGGAGCCGGCGGGGGCGGAGATCGATCCCGGGCAGAGGAAGCTGCCCGAGCTCTTCGTCGCGGTGAACGCCTTGTTCTGGTAAGTGCGGGTGGAGCCGCTGCGGGCCCACCCGACGTTCGCGGCCCGGTAGCTGCAGGTGACGATGGACTGCTTCACCGTGATGTCGATGAGGTCGGACGTCGCGAGGCCCGCCGCGTCGTCGAAGGTGACTGTCGGGTTGTTGTTGAGAGTGGCGCTCGCACCGCCGCCGCAGCTCACACTGCTGTTGACGGTGGCGCGGTCGATGGTCAGGGCGGTGGGCGGGTTCGCGCTGGCGGTGGCGTTGGTCCAGGTACAGGTGCTGCCCGCGGCGGTGATGCTGCCGTCGACCTGCGAGGCCGTCGGGCCCAGGGCGCTCGCCGCGGTGGACGCTCCGGCGACGACCGCGACGGTCAGGGCGGCGATGCATGAGATTTTCGGTGTGAGCCTCATGTCACTCCTTCGTGCCGCGCCCTTGTGGGGGACGAGCGGTGCCTTGTCCGCGTGCGCGGCGGGGATACGGACGGGCGTGTGCCATGGACGGTCCCAGAAACACCAATAAATGTCAGGTGCGCGTCAAGAATTGGCCGGATGGTGCCCTCGGGACGAGCGGGGGCGACGCCTCCGGGGCGGGCCGGGCGGCGCCCTTCGCGACGAGGGCGTGCAGGGCCTGGGCGAGGGGTGAGGGGTGCCGGCGGGGGCCCGGGGCGCCCGGCCCCCGGGTCGTTCCGACGTGCATCGCGCTCGTCACAATCCGGCCTCGGCGAGTGGGTGAGGTCTTGATTTCGAACGTGTAATCGTTTCCAATCATGCGTGTAATCGATTCCATGGCTCCGTTCCACTGGTTTCGAGGCTCACGGAAACCACAAGGAGGTGGTCCGGACATGACGAGCATCAAGGACGTCGCGGCTCGGGCGGGAGTCTCTGTCGCCACGGTCTCCCGCGTACTGAACAGTCATCCCTCCGTCAGCCCGGATGCGCGGACCAGGGTCCTCGCCGCCGTCGACGCCCTCGGCTACCGGCCCAATGCCGTCGCCCGCTCGCTGCGCACCGACCAGACGCGCACGCTCGGCCTGGTCATCAGCGATGTGCTCAATCCGTACTTCACGGAGCTGGCCCGCTTCGTCGAGGAGGAGGCCCGGGCCCTCGGCTACAGCGTCATCATCGGCAATGCCGACGAGCGGCCGGGGCTCCAGGACCACCACGTCCGTACGCTCCTCGACCGGAGGATCGACGGGCTGCTCGTCTCTCCCGCGGACGGCGACTCCACGCTGATGGCGGACGTGGCGCGCGGCGGTACCCCGATGGTCTTCGTGGACCGGTGGATGCCCGCCGTCGACGTCCCCGTCGTACGCGCCGACGGCCGGGGTGCGATCCGGGACCTGGTCGCCCATCTGCACGCGCTGGGCCACCGCAGGCTCGCCATCATCGCGGGCCCCGCGGCCACCACCACGGGCGCCGAGCGCGTCGAGGCCTTCCGCGAGGCGCTGCACGCGTACGAACTCACCCTGCCCGACGCCTACATCGGCCAGGGCGACTTCCAGGCGGACAGCGGCCGGCGCGTCACCGAGGGCTTCCTGGCGCTCCCCGAACCGCCCGAGATCGTCTTCGCCGCCGACAACCTGATGGCGCTCGGCGCGCTGGACGCCATCCGGGCGGCCGGTCTGCGCGTCCCGCAGGACATCGGGCTCGCCGCGTTCGACGACATCCCGTGGTTCGTCCACACCGACCCGCCGATCACGGCGATCGCCCAGCCGACGGGTGACCTCGGCCGTGCCGCCGTCCGCGCACTGGTCGACATCGTCGACGGCCGGTCCCCGCAGTCCGTCACCCTTCCCGCCCGTCTCGTCGTACGCCGTTCCTGCGGTGAACCCGCCCCGGACCAGAGGAGCAACCTGTGAGCAATCCGGACGAGTTGCTGCGCATCGAGGGGGTGCGCAAGACCTTCCCCGGCGTGGTCGCCCTGGACGGCGTGGACTTCGACCTGCGCGGCGGCGAGGTGCACGTCCTGCTCGGTGAGAACGGAGCCGGCAAGAGCACGCTCATCAAAATGCTCTCCGGTGCCCACCGCCCGGACGGCGGCCGGATCTTCGTCCAAGGGCGCGAGGTCAGGATCAACGGCGCTCAGGACGCCGAACGGCTCGGAATCGCCACGATCTACCAGGAGTTCAACCTGGTACCGGATCTCACGGTCGCCGAGAACATCTTCCTCGGCCGGCAGCCGCGCCGCTTCGGACTGATCGACCGGCGCCGCATGGAGGCGGACGCCGAGGTGCTCCTGCGTCGCGTCGGCCTGCACGTGTCGCCGAGGGCCAGGATCCGCGAACTGGGCATCGCCCGGCTGCAGATGGTGGAGATCGCCAAGGCGCTCAGCCTGGACGCACGCGTCCTGATCATGGACGAGCCGACCGCGGTCCTCACCTCGGAGGAGGTCGACAAGCTCTTCCGGATCGTCCGGCAGTTGCGTGCGGACGGTGTCGGCGTCGTCTTCATCACCCACCACCTGGAGGAGATCGCGGCGCTCGGCGACCGGGTCACGGTGCTGCGCGACGGGCGGAGCATCGACCAGGTGCCCGCGTCGACGCCCGAGGCGGAGCTCGTGCAGCTGATGGTGGGGCGCAGCATCGACCAGCAGTACCCCCGCGAACGCCCGGGGGCCGGGGAGCCGCTGCTGTCCGTGCGCGGCCTGACCCGCGACGGCGTGTTCCACGACATCGACTTCGACGTGCGGGCCGGGGAGGTGGTCGGCCTCGCCGGTCTGGTCGGCGCCGGACGCACCGAGGTCGCCCGCGCCGTCTTCGGCGCCGACCCCTACGACCGCGGCACCGTCGAGGTGCTCGGCGAGCGGCTGGCCGGGTACGACGTCACCGCGGCGATGGGCGCCGGAATCGGCCTCGTGCCCGAGGACCGCAAGGGGCAGGGCCTGGTGCTCGACGCCTCGGTGCAGGAGAACCTCGGCCTGGTCACCCTGCGCTCCGCGAGCCGCTCCGGCCTGGTGGACCTCAAGGGACAGCGTGCGGCCGCCGCCCGGATCGCCGAACAACTCGGCGTACGGATGGCGGGCCTCGGCCAGCACGTCCGCACGCTCTCCGGCGGCAACCAGCAGAAGGTCGTGATCGGCAAGTGGCTGCTCGCCGACACCAGGGTGCTGATCCTCGACGAACCGACCCGCGGCATCGACGTCGGCGCCAAGGTCGAGATCTACCAGCTGATCAACGAACTGACGGCATCGGGCCACGCGGTACTGATGATCTCCAGCGACCTGCCCGAGGTCCTCGGCATGAGCGACCGGGTGCTGGTCATGTCCCAGGGCCGGATCGCGGGGGAACTCCCCGCGCACGAGGCGACCCAGGACGCGGTGATGGCCCTCGCCGTCGGCACACCCCCCACGACAACCACACCCCCCACGACAACCACGGCAACCACGACAACCGCGACAGCGGAACCGGCTGCGAACGAAGAGGAGAGCCCCCGTGGCCACTGACACGCTCAAGAGCGATACGGGCGCCGGTGGCGCCGCGGGGCACACGTTCCGCCGGCTCCTGCTCGACAACGGCGCGCTGAGCGCCCTGGTCGTCCTGCTGGTGGCGATGTCGCTGCTCTCCGGCGACTTCCTGACCACCCAGAACCTGCTGAACATCGGGGTGCAGGCGGCCGTCACCGCGATCCTCGCGTTCGGCGTCACCTTCGTCATCGTCTCGGCGGGCATCGACCTGTCCGTGGGCTCGGTCGCCGCGCTCTCGGCGACGGTCCTGGCCTGGACGGCGACCTCGGCGGGGCTGCCGGTCTGGCTGGCGGTCGTCCTTGCCGTCGCCACCGGGGCGGCGTGCGGCTTCGTCAACGGGGCGCTCGTCTCGTACGGCAAACTGCCGCCGTTCATCGCGACCCTGGCGATGCTGTCGATCGCGCGCGGCCTGTCCCTGGTCGTCTCGCAGGGCAAGCCGATCGACTTCCCCGAACCGGTCTCCGTGCTCGGCGACACGCTCGGCGGCTGGCTGCCCGTCCCGGTCCTGGTGATGGTCGTGATGGGGCTGATCGCGGCCCTGATCCTGGCCCGCACCTACATCGGCCGCTCGATGTACGCGATCGGCGGCAACGAGGAGGCGGCCCGGCTCTCCGGACTGCGGGTCAAGCGGCAGAAGCTGGCCATCTACGCCCTGTCCGGTCTCTTCGCCGCGGTCGCGGGCATCGTCCTGGCGTCCCGGCTGACCTCGGCGCAGCCGCAGGCCGCGCAGGGGTACGAACTCGACGCGATCGCCGCCGTGGTCATCGGCGGGGCCAGCCTCGCCGGCGGTGTCGGCAAGGCGTCCGGAACCCTGATCGGCGCACTGATCCTCGCCGTTCTGCGCAACGGGCTCAACCTCCTCTCCGTCTCCGCGTTCTGGCAGCAGGTCGTCATCGGTGTCGTCATCGCCCTCGCGGTGCTGCTGGACACGCTCCGCCGCAAGGCCGGTTCCGGGGCCGCCGCACCGGGCGGTTCGTCCGCCGCGCCGGGCTCGCCGGGATCCGGCCGCGGGGGAGCGGTCAAGTTCGCCGTCGCCGCACTCTGCGTGGCCGTCGTCGTGGGCGGGGTGTCCTACTTCAACTCCGGCTCCTCCGGCGGCAGCACCAAGGTCGGCATGTCGCTCTCCACGCTCAACAACCCCTTCTTCGTGCAGATGAAGGCGGGCGCGCAGGCCGAGGCGGAGAAGGCCGGAGTCGACCTCACCGTCACCGACGCGCAGAACGACGCCTCGCAGCAGGCCAACCAGCTCCAGAACTTCACGAGCTCGGGCATGAAGTCGATCATCGTCAACCCGGTGGACTCGGACGCCGCGGGCCCCGCCGTCCGGGGCGCCAACAAGGCGGACATCCCGGTGGTCGCCGCCGACCGGGGCGTCAACGACGCCCGGACCGCGACGCTCGTGGCGTCCGACAACGTCGCGGGCGGCAGGCTCGCGGCCGAGGCACTGGCCGAGAAGCTCGGCGGCCGGGGCAGCATCGTCATCCTGCAGGGAACGGCCGGCACCTCGGCCAGTCGTGAGCGAGGCGCGGGATTCGCCGAGGGACTGAAGGCGTACCCGGGCATCAAGGTCGTGGCCGAGCAGCCGGCGGACTTCGACCGCACGAAGGGCCTGGACGTCATGACCAACCTGCTCCAGTCCCACCCGGGCATCACCGGTGTCTTCGCGGAGAACGACGAGATGGCGCTCGGCGCGGTCAAGGCACTCGGCGGCAGGGCCGGGAAGTCGGTGTCCGTCGTCGGATTCGACGGAACCCCGGACGGCCTGAAGGCGGTCACCGCCGGAACGCTGTACGCGTCGGTGGCCCAGCAGCCGAAGGAACTGGGCCGGATCGCCGTGCAGAACGCGGTGAAGGCGGCAAAGGGCGAGAGGATCGACGACATGGTGAAGGTGCCGGTCAAGGTCGTCACCGGGAAGAACGTCGCCGACTTCTCCTGAGCACGGCCGGGTCCGCCCGAGCGCTCCGGGTCCGCCCGAGTGCTCCGGGTCCGCCCGGTCGCGTTCGGGCGGACCCGGCCGCGACCGGGCGGCAGAAGCGCGCACCGAGCAGTGTCCGACCACGGAAAGCAGGAACCATGTACGACAGCGAGCACGACCGGTACGACCTGCTGGTCGTGGGCTCCGCCAACGCCGACCTGGTCGTCGGCGTCGAACGCCGCCCCGCCCCCGGCGAGACGGTGCTCGGCTCCGATCTGGCCGTCCACCCGGGTGGCAAGGGCGGCAACCAGGCGGTCGCCGCCGCCCGCCTCGGGGCCCGGACGGCCCTGCTGGCCCGGGTCGGCGACGACGCGCACGGCCGTCTGCTGCTGGAGTCCCAGCGGGCGGCGGGCGTCGACACCGACGGCGTGCTCGTCGGCGGGGCCCCCACCGGTGTCGCGCTGATCACCGTGGACCCCTCGGGCGACAACAGCATCGTGGTGTCGCCGGGGGCCAACGCCCGCCTCACCCCAAAGGACGTCCGGGCGGCCGGTGCCCTGCTCGCCGCCGCCCGGGTCGTCTCCGTACAGCTGGAGATCCCGCTGGAGACGGTCGCCGAGGTGGCGGCCGCGATGCCGCCCGAGACCCGGCTGGTGCTGAACCCGTCCCCGCCCGCGCCCCTGCCCGACCGGGTGCTGGCCGCCTGCGACCCGCTGGTGGTCAACGAGCACGAGGCGCGCTACATCCTGGGCGGGGACGCGGGCAGCACACCGGGGGAGTGGGCACGGGCACTGCTCGGGCTCGGCCCGAAGTCGGTCGTGATCACGCTGGGCGCGGCGGGAGCACTCGTCGCGGACGGCCGCACGGGCGATGTCGTGCCCGTGCCGAGCCTCGCGGTCGAGGCCGTGGACACCACCGGGGCGGGCGACGCGTTCACCGCGGCCCTGGCCTGGCGGCTGGGCCTGGGCGAGGAACTCGCCGAGGCCGCCGCGTTCGCCGTGCGGGTGGGCGCGGCGGCCGTCACCCGGCAGGGCGCGCAGGCGTCCTTCCCGACCGCGGCGGAAGTCCCGGCCCCGTGAAGCGGGCCGGAATCCTCAATCGGCACCTCGCCGGGGCCCTGGCCGAGCTGGGCCACGGCGACGGAGTGCTGATCTGCGACGTGGGCATGCCCATCCCGGCCGGCCCCCGCGTCGTCGACCTGGCCTTCCGGGCCGGCGTCCCGTCGTTCGCCGAGGTGCTCGACGGTCTGCTGGACGAACTCGTGGTGGAGGGCGCGACCGCGGCGGACGAGGTGCGGGAGGCCAACCCGGAGACCGCGAGCCTGCTGGCCGCCCGCCTCCCGGACCTCGCCCACGTACCCCACGACGAGCTCAAGGCACTCTCGGCGGGTGCCCGGCTGGTGGTGCGGACGGGGGAGGCGCGGCCGTACGCGAACGTGCTGCTGCGGTGCGGGGTCTTCTTCTGAGGAGAGGCCCGCGGTGATGCGGCCGGCGCCGGAACGGGGCTGACGCGGCCCTGGCCGGATCAGTGCGGAGAGGTGTATTCAAGCCGCCGGTGCCGTTCGGCCGAACCGTGGGAGGCGATGGCGCCGGGGGGGGGGGGGGGGGGGGCGCCCGCCCCCCCCCGCCCCCCCCCCCCCCCCCCCCCCCCCCCCCCCCCCGGGACACCCCCCCACACAGACACAAACAA